>VGHA01000014.1 GCA_016868375.1 Betaproteobacteria bacterium | reverse complement strand
GCGCCTGATGAGCCGGCGCTCACGGGCTTTGTGTTCAAGATCCAGGCCAACATGGATCCGCGGCATCGCGATCGCATTGCGTTTGTCCGGGTGTGCTCCGGGCGCTACCGACCCGGGTGTAGGGTCGTTCATCAGCGCACCGGTCGCGAAATCAAGCTTGCGCACGCACTGTCGTTCATGGCCAATGAGCGCGTTGCCAGCGAGGAGGCTGTCGCTGGCGACATCATCGGTTTGCACAATCACGGGCAGCTTCAGATCGGGGACACCATCACCGAAGGCGAAAAACTTGCCTTTCTGGGAATTCCCTACTTTGCGCCAGAACTGTTTCGGATGGCGCGAGCCCGCGATCCGTTTAAATCGAAGCAGCTGTCAAAAGGGTTGAAAGAGCTCGGTGAAGAGGGCGCCATTCAGGTCTTTGAGAATGCGCTGGGACACACCTTGCTCGGCGCGGTGGGACCCCTTCAATTCGAGATCGTTGCGCACCGGCTGCAAACCGAGTACCAGGTTGATGCGGTCTACGATGCCAGCGATGTGCACCTGGCGCGCTGGTTGGTGTATCCGGATGATGCAGCACGCAAAAAATTTGAGCGAGATCAGGTCGCGCGATTGGCACACGATGTCGATAACAACCCGGTGTATCTAGCCCCCAATAAATACAACCTGCAGGTAACCATGGAAGCATGGCCACGGGTTCGATTTTTGTCGACCCGTGAGCATGGAGAGGTGTTGGGATGATCCGATCACCGGACGACTTTGAGCCATCGATTGAGCTTGCGCTACACGACGATGCGATCGCCTACGTGTTTGCGGGCGACGCCTTGATTCTGGCCGACGCTTCACCGCAGGCCATGGCCTGGCGGCACTACCGAGCGCTAGGCTTAGAGGCAGACCGTGTTCATGCGGTCGGTCGACACCTCGGTCGCGATCATGTGGCGGTGGCAATCGATCGGGCGGACGCGCGCAAGCAGCTTCCCCCAGGGCTTAGGGCTGCAGGGCTGCGGCAGTGGTTTGGCGAGTTAAATGACGTTGACCTGTCGATTGCGATGCGCGCCGTTCAGCTGCTCGAATGGGATCGCACACATCGCTATTGCGGTGCCTGCGGCGCGCCCACCGCGCTGATGCCCGGCGAGCGTGCGCGTCATTGTCCAAGCTGCTCGCTCGCCACCTATCCTCGTATTGCACCCGCCATGATGGTGATGGTGACGCGCGGCAGACACATGCTGATGGGCCGGGGTCTGCACTTCCCGCCTGGGCGCTACAGCGCACTGGCTGGCTTTGTCGAAGCGGGCGAAACCATCGAGCAGGCTGTGGTGCGAGAGGTTCGCGAAGAGGTGGGAATCGAAATTCGCGACCTGCGCTACTTTGGCAGCCAGAGCTGGCCGTTTCCGCACTCGCTCATGATTGCGTTTCGAGCCGAGTGGGCCTCGGGCGATATCCGCATCGATCCCAACGAACTGGCCGATGCGCAGTGGTTTGAACCCGAGGCGCTGCCAAACGTACCGCCTCGACTGAGCATTGCGCGCGCCCTTATCGACGCAACGCTCGCTGAACTTTCCGGCTCGAACGTGGGCTGATCGCATCGGGCGCGAGCGCGGGAAGCGAGGTTCCCGCATGATCGAAAATCGCGCGGACGCAGGGATGTGTGGTTCGACGTTGCACAGAAATCGCGTAAAACTCCTGTCGAACCTCATCGGTGGTTCCAATTGCAACCACCGAGTACTGTGCGGCGATCTCCGAGGCGAGCGCAGCCGGCGAGGAAAATATTCCAAGCCCCGCACGTCCAAAAGCCTTCATTAGTGCCGCGTCATCAAACTCGGCCACCAGTTCAGGCGCAATGTGGTGGCGCTCGAACCAGCGCACCAGCCGCCCGTAGAGCGCCGTGTCCTGCCCTGGCATCAGCACCGGCATCCGGTGCAGGTTGGCGGGGAACTCGCCTTTCATCCGATCGACCACCTGCCGCGAGGCAAAGAAGCAGAGGCCAGTTTCGCCCAGCCGGTGGTTAAAGGCGCGGACACCGGTTCCCGGCGGGGTCGGTGTGTCAGCAATCACCATGTCAAGACGATGCACCGCCAGCTCTGCGAGCAGGCCATCGAGTTTCCACTCACGGGCCGTGAGGTGGACCGGCCTTCCAATGTGCATCGCCGGCTCGATCAATCGGTGGGCAACGGCTTTTGGAACCACGTCGGCAACGCCGATCCGAAAGAGAACGGATTGAGAATCGGCGCTACCCCGCAATACCGCTTCAGCCTCAGCCCCCAGCGCAAAGATTCGCTCCGCGTAGTCGAACGCGACCTGGCCGGACTCGGTGAGCGCGAGCCGTCTGCCCCGCCGCTCGAACAGGCGCGCACCGAGCGCAGCCTCAAGTTCATGCAGCTGTTCGCTGATCGTTTGAGGCGTCACGTGCGCCTCGTCGCTGGCTCGCGCAAGGCCCCCGGCGCGCGCGACGCGCCAGAAGTACTGCAGATGCTTGTAGTTTATCATTCGGAAAAACCGATACGAAATGCAGGAACAAACGAATATACCGAAAACCCCCCGATCGGTAGACTATTGACTCCTAAACTTTTTCTGAAAGAGAGTTCGATGAAAGTTTCGACGAAGGCTCGGATTGCCACCGCAGCGTTGGTCGAGCTTGGGATGCACCGGGCAAGCAGCCCGGCGCGGCTCGCCGACATCGCCACGCGGCTCGATGTTTCGCTCTCACACCTCGAACATCTGTTCGCGCTGCTTCGGCGCCACGAACTTGTCGAGGGTTTCCGCGGTCCAGGCGGTGGCTATGTGTTGGCGCGCGCCGCCCGTGACATCAGCGTCGGCGACATCGTTTACTGTGTGGATCAGCTCGATGCGCAAAGTGCGGCGGAACGTGAGGCGGCGCTCAACGCGCCTGGCGGACAGGTGTGGGAGCAACTGCGAACCCAGGCGATGGACTACCTCGATACGGTGTCGTTGCAGCAACTGATTGATGCATCTCGGACACGCTGGTCGGCCTCCGATGGCGAGCCCGTCGCTCAGGTCGATTGAGTTGGCGGCGCGGGGTTCGAACAAAACCCCGCTCTGGCCGGATCGAATCTGCATCCAGGTATGCTCGGGTTCAACGACCGGCCACCCGTCGGCCTGAACCTGAGGTGATCGCATGGTGCTTCTGATCGCAGGCCTGATTTTGTTTATCGGTGCGCACTCGAGTCGCATTGCCTTTGAATCGGTGCGCGAACGTTTTATCGCCTCGTGGGGCCCGCTCGCCTACAAGGGGCTGATTTCTCTGGCGTCGCTGGTGGGGCTGGTGCTCATCATCAAGGGTTACGCCGACGCACGCACGCACCCGGTCAATCTCTGGCCCGCGTGGGCAGGCGGGCGCCATGTCGCGGCCCTCCTCATGCTGTTTTCCTTCGTGCTGGTGACAGCCGCGTATGTGCCTCGCAACACCATCCGGGCCCGCCTGAAACACCCGATGGTGCTTGGGGTGAAACTCTGGGCTTTTGCGCACCTGATCGCCAGCCAGTCGCTCGCTGATCTGGTGCTGTTTGGCGCGCTATTGATCTGGGCGGTGCTGTCATTTCGCGCGGCGCGCAGGCGGGACGCTGCAGCGCTCATGCATCCCACCGCCAGCCCCGCAGCCGCGGCTGCCGAATCAAGCTCACGGCTTGCCGACGCTGTGGTACTGATCATTGGCCTGTTGGCCTATGGTGCGTTCGCCACGGTTCTCCACGCGAGCCTGATTGGTGTTCGACCGTTTGGTTGATCGGCCGTCGCAAAAAACTATCGTAACAATCCACACAATAAATTGGATTTATTGATCGGGCGTCCGCATTATCCCGTTCATGCCAGGCAGCGCAGGGTTGCCGGGCCACACGAACGAAAGGACGCCCATGTCAGCGCAACGCCCCGAAATCAAGACCTTCGCCAATCTTGAAGCCGCATTTGCCGGCGAGTCGATGGCGCACATCAAGTATCGCTTCTTCGCCCGGCTTGCCCGCGCAGCAGGCGATGAGCAAACCGCGCGTGTGTTTGAGGAAACCGCTGATCAGGAGGTCATGCACGCATTCGGCCACCTAGACCTGCTCTATCCGCGCGACCAGATGACGCCGGCGCGAGCGCTGGAAATCGCAATCGCCGGGGAAACCTACGAATACACCGAGATGTACCCGAAGTTTCGCGAAGCCGCGGTTGCTGAAGGCGCGCGGGCGGCTATCGCCGAGATTGACGAGCAGATCGCCGAATCACGTGAGCACGCCGAGAGATTTGCGCAAACCCTGAATCGCGCGGCGCGACGCTTCCAGGCGTTGGCCGATGTTGAAAAACGCCACGCGGCGCGCTACCAGCGTGCGCTCGACGCCACGCGTGAACTGCGGAACGCTGCGTGAACGGCGCGATCGCCAATCCAACCAGAACTCACCTCTGCCTCTCTCTCTACAAGGACACCACCATGAACCCCTGGCAATGCATTGTGTGCGGTTACCCCTATTACGAAGCCGCTGGCGACCCCGAGCACGGCATAGCGCCGGGCACCCGTTGGGACGATATTCCGGCCGACTGGGAGTGCCAGGACTGCAGCGTCGCCAAAGCTGAATTCGAGATGATCGAACTTGCGGCCTGAGTTCAAACAGACGCCCCTGTTGGAAGGCGCAAGCGCTGGCGATCGCCTGAGCGGATGAGGGCCCGCTACCGCGCGGTCGGTGCGATCAGCGCGGCAAACCGGCCGAGGTCAATGTTGCCGCCGCTCAAGATGACACCGATTCGCCGACCGGCGAGATCGGATCGCGGCGCAAGCGCTGCGGCCGCAATCGCGGCGCATGCGCAGCGGCCGCAGCCAAACAGCCCGTGGGCTCGACCACCAGCTTCAGGTGGGCGGCGAGCCAACGCATGGTCTGCACCAGCGCTTCATCGCTGACGGTGGCGATCTCGGAAACGCGTTCGCGAATCACGGCAAACGTAAGCTCGCCCGGCGACTGGGTTTGTGCGCCATCGGCAAGCGTTTGCGGGACGGCGATTCGTACCCGTTCGCCGCGCGCAAGCGACTGGCGCACGTCATCGCCCGCCAGTGGTTCAACACCGATCACGCGGCAGCCAGGTGAACGAGCGGCCGCTGCCACCGCACAGCCGGAGATGAGCCCGCCGCCGCCCACGCAGACGAAGAGCGCATCGAGCGGGCCGACCGCATCGAAAAGCTCGAGCGCAGCAGTGCCCTGCCCCGCCATCACATCCGTGTGGTCATACGGCGGAATCAGCGTCATTTGGCGCGCCTCGGCGAGCGAGCGTCCAAGCGCCTCGCGATCCTGGGCGTAGCGGTCGTAGAGAACGATTTCCGCACCGTGCGAGCGCGTTGCCTCGATCTTGACCGCTGGCGCGTCCGCCGGCATCACGATCAGCGCAGGCATTCCGAGCAGCTTTGCCGACAGCGCGATCGCCTGCGCGTGGTTTCCCGACGAATAGGTGATGACGCCGTGCTGGCGGGCCTCGGCGGAGAGACGGGAGAGCGCGTTGAAAGCACCCCTGAATTTGAAGGCCCCGATGCGCTGCAGGTTTTCGCACTTGAAAAAGAGCTGGGCGCCTGCCAGGGAATCGGCAGCTGGGCTGGTCAGGACGGGCGTTCGCACCGCCACACCTGCGAGGCGGCCGGCAGCGGCTTCAACATCCGCGATAGAGATAGGAAGATTCATGCTGCGAGTGTAGAGTCTTTCGTCAGTTTGTGCCGTGAGGTCGACGGCATCCAAGAACCACCGACGGAGTTTTGATGCAGACGCTTCCAGGTCTATTGCAGCACACCGATCCCCCCGCCATTCTCGCGCTGGATGCAGGGGGCTATCCCCGGCGATGGATTGGCCTGGAAGAGGCGGCAACCTGTTATGTGAGAGGCGCAGTTGCCTGGGACCTCGGCGAGCACGCGTTTGTGCTTCGCGGCGGCGTCAATCGCGCAAGCGGCCGACAATCGGAACTGACGCTGCGTTCGATCGTTGCGCTGCGCGGCGACACCATCGTGCGCGCACCGCGCGACCGGGTGCCGGTGGTGGTGCGCGAGATGCTGTTCGCGCGCGACCGGCACGTGTGCGCCTACTGCGGCGGGAAGTACCGGCTGGCCGATCTGACCGCCGAGCATGTGCTGCCCCAGAGCAAAGGTGGGCGCGACACCTGGACCAATCTGGTAAGCGCCTGCAAGCCCTGCAACCTGCGCAAAGGCAACCGAACGCCCGAACAGGCCGGCATGCCGCTCCTGTACGTGCCGTATGTACCCAGCCAGCACGAAGCCTTCATTCTTCGAAACCGACGCATCCTGGCCGATCAGATGGAGTTTCTGATGGCCGGTGTACCGGCGGGATCGCGGCTGCATGCGCATGTTGCGGTGGGCAAGGTTGCCACGCCAAGTGAGCCGGCCGGGCAGGCCTTGAGCAGCCGGATGGTTCGCGGCCGAGGCCATCGGTGACTGCGCAGCCAGCCCGTGTGCGGCGATTCACACAGCTCGATGTTTTTTCCAGCGTCCGTACGCTCGGTAACCCGCTCGCCGTGGTGCTCGATGGGCAGGGGCTGAGCGCTGAGCAGATGCAGGCGTTTGCGAACTGGACCAACCTGTCCGAGACCACGTTTCTGTTGCCACCCGACACCGACCAGGCTGACTATCGGGTTCGAATCTTCAGCCCCGGGCGAGAGCTGCCGTTTGCGGGCCATCCGACGCTTGGCAGCTGTCATGCGTGGCTGTCGGCGGGTGGACGGCCGCAGCGCGATCTGATCATCCAGCAGTGCGAGGCAGGATTGATCGCGATCCGACAGTCGGGTGAACGGCTCTGGTTTGCCGCGCCGCCCCGTCTTCGGGACGGGCCACTGGACGAAGCAGAGGTTGTGCGGATCGCATCAGGGTTGCGAATCCCGCGCAAGTCGATCATCGCCCATTCCTGGTGTGACAATGGGCCGCGTTGGCGGGGGGTGCTTCTGGGGTCGGCTGCCGAGGTCCTGGCGCTTGAGCCCGATCCGGCGATCCTCGAGGGGCTGGACCTGGGGGTGATTGGCGCGCGCGGCAAAGTCGGCGTGGTGGCCCCGGCGGATGCCGCAGCCGAGGTCGACTTCGAGGTCCGAGCGTTTTTTACCGCGGGCGGGAGCCTGCGCGAAGACCCCGTCACCGGCAGCCTGAATGCGGCGCTCGCGCAGTGGTTGATTGGCGAGGCGATCGCGCCCGCCCGCTATGTGGCCCGGCAGGGCACCCGCCTGGGTCGCGATGGTCGGGTTTACATCGAGCAGACCGCGCCAGACACGGTTTGGGTTGGAGGCTATTGCACCGAATGCATTCGCGGCGAGCTGACGCTCTGAGTCTGTAAGGGCTCACCCTCGACCAATCGTACCAGCCGCTCGAGTCTGTCATCGCGAACGCCCCGAGCCTGAAGCGCCTGCCAGGTGTTGATCGCATAGTCGCGGTTGGGGCCACGCTGGCCGTGCGCCTCGCGCAGGGTTTTAAGAAGCTCTGCCTCGGCCAGCCGCCGATACCAGCGACTGCCCCGCTCTGCGACGAAGGCAAGTGCCTCGACCGGCGCGCCGTCCGAGAGCCTCACGCGAACCATGGTGGGGCGATACACCCGCTCGGCCCAATCCGGAATTTCCCGCTGAAACAGCGCATCCAACGCGGCTTTGCGTGAGGTCTCGTGAAGCTCGTAGGCCACTCCGACACAGGCGCCCCCGCGATCCAGGCCCAGCACCACGCCGGGTCGGTCGGGTGTGCCCCGGTAGCGGGTCGAACCGATGCAGAACGCGCGGTGATACCCGTTAAGCCGCGCGAGTTCGGCACGCCGATAGTCAAACCCTGGATTCCAGATCAGGGATCCGTAGGCAAAGACCCATGTCGCGTGGACATGCTCGGGCTGGAGAGGGCGCACGGCCTTGAGAATACCGTGGCTGTGAGCCCTGCGGATAAAAAAACCGGCGCTCGATCAGGGAGAGTGGCCTGCGCGATAAGGCGTGCCGCCGCTCGAGGCCGGACGGCACGGCAATTCAGGATTTTCGGGCAGCGGGCTTTCGCGTTTTGCCGGTGGCTGGTTTTGCCGCTCTTGCTGAGCGCTTGGGCTTGGCGCGCGAAGTGTCCTCTGACACGGCCGATTCGGAAGAAGCCGCGTCCGCTTTGGTTCTAGCCTTGGCGCCCGATTTCGGCGTTTCTGCGCCAGGCTTGGCGGGGCGCGGCGCGAACTCAAAGCCGATTCGTCCGCCAGGTTCCCGAACCAGGAAGGCCTTGAATTTGCGGCGTGTGCGCGCTGAGACGAAACCGTCGAGGAGGTCGGTGCGGCCATCGGCGAGCAGCTTCTGCATTTGTGCTTCGCCAATTTCCTGCTGCAGGATGATTTTGCCCGAGCGGAAGTCGCAGCTTCGCGAAGGACCAACGGTGTTTTCGCACACGTAACTCATGCCGTGTTCAAACACCTTGCCGGCGCATTTCGGGCAGGGGCCAAGCGCGGTCCGGCCGCCGAAGTCGACCGCCTCGGCAAGCGCGTCGTCGTCGCGATCGGATTGGCCGAAATCGAATTCGAGGCGGTGATCTGCGCTTAGCTTCAGGATTGCCGCGAACGGACGGCCCATTTTGCTTCGAAAACCCTGTAGCGGACCGACCGTGCGCTCGGTGATCAGTGCCTCGGCTTCACGGCCCATTTTGCTTCGAAAACCCTGTAGCGGACCGACCGTGCGCTCGGTGATCAGTGCCTCGGCTTCCGTTACCTCGAGCTGTCGCGCGCCCGGAATTTTGCTGATGGAAAAATCGCAGGCCGTGCAGGCGTAGCGGCGGTAGTTTTCCTGGACCACGGCGCCGCACTTCGGGCACGGCGCCTTGAGTGTGGCGTAATTACCCGGCACGGTATCGGCCTGGTAATTTTTGGCGCGCTCGACCACCTGGCGGGTCATGTCGGCGATTTCGCGCATGAACGCATCGCGGTCCAGCCGCCCGCGCTCCATTTCGGCGAGCTTGTGCTCCCATTCACCGGTGAGCTCGGGTGCCGTGAGCTCGGTGACGCCCAGTCCGCGCAGCAGTGTCAGCAGCTGAAACGCTTTGGTGGTCGGAACCAGTTCCTTGCCGTCGCGGATCAGATAGTTTTCGGCGATCAGCCCCTCGATGATGGAGGCGCGTGTGGCCGGTGTGCCCAGCCCCTTGTCGGCCATGGCCGCGCGCAGGTCGTCATCGTCGATCAGCTTGCCCGCCCCCTCCATGGCCGAGAGCAGCGTGGCTTCGTTGTATCGAGGCGGAGGCCGTGTACTGAGCGCGGCAAGCTCGATGTCGTTGACCGCCACCCGTTCGTCGGCGCCCACCGGCGGCAGGGTGTCGTCGCCCCCCTCGCGGCCATAGATGGCCTGCCAGCCGGGGTTGACCAGGACGCGACCTTCGGTTTTGAACGCATGCTCGCCGACCCGGCTGATGCGGGTGGTGACCAGCGACTCTGCGGCCGGGAAAAACACGGCCATGAAGCGCCGGGCGACCAGGTCGTAGATGCGCTGCTCGGCATCCGATAGCGCGCGCGGTGCCTGCAGCGTTGGGATAATTGCAAAGTGGTCACTTACTTTGCTGTTATCGAAGACGCGGCGGTTGGGTCGAATCCATCCCGAATTAAGAATCTGCTGTGCGAAGGGTCGGCACTTACTTTACTTTTATCAAAGACGCGGCGGTTGGGTCGAATCCATCCCGAATCTAGAATCTGCTGTGCGAAGGGTCGGTATGGCGCCTGCTCGGTGAGCACATCGACCGTTTGGCGGGCGGTATCGAGATAGTCTTCGGGCAGCGCCCGCGAGTCGGTTCGCGGGTAGGTGAGGACCTTGTGTCGTTCGTAAAGCGCCTGCGCAATGGCAAGCGTCGTTCTTGCCGAAAAACCGAACCGGGAATTGGCTTCCCGCTGCAGCGAGGTGAGGTCAAAGAGCGCAGGCGAGAGCTGGGTGGCGGGCCGGGATTCGTCGGTGATGATCGCGGTCTTGCCCTGGCAGGCGGCCACGATGGCCTCGGCCACGATGGACTCGGCGGTTTCAGGGTCCCAGAGACGCTCGGCGCGTGCTTCGGCATCGTTCTCGTCTTTACGGAACGTCGGGTTGAACCACTTGCCCTCGTAGGCGCCCGCGACCGCGCCAAACTGGGCCTTGACCTCGAAGTAGTTGCGCGCAATGAAACTGCGGATTCGCTCTTCGCGCTCGACCACGATGGTGAGCGTGGGCGTTTGAACCCGACCGACGGTGGTGAGATAAAACCCCCCGTCGCGAGAGTTGAACGCGGTCATGGCGCGCGTGCCGTTGATGCCGACCAGCCAGTCGGCCTCGGATCGGCAGCGGGCGGCGTCAGCCAGAGGCAGCATGTCGGGGTCATCGCGCAGGTGCTCAAACGCGTCCCGAATGGCAGCGGGCGTCATGGACTGCAGCCACAGTCTGCGAATGGGCTGGCGCGCCTTGGCGTGCTGAGCGATGAGGCGAAAGATCAGTTCACCCTCGCGGCCCGCGTCGCAGGCGTTGATGAGCGAGGACACGTCCTTGCGGCGGATCAGCCGCGTTAACAGCTTCAGCCGGTCCTCGGTTTTGTCGATGGGTTTCAGGTCGAAATGCGGCGGGATGACAGGCAAATTGGCAAACGACCATTTGCCGCGTTTGACTTCGAATTGCTCGGGCGCGCCGATTTCGACCAGATGCCCGATCGCCGACGACAGCACGTAGTGCTTGCTCTCGAAAAACTCGCCCTGGCGCGTGAAGCCGCCGAGCAGGTCGAAATGCGGCGGGATGACAGGCAAATTGGCAAACGACCATTTGCCGCGTTTGACTTCGAATTGCTCGGGCGCGCCGATTTCGACCAGATGCCCGATCGCCGACGACAGCACGTAGTGCTGGCTCTCGAAAAAGTCGCCCTGGCGCGTGAAGCCGCCGAGTGCGCGCGCGATGTCAGCGGCGACGGAGGGCTTTTCAGCAATGATCAGCGCCTTGGTCATTGGGGAAGTAGAACCTGTGAAAACAGTGGCACGGGGGTTGCTCTCGGGGTTGAGACCCGGTTCGGGGCGGCCATCATACGGGCCGATCCGCCAGCGAAGCAAGCAAGCAGACCGGATGCGGCCAGGGAAATGTCATGGCCCGACGCATGGCTCAGGTAGCGGGCCCCAGCCGCTGAAAGCGACCGTCGATCAGCCGTTCGACCAGTCCGGACAGTTCAAGCTCAATCAGCGCACTGGCAGCCTGCGGTCCGGGTAATCCGCTTACCTGAAGGAGTGAGTCGTGTGTGACGGGCGACCAGCCCAATGCGGCGATCAGCCGGCTCGCTGACTCGGATAGCGCGGGCAGGTTTGCCTTGGGCGCCCGACTGAGCGGAACGGGCAACGCTTTCGTTTGCCAGCCCTGGCGGGCGAAGGCGCTTTCGAGGAGCGCGGCAATGTCGGCGGCGTCCTCAACCAGGGCCGCCCCGTCGCGGATCAGCTGATGACAGCCGCGACTGAGTGCGGAATGAACCGACCCGGGAAAGGCGGCGACTTCGCGCCCCAGATCGGCCGCCAGTCGCGCGGTGATCAGCGATCCGGAGTGCCGCGCGGCCTGAACCACGATGACGGCCGCGGCCTGCGCCGCAATCAGACGATTGCGGCGCGGAAAATGATGCGCTACGGCAGGACTGCCAAGCGGGAACTCGGACACGAGCGCGCCTTGCGCAATGACGGATTCGGCGAGCGCGTGATGGGCACGTGGATAGATGAGGTCGGCGCCCGTGCCGATGAAGCCGATGGTGAGCCCGCCCGCGGCGAGTGCCCCGCGATGGGCTGCGCTGTCAATGCCGGCGGCCAGGCCGCTTGCAATCACGATGCCGGTGCGGGCGAAGGCCGAGGCGACCGATCGGGCAATATCGAGACCGTCGCGCGTGGCGTTGCGGCTGCCGACCAGCGCGATTGCCGGTCGGTTCAGCGCCTCGGGGTCGCCCCGCACATACAGCACCGGCGGTGGATCGGGCAAGGCCGCAATCATGGGCGGATAGCGGGGATCGGCGAGGGTAAGCAGATGCTGCCCGGGCACCTGTGACCACGCGAGGGCTTGCGCAATGGCGGTTTCAAGGCGCGGGTCGGGGCTTGCGAGGGCCTGCGCAACCGCGACTGGCAGCACAGCCCGCAGTGCGGGCTCTGGCGCGCGCAGGGCAGCGCAGGCGCAGCCGAAGTGTTCGTGAAGCAGCCGCGCAGCCACGGGCCCTAAATCTGGCGTGAACGACAAGGTAAGCCAGCTTCGCGTGCACGATAAGGCGGGAATGGCCGCGCAGGATGCCGGCAGGCGTTCGGCGCAGCCACCCACCGTGGTGGGCGCGGTGGGCTCGATCAGTGGCAGATTGGGTTGCGTGGGATTCATGTTGCACAGGTGGGGCGAGCCGGCGGTGGCGATGAGCACAAGCATCGGGTGTGTCAGATGCCCTGGCGAGCCTTCGCTCGGCTGTTTGGCCAAGCCTGATGGTCTGTGTCGCCTTGCGAGCGTTCGGTGCCAGCGGTAGCATTTGCAGATGGCACTTCGAACCATCCTCCGTTATCCCGACCCCCGGCTGTTGCAGGTTGCCGCGCCGGTCGAGCGCGTCGATGACGCGATCCGCGAGCTCATCGGCGACATGGCCGACACCATGTATGAGGCGCCGGGCATCGGTCTGGCCGCCACCCAGATCGATGTTCACCTGCGCATCATCGTGATCGACCTGTCGGAAAAACGCGACGCGCTTCAGGTTTTCATCAATCCTGAAATCGACAATGCCGGCAATGAGCTTGCCGTGCACGAGGAAGGCTGCCTGTCGGTGCCAGGAATTTTCGAAAACGTCGAGCGTCCCGGCCGCATCACGGTGCGCGCGCTCGACGCGCAGGGGCAGCCCTTCACGCGCGATGCCGAAGGCCTGCTCGCGGTCTGTCTGCAGCACGAAATCGACCATCTCAACGGCCGGGTGTTTGTTCAGCATCTGTCGCGGCTCAAACAGAGCCGCATCCGCGCCAAGCTCGCGAAGCAAGAGCGCGACGCCGCCTAGCGCGCGCACGCCCCAATCAGAGAGGCTGCGCTGAGGCTGATCTTTGCCGGTACGCCGGAATTCGCGGTACCTGTGCTCGATGCCGTGATCGAGGCTGGGCATCAGGTTGCGCTGGTGCTTTGCCAGCCTGATCGCCCCGCCGGTCGCGGCCAGCGGCTGGTCGCCCCGCCCGTCAAGCAGCGTGCGCTCGCGCTCGGGCTCCCGGTGGGTCAACCCGCCCGGCTGCGCGAAGACGCCGATCGACGGGCGCTCCATGAGGCCGGTGCTGACCTGATGCTGGTGGTGGCCTACGGTCTGATCCTGCCGCGGGCGGTGCTTGATCTGCCGCCCCGTGGCTGCGTGAACGTCCATGCGTCGCTCCTGCCGCGCTGGCGCGGCGCGGCCCCCATCCAGCGGGCCGTTGAGGCCGGCGATCGCGAAACAGGCATCACCATCATGCAGATGGACGCTGGCCTGGACACGGGGCCGATGCTTTTGCGGGAGGCGGTACCCATCGCCGACACCGATACCGGCGGTACGCTTGCCGACCGACTGGCGGTGGTGGGTGCGCGGCTGGCGGTGCGCGCCCTGGCAGGCCTCGAGCGCGGTGAACTGGTGCCCGAGCCGCAGCCTGAACAAGGTGTCTGTTATGCGCACAAGCTCGAACGTGCCGATGGGGTGCTTGATTGGCGGCTTGATGCCGCAACGCTTGCCAATCGCATTCGCGCGTTTGATCCGGTGCCTGGATGCACAGCGGCGCCAAGCGCTGACGAGTCAACGCTGTTCAAGGTATGGCGGGCCCGTGTGGCTGATATCGAATCTGGCGCAGCCATTGCGCCCGGCACCGTGCTGGAAGCGCCCGCGGGCGTGCTGCGGGTCGCCTGCGGCCGTGGTGCGCTTGACCTGCTCGAACTGCAGCGGCCCGGCGGCAAGCGGCAGCCGGCCGACGTGTTTTTGCGGGGCTGGCCGATCGCCCCTGGCGAACACTTCCGCCTGCCGGCGCAAGGCTGACGGCGACCATGACGCCCGTTACCCGATCGTCGCTTGCCGACGAAATGCGCTGCGCCGCGCAGGCGCTCGAGGCGCTGATGGCAGGCGAGCGGCTCGACAGTGCACTCGAAACAGCTGAACGCGCCGCAAAGCTTGAACCCGCATCCGGCCCCCCGGTTCGCGACCTTGCGTATTCGGCCGCCCGACAGCTGGGGCTATGCCGCGAACTTGCGCGGCTTCTCAACAGTCGCGAACCTTCAACCAGCGTCGCGGCGCTGCAATGTCTTGCGTTATCGCAATTGATCACGCCACAACGGCATCCGGCCACCATTGTCGATCAGGCGGTTCGGGCGGCGCGCACCGACCCAAGCACCGAGAAAGCTGCCGGCTTCATCAATGCGACGCTGCGCACGTTTCTGCGCGCTGCGCCCGATTGGCTCGAGCGGGCTCGGCGCGAACCCGAGGCGCGCTGGAATCATCCGCGCTGGTGGCTCGATCAGCTGCGCGCCGACCATCCCGCACACTGGCAGGCAGTCGCCGAGTCGGCCGATCTTCACCCGCCGCTCACGCTGCGCATCAATCTGCGCCGCACCGACCTTTCGGGCTACCTGGCAATGCTGAACGCTGCCGGCCTGGCGGGCCGCGTGATGGGACCTGCTGCCATCATCGTTGAGCCGGCGTGTTCGGTGCACGCGCTTCCCGGCTGGTCCGAAGGGCTGGTGTCGGTCCAGGACGAGGGCGCCCAGCGCGCCGCCGGCTGGCTTGATCCTCAGGACGGCCAGCGAGTACTGGATGCGTGCGCGGCGCCCGGAGGCAAGAGCGCGCATCTGCTTGAGCACCGTTCAATCCATCTGACCGCGCTTGACCTGAAGCCGCAACGGCTTCGCCGCGTGGGCGAGGGTCTGTCGCGGCTGGGGCTGTCCGCGGATCTGGTCTGTGGCGACGCAGGCAATCCGTCTGCGTGGTGGAAAGGTCAACGATTCGACCGCATCCTGATTGACGCGCCCTGCACCGCCTCGGGCATTGTCCGACGAGCACCGGACGCGCGCTGGCTGCGCCGCCGTGGTGATATCGCGACACTGGCCGCCGCCCAGCGCCGGATCCTCGATGCGCTTTGGCCCTTGCTCGAACCGGGTGGTAAATTGCTCTACGCCACCTGCTCGGTATTCAACGCCGAGGGTCGAGGCGTCATCAGACCTTTTCTGCACGACCATCGCGACGCCAAGGACATTGCGTTGGAGACGAACCCGCAACAATCCCTGGGCAAAACGACTGACGCGGGTCCGGGATTGCAGTTGCTGCCCGCGAGCACGCCCGCTCAGGACCACGACGGATTCTTTTACTGCCTCATCGAAAAACGCCGCCCGTGACCCCTGCCGTGACACGATGGTTTGCCTGCATTGCCGCCCTGCTGCTGTGGGCCGGCCTTGCGCGCGCCGACAGCACGATCCTTCTGGACCCCACCGCTGACGGAAAAGCCTGGCTGCTGTCGGCCGATCTTGAGCCACCGCGCACCTCGCGCCTCGAAGATGCGGTCATGAAAGGCGTCTCGCTTCATTTTCTGCTCGAAGTTGAGGTGCTTCGTCCGCGCTGGTACTGGTGGGATCAGCGAATTGCTCAGTTCGCGCAACGCACCCGCCTCACCTACCATGCGCTCACCCGTGAGTTCAGAGTGGTTCGCGACGACGGACCCTCCAGGTCCTTTGAGTCATTCGAGACGGCGCTCGCCGGCGTTGCTCAGGTGCGTTACTGGCGAATTGATCCTGGCGAGCAGCTTGCGCCGGGCGACTACCTGATCCAGGCGCGGCTGCGCCTGGATTCCTCTCAGCTCCCACGGCCCATTCAGGTCGATGCGCTGACCAACCGCGACTGGAATCCCCAGGTCGAATGGACGCGAGCGAATTTCACGCAGCCCCCGACACCGACAAACGCGCGATAGGCCGGCTGCTGCGTTTTGCGCTGATCGCGTCGGTGTCGTTCGCGGTCGTGCTGCTGGTGCTGCTTGCCGGCGCAAGTGCCAACACCTCGCTGTTTGAGCGGCACTATCCGGCGCTTCTGATCACCACGGCGGTGGTCGCACTGGCCTTGCTGCTGCTCGTGGCCGAGCTGGTTCGCAGACTGATTCTGCGCTACCGGCGAGGCCTGTTCGGAACCCGGCTGATGGCGCGGCTTGCGCTGTCCTTTACGCTCATGACGGTCATCCCGGTGTCGCTGATCTATCTGGTGTCGGTGCATTTCATCGGAAGATCAGTCGAGTCGTGGTTTGCTGTGCCAGTAGAGCGGGCGCTCGACTCAGGCATGAGCCTTGGGCGAGCCACGCTCGATGCGCAGCTCTCCGATCTGGTCTATAAGGCGCGCGCGGTTTCCGCCTCCCTCGGCGACACGCCCCCGTCGGGCTGGTCGGCGCAATTGAACCGGCTTCGCGAACAACTCGACCTGCAGGATGCGCTGGTCGTCAGTGGTGGGCGCAACCTGATCGTTACCGTGGGCGGACGCCTGTCGGCGCTGGTGCCGGATCTGCCGTCGCATATGGTGCTCAGGCAGGCGCGACTCACGCGGATTTATTCGGCCTTTGAAACCCGCGAGGTGTCCGGCCAGAATTTTCGCGGGCTTTTGATGCGGGTCATTGTTCCGGTCAACGCGGAAGGGCTTCGTTTCGAGGAGGGCGCTTACCTGCAGCTGGTGCAGGACGTGCCGGCGCTGCTTGCCGAACATACCGATGCGCTCGAGCAGGGTCGGCGTGATTTTCAGCAGCTTGCCCTGTCTCGCGAGAGCCTGTCGCGAATCTTCAATGTGACCCTGTCGCTCATTTTTCTGCTGACGGTGTTTTCGGCGGTGGCTGCGGCGTTCCTGCTGTCAGGCTGGTTGACGGGCCCCTTGTCGATGCTTGCCGCTGGCACGCGCGCGGTGGCCGAGGGCGATTATCGGCCGGTCAAAGCCTATTCGGGACGCGATGAGCTGGGCGTGCTCACGCAGTCTTTCAACATGATGACGCGCCAGCTCGAAGACGCCCGCACACTCGTCGATCGCAACCGACGTGAGATCGAGCAGGCGCATGCCCGGTTAGTGAGCGTGCTGGCCAACCTGACCGCCGGCGTGGTGGTGCTTGATGGGCAGTGGCGGATCACGCTCGCCAATCCCGGTGCCGAACAGATACTGGGTCAACCGCTCGATGCGAGCCTGGGCATGCCGGTATCGGCCATTGCGCCGCTTGCGCAGTTCTCCGATGAGATCCGGCAGGCGTTTCTGGAACTGCAGGCGAGCGGCGCGGCCAGCTGGCAGCGGCAGTTTGTGCTGCCCTCGGGCGAAGCGCCGGCACCCGCCGAATCCAATTCGGCCCCCGGCGCGGGCAAGACGCTGATTGTGCGCGGGTCAATGCTGCCGGGCGAGGGCTTTGTGATCGTGTTCGATGACCTCACCGAGGTGATCTCGGCGCAGCGTACGATGGCCTGGGCCGAGGTGGCCAGGCGGCTCGCGCACGAAATCAAAAACCCGCTGACACCCATTCAGCTGTCGGCCGAACGCCTGAAGCTGCGGCTCTACGACAAGCTGTCGGGTGCGGACGCCGAGCTGCTCACGCGAAGCGCTCAGACCATCGTCGATCAGGTCGCCGCGCTCAAGCATCTGGTCAATGAATTCCGTGATTACGCACGCCTGCCGGCGGCGCAGCTCGCCCCGCTTGATCTGAATCGGCTGATCGATGAGATCGCGCCGCTGTTTTCCGCGGGCGGCCGAGTTCATGTGCAGCTCGCCCCAGACTGTCCGACCGTCATGGGGGATGCGGCGCAGCTTCGACAGGTCATTCTGAATCTGATCGGCAACGCGATCGAGGCGACCGACCGGGCCGAGTCGCCGCGAATCGACATTTCCACGGGCGTTGTCAGGCTCGCCGACGGCGCGCCCGCCGTTCGATTGCTGGTGCGCGACAACGGGCCGGGTTTCAGCGCGTCGATGCTCGCGAGGGCCTTCGAGCCCTATGCCACCAGCAAGCCGCGAGGCACCGGTCTGGGTCTCGCAATCGTGCGAAAGATCGTCGATGAGCATGGCGCCCGGGTCGATCTGGGCAACCGACTCGACGAAAGCGGCACAATACGCGGCGCTCAGATCGCGTTACTCTTTACGAAAATCGCCAAAAGCGGGGAAAATCCCCGTGTAACCGCTGCCACCCCCGCCTAGAGAGTTTCCACGCATGGCCGAGATCCTCGTGGTCGATGATGAAATCGGCATACGCGAATTGCTGTCCGAAATCCTGGGCGATGAAGGACACACGGTGCTGCTTGCCGACAGCGCCCGTGAAGCGCGGGCCGTTCGCGAACGCCAGCGTATTGATCTGGTCCTGCTCGATATCTGGATGCCCGATACCGACGGCATCACGCTGTTGAAGGAGTGGGCCTCAGGCGGCCGTCTTACCATGCCCGTCATCATGATGTCGGGTCATGCCACGATCGATACCGCGGCAGAGGCTGCACGGATCGGCGCGATCGATTTCCTGGAGAAACCCATCACGCTGCAGAAGCTGCTGCGCGCCGTTGAGGTGGGTCTCACCCGGCCACCGTCCAAACCGGCGGCTGCTGCGCCAGTGTCGGCGCCAGCGGCGGTTGGTGAGGAGCCCACGGCGGCACTGCCGGGCATGCCGTATACGGCTGATGAGTCGCTACCGAATCCGCAGGCGTCCGGCCCGGGCTCGGCGGGCTTGGCGGTGGGCAACGTGGGCCCAGGCCTGTCCGGCGCGGCGGTCTCTCCCGCCCTGTCAGGCGCCACGGTTCCCGGCTCTCCCATGGCGAGGCTGCTGCTTCGCGAGCTACCGCTTGATGCGCCGCTGCGCGATGCGCGCGATGCATTCGAGCGTGCGTACTTCGAGCATCATCTGATGCGCGAGCAGGGCAGCATGACCCGTGTGGCCGAGCGAACGGGGCTCGAACGCACGCATCTTTATCGCAAGCTCAAGCAGCTGGGCATCGATCTCACGCGCGGCGCCTGGCGCAAGAACTCGTCCAATTGAAGATCATCATTCTGGGCGCAGGGCGGGTTGGCGGCTCGGTCGCCGAAAACCTGGTCTCTGAGCGCAACGACATCACCGTGGTCGACACCGATATCGCCCAGCTTGCGGCGCTTCAGGACCGATTTGATCTGCGTACGCTCGCCGGCAATGGCACGCATCCGCCAGTGCTGCGCCAGGCTGGCGCGGAAGACGCTGACATGCTGATCGCCACGACGGCGCGCGATGAGACCAATCTGGTGGCCTGCCAGTTGGCCGCAAGGCTTTTCAACATACCGACCCGCATCGCGCGGATCCGCGCACCTGAATTTCTGGAGCATCCGGAAATCACCGGCCCGGATGGGTTTCAGGTCGACCACCTGATCTGCCCCGAGCAGACGATGACCGACTATGTGATGAAGCTGATCGAGTTTCCCGAGGCGCTGCAGGTGCTCGAATTTGCCGGTGGCCGCGCCAGCCTGATCGCGGTTCGCGCGTATGAGGGCGGGCCGCTGGTCTCGCATCCGATTCGCGATCTGCGCACCGCGCATCCCACCATCGACATGCGGATCGTTGCGATTTTCCGCAATGACCGATCGATCGCCCCGGAGGGAGACACGCTGATCCAACCCGGCGATGAGGTGTTCATCCTGGCCGCCACCGAGCACATTCGTACCGCGCTATCCGATTTGCGGCGGATGGATCAGCCGGTGCGCAGGGTAATGATCGCCGGCGGCGGCAATATCGGGCTGCGGCTTGCGCGTGGCCTGGGCCCGAACTATCAGGTCAAGCTCATCGAGGCAGACGCCACGCGGTGCAACTACCTTGCCTCGCAGGTCGATCCGGCGCGAGCGCTGGTGTTGAACGGCGACTGCACCGATGAGGATCTGCTCACCGAGGAGGGCGTCGATGAAATGGACCTCTTTGTCGCGCTGACCTCGGACGATGAAAACAACATCATGTCCTGCATGCTGGCCAAACGGATGGGGGCCCGGCGCACGATCGCGCTGATCAACCGGCAGGCGTATGCGGATCTGGTGCAGGGCAACCGGATCGATGTGGCGATCGTGCCGTCCCAGGCCACCATCGGCGATCTGCTCAAGCACGTGCGCCGCGGCGATGTGGTGGCGGTCCATGCGCTTCGCCGTGGCGCAGCCGAAGCGCTCGAGGCGATCGCCCATGGTGGTGCCAAGTCGTCGCGGGTGGTGGGCCGTCGAATCGAGCAGGGCGATCGCCCATGGTGGTGCCAAGTCGTCGCGGGTGGTGGGCCGTCGAATCGAGCAGATCGACCTGCCGCAGGGCGCCACCATTGGCGCGATCGTGCGGGCGGTCGCGCCGGCTGACCCGCTTGCGCCCGACGACGCGGGTGGCTATCAGGTCATCATGGGTCATCACGACACGGTGATCCAGCCCGAAGATCATCTGATCGTTTTCGTGAGCAACAAGCGGCTGCTGCCGCGCGTCGAGAAGCTTTTCCAGGTCGGCGTCGGGTTCTTCTGACGTGCTGCGTCTACTCGTCGTCGCCCCGGTTCTGGGAAGCCTGCTGATGATGTACTCGCTGGCTTTTCTGCCCGCGCTCGCCTGGTCGCTGTCTGCAACCGATGGCATGCATTGGGTGTTCGCGGTATCGGCGGCGGGCTGCTTTGCCGCGGGCCTTCTGATGTGGCTCGCCACCCGCAACAACCGCCGCGAGGTTCAGCCGCGCGATGGCGCGCTGCTGGTGGTGTTTGGCTGGCTGCTGGTCACCGCCGCATCAATGCCGCCGCTCCTGGTGGCCTTGCCGCAGCTGTCGGTGGCCAAGGTTTTCATGGAAACGATGTCGGGGCTCACCACCACCGGCGCCACGGTCATTTCGGGCCTCGATACGCTGCCGCAGTCGGTCAATCTGTGGCGGCACACGCTGCAGTGGTTTGGCGGCATGGGCATCATCGTGATGGTGGTGGCGGTGCTGCCGCTCCTGGGCGTGGGCGGCATGCAGTTGTTTCGCGCCGAGACGCCGGGGCCGATGAAAGAGGGCAAGCTCACCCCGCGCATCACGCAGACAGCCAAATACATGTGGGCGGGCTATGTGTCGCTTACGGTTTTGTGCGGGTTGGCCTTGTGGTTGGCGGGCATGGCGCCGTTCGATGCGCTCTGCCATGCGCTGTCCACCGTGTCGCTGGGCGGGTTTTCCACGCGCGACGCGAGCATCGGGGCGTTTGATTCGCTCCGAATCGAAGCGGTGCTGTCGGTGTTCATGGTGCTGTCAACGATCAACTTCGGGACGCATTTTCTTGCGCTGCGCAGCCGATCGCCCGGCGTCTATCTGCGTGACCTCGAGGCGTCTTCATCGGTTCTGCTCATTCTGGTGAGCGCGGTGGGCATCACCGCGCTACTGATGTGGGAGCAGGTCTTCGACACTTTTGCGCAGGCTTTGCGGCATGGCGTCTTCAACACGATTTCGGTGGCAACCTCCACCGGCTTCATGACCCGCGATTACGCGCAGTGGCCGCTGTTCGCGCCGCTCTGGATGGTGTTTCTGGCCTGCGTCGCGTCATCGGCAGGCTCCACCGGCGGCGGCATCAAGATGGTGCGCGCCATCATCCTGTTGAAGCAGGCTGGTCGCGAGTTGAAGCGCCTGGTCCATCCGCACATCATCCTGTTGAAGCAGGCTGGTCGCGAGTTGAAGCGCCTGGTCCATCCGCATGCGGTCATTCCGCTGTCGATCAACGGCAATTCGGTTGAAGAGCGGGTCATCTATTCCGTGTTCGGGTTCATGCTGCTGTGGGGGGTCACGCAGGTGGTGCTCACCTTCGTCATGGTGCTCACAGGCATTGACTTCGATTCCGCGCTTTCCGCTGTGGTGGCATCGGTCAACAACCTTGGCCCTGCGCTGGGTCGCTTTGGCCCAGCTGAGAATTTCAGCTCGCTTACCGACTTTCAGGCGGCGCTGCTTGCGCTGGCCATGCTCGCGGGCCGACTGGAACTGCTCACGTTTTTCGCGGTGCTGACACCGGCATTCTGGAGGCGTTGAGGGCGTGCGGCTGCCAGTCACGGTGGTGGGTTGAGGGCGTGCGGCTGCCAGTCACGGTGGTGGTGGGGCTTGCCTCGCCGGCCAAGTCGAATTTGATCGAACACTGGCGAGCGGCCGCTTCGGAGCCTTGGGCGCTCATCATCGATCGCGGCGAGGACTTCAAGTTCCCCAGGCAAACCGCCGAGACCGCAGAGCCAGTCGATCCTGGTATTGAACGGATTGGGGGCTGCGCCTGTTGCAGCGCTGACGCAGCGCTTGGCGCGGCGCTCAGAAAGCTGATGCGGCGGGGTCCCTGGGCGCGATTGCTGGTCGATCTGAACGGCGGCGCGCATCCGGCTGCGTTTGTCGATGCGCTACGCGCGCCGGGGTTATCGGTCGCGCTGCAGCTGACCGAGCTTGTCAGCGTGGTTGACGCAAGCCGGCTCGAGCAACGGCTTGCCGGCGCGCAACGCCGCTGGCTCGCCGAGCAGGTCCAGAGCGCCGATCGGGTGGTGCTCGCCTGTCCGGCGCAATGGCCGCGGAGCGAGGCCGAACGGTCGGCAGCGCTGCTCGCCCAACTCGGCGGGCAGGGCGCTTTTGCCGCAGCGATACAGGTGTGGCGGGCGGGCGAGCCGCCTGCCGCTCTGGTTGCGCGTGAAGCCGGCGCGGCGGGCGGGCCGATCGTGCAGTGGCTTGCGATCCCTGGCAGGGCGTCCAGCGGGGTTTCCGGCGGGGTTTCCAGCGACTCGCCACGTTGGCGCTGGCTGTGGCGCGCATCGGCCGAGCATCGTTTCGATCGGGCACGGCTGATCCGGTCTTTCGAGCCGCTTGCGCGCAACCCGATGATCGAACTCGAGGCGGTGCTGCGCACCGAGCGCGACTGGTATCGGTTTCGGGACGGCGGCTGCGAGCCCGCGCTATGGCGCCGCGACAGCCGGGTTCAAATTGAGCTTGATACGCGAGACATTCATTGCGTTCGCGAGGCGCTCGACGGGCTCGCCACTCAGCTGAAAGCCTGCGATCTAGGGGCTTGAAAGCCGGCGCGACCCACCCCAACTGCGGATCGTTGGAATGATTGAGGTGACATCATGCTGATGATCTACAACAGCCCGGTTTACTGTGTGATGGAGATTGCTGGCGCTGACGGCGAGCCAAGAGGCGTCGAGATTCTCGACAAGTTCGCGCGCCGGGAAACCTACCTGGAGGGTGAGCTCGCCGAGATGTTTCGTCATGGCGTCCGGCAGATCGCATCGGGAACGCCTTCAGTTGAGGCGCTCGATGGATTCATCAGTCAGTTTGATGGCCTGATGCAGCAGCCGCTCGCGCTGCACTGACGCCCGGCGGCCGCCTCGCGGCGGCGATTTCCTCAGAACTGCTCCCAGGCCAGTCCGTCAAATCGCCAACGATTTCCTCAGAACTGCTCCCAGGGCAATCCGTCAAATCGCCAACCGTTTAGCTTGCCGCGCTGCCGTTCGGCGTTCAGGTCGCCTTCGAAGCCGTGGGCCACGTTGTAGACCTGCGTGAAGCCCGCCTGTTCGAGCGAGAGCCCTGCTTCGGCCGAGCGGCGGCCGCTGCGGCAGATCAGGACCACCGGCCGATCGGTAACGTGTGCCGCAAGCTTTCTGACTTCGGAAATGAAATTCGGATTCAGCTCCCAATCGGGCGCCTCGCGCCACGCCACATGATTGGCGCCGGTCGCGTGACCGACGAAGAAGTACTCCGCATCGCTGCGACGGTCAATAAAGAGCGCATCCGGGTGTTGCCCGATGAACGCGTGCGCCTCGCGCGGAAGCAGATGCTGCACGCTGCGCTACTTGGCAAACAGCGAGGCAAGGTCACGGAACGCCTTGAACTCAAGCGCGTTGCCAGACGGGTCGAGAAAAAACATGGTGGCCTGTTCCCCGACTTCACCCTTGAAGCGAATGTGCGGCTCGATGATGAAGCGCTGACCCGCGGCCCGTAGCTTCTCGGCGAGCGCGTCCCATTCATCCATCGGCAGCACCACGCCGAAATGCCTCACCGGAACGTTGTCGCCGTCGACCGCATTGGTGGCGGCAGACCCTGTCTCGTCGGGTGACAGATGCGCGACCACCTGATGGCCGTACAGATTGAAGTCGATCCACTCGGGGCTGCTCCGGCCTTCGGGGCAGCCCAGCAGATCGCCGTAGAATAAGCGCGCCTCGGCGAGGTCGCGAACCGGAAATGCCAGATGGAATGGATGCATGGCGCTAAACGAACGTGAGAAGGGGTGTCGCGGCTACCGCCCCGACGGGACAGTTAAAGGCGTAATGATGCCCGAAGCGCCAAGCGGTGTTGGACTGAGGCAGCGGCCTGCGCAGGGGATTGCAGGTCGCGTGCAATGCGCGGGACGCTGCTCGCGAGGGTGCGAATTGCCTGGGCGGCTCAGCCTGGCGCGCGGGCCCGGGCAAGCAGCGCCGCAACGACAGCCTCGACCCGGTCCCCCGGTTGAATGCCCAGGCCGCGCGCCGTGTCATTCAGGTGGCTGATGACGCCGTGCGCCCAGCCGTCTGCCGCTTCGCCGATTCGGGCGGAGTGATGCGAGTAGGCGCAGCCTGCCACGCCAATGGCTTCGAGCATGGACAGGCCGGCGACTCCGGCGCGATCCTTGCCGATGCCGGCATCGTTGAAGAACACCACCAGCGGCCGGTGCGGATGGTCCACCACAAAACTAGCCGCGGACACGCCGCCATGCGACCCGGACACGATCACCGAACCCGCCGAGCGGGCACCCAGTGTTGATACCAGCGCGATCGAGTCGAGCAGCTCGGGTGAAGGCGCAGCCACCATGTCGCAACGGCTCAGTCGAACGCCTGGCGCATCCAGTCGGGAACCGGCACGGTGCGCATCTTGACGTCGTCATGGCTTGGCTGGCGTTCGCCGACAAATCGCAGCACCGTACCATCGCAGATCAGCGTGTCGCCGCGGACGATTCGGTGCGACATGACGAAGGTACGGCTTCGCCACTCGGCCACGCTTGAGCGCACCTCAACCAGATCGCCGGTGCGTGCCGGCGCGTGAAACGTAGCCTTCGCGTCAATGGATGGCCACACCACCAGCCCGGTCTCGCGGCTCACCTTTTCGGCCGACAGCCCGACCGCGGCGAACATCTCGTGCATTCCTGCGTCGAACCAGCGGAAGAAGTTGGGAAAATAAACGATGCCCGCCGGATCACAGTCACCGAAAGCGATCCGGATGGGCATGATGAATTCGCGGGTGGCCGACATGGCGCGCTCCGGTTAACAGCCGCGCTCGAGCGCGGATAAGGGCCCAGGCGATTGCCCAAAGCGCGCGGCGATCGATGCCGAGGCCTGGTCGAGTTGCGCCAGTGTGCCGCTGTCGATCGGGATCAGGCGCGCGCGGGCCTGGCGCGCCGCGCGCTCGGGGTCGCCCGGCACCTGCACTGCGCCGTCCGCATTGTCGGCAGACGGCGGCGTGGTGCGAACCCAGTCGATGAACTCGCGCGCCTGGGTCTCGAACCACTGCCCGGTGCCCAGGCGCTGCGGATCGAACGCGATGGTAAGCATGTTGTTCCACACCCCGTGAACCGGCAAGGGTGTTGCGGGCTGCATGGTGCCTGCACCGGAAAGCGCAGCACCGAGCAGCTCGCACACCATCGCGAGCGCGTGGCCCTTGTGTCCGCCCGCGGTTCGAAGTGCGCCAAACGGCCCGCCCTCGGGCTCGAACATGACCGCAGGATCGTCGGTGGGCCGACCCTCGGCATCGAGCAGGCTGCCCGCCGGCACGCGGAGTCCTTTGTTGTAGGCCACCCGGACCTTGCCCTGGGCAATCGCGCTGGTGGCGAAGTCGAGCACGATGGGCTCGCCGCCGGGGACCGGAATCCCCACGGTGAAGGGATTGGTGAGATAGCGTGCCCGACCCCCGCCATGCGGCGCAACCATCGGCATGCGGCTGACGGCATTGGTGAAATGAATCGAGACCAGACCCGCAGCGATGGCCTGCTCGGCCCAGTGCCCGACGCGGCCAAGATGGTGCGCATTGCGAAGCCCCATCACGCAGGTGCCCTGCTGGCGGGCCCGGGCAATCGCAATCTCCATCGCCTGATGGGTGACCGACTGGCCCATGCCGCGGCGGCCATCGACCACCAGCAGACTGCCCGCATCGCTCACAATCTCGACCCGCTGATTCAACTGCAGTTCGTTGTTCAACAGCGACTGCACGTAGCGGGGCGCCATACCGACGCCGTGCGAGTCATGGCCGGCAAGGTTGGCGCCGACCAGATGCTGGGCGGTAAGCTCCGCCTCGACCTGATGAGAGCCTGCAGCGCGAAACAGGTCGATGACCCAGGTTTGCAGCGCAACGGTTGAGATCAGGTGCTCGATCACGCCCGCACCCCTGCCTCAGACAACGCGTACGCGCAGTTCGCCCAGCCCCGCCACCTGCCCCACCATCAGGTCACCCCGCACCACGGCTGCCACCCCTTCAGGCGTGCCGCTGTAGATCAGATCACCGGGGGCGAGCTCCCATAGTGCCGACAGGTGTTCGATGATTTCGCCGATGCTCCAGATGAGCTTGGACACATCGCTGGTTTGACGCGTGGCGCCGTTGACCGCAAGGGCAATGGCACCCGAGGCCATGGGCGTTGTCGAGCCAGCCTTGTGAATGGGGCCAATGGGTGCGCTCGCATCAAAGGCCTTGCCGACCTCCCAGGGGCGGCCGGCCTTGCGTGCCACCATCTGCAGGTCGCGGCGCGTCATGTCGAGGCCGATGGCATAGCCGTAGACATGCTTGCCGGCATCGGCCGCAGCGATCGCGCGACCGCCCACCCCAATGGCCACCACCAGCTCGATTTCATGGTGCAGGTCGGTGGTGCCGGGCGGATAGGGCATGTCGCCGGTGGTGCCATCGGGCACGATCACCAGCGCGTCCGCCGGCTTGGCAAAGAAAAACGGCGGCTCCCGACCAGTGAATCCCATCTCCTTTGCGTGCTCGACATAGTTTCGACCGACGCACCAGACGCGGCGCACCGGAAAACGGGCTGAAGTGCCCACCACGGGCACCGAGACGACTGGGGGCGGATCAATGACAAATCCCATCTGCGGGCTCCTGGAAAACAGGGTTCAACCCATAATGATGACAGAGCTAAGGCCGAGCCTGCCGCAGGCCGTTGTTAACATTGCTGGTTTGGCTTTGCCCTGACCCCGCACGCTCACCATGCACCACACCTCTGATACCGAAGCGACGCTTCGCGCGCTTCTTGCCCGCCGCATCCTGATCCTGGATGGCGCGATGGGCACCATGATTCAGCAGCACAAGCTCTCCGAGGAACAGTATCGCGGGACAGCGTTCGCTGATCATGCGCGCGACCTGAAGGGCAACAACGAGTTACTGTCGATCACGCGCCCTGATCTGATCGCCGGCATCCATGAGGCGTATCTGGAGGCGGGCGCCGACATCATCGAAACCAATACGTTTGGTGCCACCACGGTGGCGCAGGCCGATTACGGACTCGAGCAGCATGCGCGCGAGATGACCCTCGCGTCGGCGCGGCTGGCCTGTGCGGCGCGCGACCGCTACAACCGGCCCGAGCGGCCGCGCTTTGTGGCGGGCGCGCTGGGGCCGCAGCCAAAAACCGCCTCGATTTCACCGGATGTGAACGATCCGGGCGCGCGCAATGTCACCTTTGAGGAGCTTCGCGCGGCCTACTATGAGCAGACCTGCGCGCTGATCGAAGGTGGCGTCGACCTGCTGCTGGTTGAAACCATCTTTGACACGCTGAACGCCAAGGCTGCGCTCTTTGCGATCGACGAGGCGTTTGAAGATCGCGGCGTCCGATTGCCTGTGATGATCTCGGGCACGGTCACCGACGCCTCGGGTCGGCTTCTGTCGGGGCAGACGGTTGAGGCATTCTGGAATTCGGTGCGGCACGCAAGGCCGATTTCGATCGGGTTGAACTGCGCGCTGGGTGCCGCGCTGATGCGGCCTTACATCGCCGAGCTGGCCGCAAAAGCCGATACCTTCATCTGTGTGTATCCCAATGCCGGGCTGCCCAATCCGATGTCAGACACGGGCTTTGACGAAACGCCCGAGATCACGTCCTCGCTGCTTGCCGAATTCGCGAGCGCCGGGCTGGTGAACATCGCAGGGGGATGCTGCGGTACCACGCCCGAGCATATCGAGGCGATTGCCAGCGCGGTGGCCAAGCTTCCCCCGCGCAGCTTCTCGCCGGCGCCGCCTGCGCTCAGGCTCTCGGGGCTCGAGGCATTCAATGTGGATGCCACCTCGCTCTTCGTGAACATCGGCGAGCGCACCAATGTCACGGGCTCCAAAGCGTTCGCGCGACTGATTCTGGCTGGCCAGTACGATGAGGCGCTTGCGGTGGCGCGCCAGCAGGTTGAAAACGGCGCTCAGGTGATCGACATCAACATGGATGAGGCGATGCTCGACTCCGTGGCGGCGATGACGCGCTTTCTGAACCTGGTGGCCTCTGAGCCGGACATCGCGCGTGTGCCGATCATGATTGACAGCTCCAAGTGGAGCGTGATCGAGGCAGGCCTGCGCTGTGTGCAGGGCAAGGCCATCGTCAACTCGATTTCGCTCAAGGAAGGCGAAGACGAGTTCATTCGTCAGGCCAGGCTGTGCCGCCGGTACGGTGCAGCGGTGGTCGTGATGGCCTTCGATGAAAAGGGGCAGGCCGATTCGCTCGTCCGCCGAACCGAGATCTGCCGTCGGGCCTGGACGATTCTCACCGAGACCGTTGGCTTTCCGGGCGAAGACATCATTTTCGATCCGAACGTGTTCGCGATTGCCACCGGCATCGAGGAGCACGACCGCTATGCGCTCGACTTCATTGAGGCCGCAGGCTGGATTCGCAAGCATCTCGCGCCGGCGCATGTGTCGGGTGGCGTATCGAATGTGTCGTTCTCGTTTCGCGGCAATGACCCCGCGCGCGAGGCAATCCATACGGTGTTTCTGTATCACGCGATTCGGGCTGGCTTGTCGATGGGAATCGTCAACGCCGGGATGATGGGCGTGTACGACGAGATCGATCCCGAACTGCGCGAGCGTGTTGAAGATATCGTGCTGGCGCGCACGCCGCTCCTGTCTGCCGAACGCAAGCGCCTGGCGGATGCGACCGACGGGGCAGCGCGCGCCGCCGCGCAGGCGGTGCTCGAGGCCGAGCGCGGCAAGAGCGCCACCGAACGCATGATCGAGTTTGCCGGCACGCTGAAGGCCGGTGCCGCCAGGAAGGAAGAGAACCTTGTCTGGCGCGACGAACCGCCCGCACGAAGGCTCGCGCATGCCCTCATTCACGGCATCACGCAGTGGATCGTTGAGGACACCGAGGCTATGCGAGCCGAGGTGGCCGCGCGCGGCGGCCGGCCGATCGAGGTGATCGAAGGCCCGCTGATGGACGGCATGAATGTGGTGGGAGATCTGTTTGGGGCGGGCAAGATGTTCCTGCCCCAGGTGGTGAAGTCAGCCCGTGTGATGAAGCAGGCGGTGGCGCATCTGATCCCTTTCATCGAAGAGGAAAAGCGTGCGCAGCAGGCAGCCGGCGCCGATGTGAGCTCGCGTGGCCGGATCGTGATCGCAACGGTCAAGGGCGACGTGCATGACATCGGAAAAAATATCGTCGCGGTGGTGCTTCAGTGCAATAACTTCGAAGTGATCAACATGGGCGTGATGGTGCCCTGCTCGGAAATTCTGGCGCGCGCCCGCGTCGAGGGCGCCGACATCATCGGGTTATCAGGGCTGATTACGCCATCACTTGAAGAGATGGCCATCGTCGCCTCCGAGATGGAGCGCGACGAGTACTTCCGCATGAGGAAGATCCCGCTGCTGATTGGTGGTGCCACCACCTCGCGCGTACACACCGCCGTGCGCATTGCGCCGCGCTACAGCGGCCCAGTGGTGTATGTGCCCGATGCGTCGCGTTCGGTGCCGGTTGCGCAGAGCCTGGTCTCGCCTGATTCGCGCGAGAAGTTCATCGCTGATCTGCTTGCCGATTACGAGCGCGTGCGCGCACAGCATGCCGGTCGCAAAGGCCCGGAGTGGATCACGCTGGCTGAAGCACGAGCACGCCGCACACCGATCCAATGGGCGATGCGGGCCGATGACCATCCGGGTGAGGGTCCGCATCCGATCGCGCTCTATCACCCGCCCAAGCCCAAGTTCACGGGCCGCCGGTTGTTTCGCAATTACGACCTTGCCGAGATCGCGCAGTTCATCGACTGGCAGCCGTTCTTTCAGACCTGGGATCTAGCAGGCGCATTCCCCGCCATCCTGAACGATGAGATCGTGGGCGAGTCGGCACGGCGCGTTTTCTCGGACGGCAAGGCAATGCTTCGCCGGGTCATCGACGGACGCTGGCTCACTGCGAATGCCGTGGTGGCGTTTCTGCCTGCCAATAGCGTGAACGACGACGACATCGAGATCTACACCGATGAGTCGCGTACCGAGGTGGCATTGGTCTGGCGCAATCTTCGCCAGCAGACCGCCAAACGCGACGGCGTGGCAAACAAGTGCCTGGCCGATTTCATCGCACCGCGCACGCTCGATGGCCGCCCGTCGGGCCTTGCCGATTACATCGGCATGTTTGCGGTCACGACCGGACTGGGCGTGGAAAAGAAAGAGGCTGAATTCGCAGCACTGCTCGATGACTACTCATCCATCATGCTGAAGGCGATCGCAGACCGGATGGCTGAAGCGTTTGCCGAATGCCTGCACCGGCGTGTGCGAACCGATCTGTGGGGTTACGCGCCCAATGAGGCGCTCGACGCGCAGGCACTGATCGATGAGAAGTACGTGGGTATTCGCCCGGCGCCGGGTTATCCGGCCTGCCCTGAGCACACGGTCAAGGGCGAGCTGTTTGAGGTGCTGGGCTGCCATGACGTGGGCATCACGCTGACGGAAAGCTTCGCGATGGCGCCTGCGGCAAGCGTCTGCGGTTTTTATCTGTCGCATCCGCAGTCGGAGTATTTCAATGTGGGCCCGATCGATGAGGACCAGCTCGCCGATCTGGCGCACCGAAGCGGCCGCGCGCGCGCCGATCTGGAGCGCGCGCTTGCCCCGGTGTTCGGGCGCTAGCTCCGGGGCGCGTTCGCGCGCGCCTTGAAGTCGCCGCGTTCGAGCAGCCACGCGGCGGCGAATCCGAAGACCAGACCCCAGAATGGCGCGCCAATGCCGGCGATCGGCTGGTTTGCCGCCGTGACCAGAAAGGCCACCAGCGCGCCCATTGAAAAGCGCTCCCGAAACGAAATCTGAAATGCGGTTTGCAGGACGCGCAGCATCGCCAGGCCGGCAAGTGCTGCGATGAATGCGGGCGGTGTGGCCAGCATCAGGCGCGTGAAACCAGGCGCGAAGGCGCCAAACGCGAGCGACAGCAGGCCCACGAAAATACCGGCCGTGTAGTGGCGCGCGCGCTCGCCTGAGCTTGAAATCAGCGCGTTGGTGGGCCCGGTGAGGCAGGTGGACACCGTTCCGATGAAGGCGGTGATGCAGGACCACACGCCGCAGCCCAGCGTGACCGCATTGACCGGCGCGCGATGACCGACCGGCTCGAGCACGGCAATACCCTGCCCGTTCTGAACGATCAGAACCGTGATAGCAAGTGGCACCACCAGTTCGAACGCTGCCGCGGCCGACCACTCGGGGCGCTGGAACACCGGTTGAGCCAGATCGAACGAGAAGCTGAGCGTGCCCGCGCCGCTTGCAAAGCCCACTGCGATCGCGCCGGCAATGAGCGCGGCAATCACGGGCGGCGCCCGCCGCCCGAGCGCAGGCCACACCGATGCGGCGATGAAGGCGATCACCATGGGCGCGGCCACTGCGGGTGACTGGTGCATGGCGTGGACCAGATCGAGTCCGAAGCGCAGGAACACGCCCGCGACCATGCCCATCACGATGGGCATCGGCACCGCTGCCATGAGGCGCTTGATGACACCGGTGAAGGCAAGCACGATCATCAGGAGCCCCGTGAGCACAAAGGCGCCGACCACTTCGGCAAAACGCAGATGCTCGAGCGCCTGGCCAACCAGCACGGTGCCGGGAATCGTCCAGAAAAACACCAGGGGCTGGCGCCAGCGCCAGCAGAACAGGATTGACAGCAGACCGTTGACAAAGAAGCTGCCGAAGAGCCAGGAGGCGAGCTCGGCCTCTGAGAGGCCCCCCCGCGACCCGACCGATAAGATGATGGCCACCGGCCCGCTGGCTGCAAAAATGAAGCCGATCAGCCCGTTGGCGGCATAGATCGGGCCGAAGTCGCGCCAGATCTCGCGAAGGCCCGCGGGCGCCTGCTCGGGACGCTCGAAACGGCCCGCGATCATGGCGCGCGCCTGGCAGACGCGGCCGCGACACGATCGGCAGGCGGGCGGGTAAGCATCATCGGCCCCTCCAGGTAAACACGTGCATCGATGGTCTTGAGCGCGGGATCCACATCGATACCCGGCGGGGCGAGCGCGAGCACGTCGCGCTCCGGATCAAGGCCCGGCGCCACCTCGCACAGACGCAGCCGGCCCTCATGAAGTCTGAACACCGCGCGTTCGGTGATGTAGGTGGCGCGCAGCCCCTGGCGCGAGGCGTGTTCGCCGCTAAAGCAGAGCAGGCCCACGCGCTCGACGAGTTTTCGCCAGCGCCCTTCGCGTTCGATTCGCAGCTGTCCGTGATCAAGCATCAGCGACAAGCCTCCGGAGGTAAGCGACCCCATGAACACCAGTTCGCGGGTGGACTGCGTGATGTTGATGAACCCGCCGACCCCCGCGATCCGCTTCCAGGGCCCGACCCCGAACACGCCGACATTGACGTTGCCCTGCGGGTCGACCTCGGCCATGCCGAGAAAAGCCATATCGAGTCCGCCACCGTCGTAAAAATCGAATTGGGCCGGCTCATCGACGATCGCCTCCGGATGCTCGGCCGCGCCAAACGACAGCCCGTCAGCCGGCGTTCCACCGATGGGGCCCGACTCCACCGTGAGCACCATGCCCTGGAGCCCCGCCTGTCGCGCGAGCGCGCCCACGCCCGCGGGCATGCCCACACCCAGATTCACGATTCGCGGCCGAACCGCATCGAGCTCGAGGACCGCACGACGCTGAATGAGGCGGCGCGGATCAGCGGGTCGTATGGCCGAGGGAGGTGATGGCGTTGATTCGCGCTTTGTGTGGGGGCTGCGCACCGGTCTTGGCGTGAGCCCCGTGTAGGCCGGATTGAAATACTCGCCAAAGGTCATGGAGTGATGCCGCGGATGCTCGCCCACCACCACCAGATAATCGACCAGGATGCCCGGCACGCAGACCGCGCGGGCCTGGGCGTGCGCGCCCACCAGCCGTTTCACCTGCGCAATCACGATGCCGCCGCTGTTGCGCGCAGCCTGGGCGATCGCCAGCAGTTCGTGATGAAAGGGCTCATGCTCGGCGCTGAGGTTGCCAAGCGCATCCGATGTCGTGGCCCGGATCAGCGCGCAGTCGATGCGATACGGTTTGTAGCGCAGAAACTCCTGCCCGTCGATGGTGAGAAGCTCCACCAGATCTTCGCTCGCACGCTGATTAAGCTTTCCGCCCTGATGGCGCGGATCGACGAAGGTGTGTAGGCCGATCGGCGTGATTACGCCGGGTTTACGGCCTGCAATGGCGCGATAGAGCTGTGAGATCACGCCCTGAGGCAGGTTGTAGGCTTCGGTGCCCTCGTTGATGGCCAGTTGCGCAAGCCCCGGTGCTGAGCGCCAGTGGCCGCCGATCACGCGCCGGGTGAGGCCCGCATGACAGAAGTGATTGACGCCGCGGGTGGCCCGGTCGCCCTGTCCGGCCGAATAGATCAGCGTCAGATCGCGCGGAGCCTGCTCGCGCAGGAATCGACGCTCCACCGCTTCGGTGATCGCCTCGGCATGGCCGGCGCCAAGAAAACCGGCGCTTGCCACGGTCATACCATCGGCGATCAGTGCCGCGGCCTCATCAGCGCTGATGATCTTCAACTCAGACGCCCCAGGTGATGTCGCGCTTGGCGGCGAGCGAGCGTTCGAACATTTCGATCAGGGGCAGCGCACGACTCTCAAGGGGAATTGCATCGCCGCGGGCGGTGTCGTCTTCGTCATGATCGCCGCTGGCAGGCCGATGGCCCGCGTCAGTCGCGGTACGCGAGGCCTCGCGCGAAGCCTGTCGGGCCTCATCGCGTGCGCGTCGTTCATCGGCGATAGCTGCGCGCAGGTGCTCGAGGGCGTCCGGCAGTTGAGCGACCGTGATGATGCCCTGCGGACCTGCGGGCTTGCCGATGATGCCAAGCATCCGCTCAGCGATCTTGGCGGTCATGACGACACTGCCGGTTGCGCGGGATCGGAATTCGTAAATCATGGCCATTTCTCCGGTGACGGTTCACCCGCTTGATACCATTATCCGATGAGTCTGTCGTCGAGCATCGTCTGGCGCATCGCCGGTCGCCGGCGAGCGATCCGCGGTTTGGTGGGGTGGCTGGTGCTGTCAGGCGCCGTGGTGGCCTGTTCCCCCGAATTCAATTGGCGCGAGACACGCGATCCTGAGCAGGGTTTTGTGGTGCTGCTGCCAGGGCGGCCCGCCGCGATGACGCGTGAAATCGATCTTGAAGGATTGCGGGTTGATATGACCATGACCGGCGCACGTGTTGACCGCGCCATGTTTACGGTGGGTGCCATTCGGCTTGATGGCGCCGCGCCCGATCTGGTGGCGGTTCGTGACCGGGCACGCGCCGCCATGCAGGTGGCGATGCTTCGCAACATCGGTGCGGCGCAGACACCCGGCGGTCCGGCGCGGGTGGGCATCGTTGATGCTGCGGGCGCGCCGCGTGGCCTGATCGACGCCGTCGCGGTGGATGCGACAGGAAAGGTGGGCGCCGATCCGGTGGTGATGCAGGCGCTTTTCGTCGCCTATCGCGAGCAGCTTTGGCAGGTGGTGGCCATTACGCCACCGGACAAGGCGGCGCAGGCGCGCACCATGATCGAATCATTTCGGATCCTTGCGCCGTGAAGCGCAGCGATCTGACCCCGGTGGCCGAGGCGGGGTTCGGCGTGTTTGCGCTGTTTGCAGCAGGCTATGTGCTGTCCTATGCGTTGCGCACGATCAACGCCGTCATTGCGCCTGAGCTGGTGGCGCAATTCGGCTTTACCAATGCTGCGCTGGGCGCCCTGTCGAGCGCCTATTTTTTCAGCTTCATTCTGATGCAACTGCCCTTGGGCGTCTGGCTTGATCGGTTTGGATCGCGCGACACCGATTCCACGCTGCTGGCGATTGCTGCGCTGGGCTGCCTGATGTTTGCCCTTGCCACCGAGGCATGGATGCTGGGTGTTGCGCGCGCGGTGATCGGCATCGGGGTGTCGGGCGCGCTGATGTCAGGCCTTCGCGCATTTCGGTTTGCGTTTGCGCCGGAGCGCCAGCAGCGCCTGGCCGCCTGGATGCTGACTGCGGGAACGCTGGGCGCGCTCATCTCAACCGTGCCCGCGCAGCTTGCGCTGCCGCTGATCGGATGGCGCGGCCTGTTCTTCGTGTGCGCTGCGCTGCTGGCAACGGCGGCGGCTTCGCTGCGGCTGTTTCTGCCGCCTGAGCCGCGCCAGCCTGCCGCCCCGCTTGGGGAGCAGTGGCGGGCGTATCTGGAGGTGTTTCGCGAGCGCTATTTCTGGCGCTTTGTGTTGCCCTCGGTCACGCTGCAGGCCACGTTTATTGCCATGCAGAGCCTGTGGGCAGGGCCCTGGTTTACGCGCGTCCTGGGCATGTCACCCGCGCAGAGCGCCCAGACGCTTCTGGTGCTCAACGTGGTGCTGATGCTGGCGTATCTGCTGCTTGGCTGGGCGATGCCAAGGCTTGCAGCGCGGGGCTGGTCGACGCTCTCAGTAACCGTGGCCGGATCGCTTCTGATGATCGGCTCGCAGATGGTGATTGTGGTGGCCGACGGTTCGTGGGCCTGGCTGGCATGGCTGCCGTTTGCGGTGGGCGTCACGGTGTTCACGCCGGTGCAGACACATGTGAGCCTGACCTTTCGCGGGGCCCTTACCGGCCGTGCGTTCAGCGCTTTCAACATGATGATTTTTGTTGGGATTTTTCTCACGCAGTGGTTGTTTGGCGTGCTCGTGGATGCGCTGGGGGCACGGCTGGGGCTTGAGCAGGCGCTGGCGTTTCGGGTGGCGCTCGGCGGCTGGATTGCGCTTCAGGTGCTTGCGTTTGCGCTGATGATTGGCTGGCGGGTCAAGCCGCCCGGCGGCCAGAGCGCGGCGGTTTGAAGGCGGCTGGCTAGCCCGCCTCGGGCGCAAGCTCAAGCGGCGAGCGCCGGTAGCTGATGGCTTCGGCAACATGCTCGCGCCCAATAGGCCCGGACCCGGCCAGATCGGCGATGGTTCGCGCCACGCGTAACGCACGATGAATGCCACGCGCCGACCAGCGCAGCCTTCGGCTGGCGGCGGCGAGCAGGGTTTCAGATTCAGGATCCAGCGAGCAGTGGTGTGCCACCGAGGGCGGATCGAGCTGCGCATTGCTGTCACCCTGTCGGCGCAGCTGGGTTTGCCAGGCCGCCTCGACCCGTTCGCGAATCGCGCTGCTTGGCTCGGGGCTCGCGTGCTCCAGCAGGGCCTCTTCGCTGAGCCGGTGAACCGACAGCAGCAGATCAAGACGATCGATCAATGGGCCAGACACGCGGCGTTGATAGCGCAGCACCTGCTCGGCGCTGCACCGACAGCGCGTATCGCCCAGGTGCCCGCAGCTGCAGGGGTTCATTGCCGCGATCAGTTGAAAGCGGGCGGGCAGGTCAATGGACCGGCTGGCGCGAGCCAGGGTGATGCGGCCGGTTTCAATCGGCTCGCGAAGTGCCTCAAGCACCGGGCGGGAAAACTCGGGCAGCTCATCGAGAAACAGGACGCCGTGGTGAGCCAGGCTGATTTCGCCCGGCCGCGGGCCGGGGCCGCCTCCGACCAGCGCTGCAGCGGATGCGCTGTGATGGGGGGAGCGCACCGGTCGCCTGCCCCAGCGGGCGGGCTCGAAGGCGCCCGCAAGCGCCTGGACCGCGGCCAGCTCAAGCGCCTGGGCGCTGGCGAGCGGAGGAAGGATGGATGCGATGCGACTGGCCAGCATGGACTTGCCAGCGCCGGGCGGGCCGACCATCAGCGCCGAATGGCCGCCCGCGGCAGCGATTTCAAGCGCGCGGCGTGCCTGCGTATGGCCGCGGATGTCGCGGAAGTCGGCGCCGGTCCATTGCGCCGGGGCGGGCTCGCGGTGATCAATCCGGGTCAGCGGTGACTGTCCGGCCAGGTGCAGACACACCTCGCCCAGGTGCTCAGCCGCCAGTGCGGCTACCTCCGGGTACACGGCAGCCTCGCCGGCGCTGGCGGCGGGCAGAATCAGGCGACGGCCTGCGGCACGCACCGCGATGGCCATGGGCAGGCAGCCGCGGATGGGCCGCAGTTCGCCGGTGAGGGACAGTTCGCCTGCGAATTCAAGCCCCTCGAGGGCCTCAACCGGCAGCTGGCCGCTTGCCGCGAGCAGCCCGACCGCAATGGGCAGGTCGAACCGTCCGGAGTCCTTGGGCAGATCGGCGGGCGCAAGGTTGACGGTGAGCCGCCGGTTCGGAAACTCGAAGCCGCGGTGAACCAGTGCGGCGCGCACGCGCTCGCGGCTTTCGCGTACCGCCGCTTCGGGGAGCCCGACGATATGGAAAGCGGGCAGGCCGCGGCCAACATGAACTTCGACCCGGACCTCGGGCGCAGCGAGCCCGATGAGCGCGCGGGAACGGACGATGGCAAGTGACATGTGAGAGGGCGGGGTGGAAAGGGTGTCCGCCCAGTGTCGACGGGTCATGCCACGCGGTCGAGCACGGACCTGGCCATCCGGCCAATGCGTTGGGATGATCTGGATCGACGGCACGACACCGCCATCACCGGCCCCAATCGGTGGACTTCGCGAAACAGCGCCCGCGCTGCCTCGCGGCAGCGTTCATACTGCGGGCTCCACAGAACCCGGAGACCGACACCATGGCGATCTATGAACTGCGTACCTATGAAGTGATGCCCGGCAAGATGGCCGAGATCACCGAGCTCTATCGGAGTGAGGGCTGGGCCGCACTGAGCGCGCATCCGCCGCGACTCATCGGTTATTTCACCGGCGATGTCGGCGCCATCAATGAGCTGATCCATGTCTGGAAATTCGAAGACGACGCTGACCGGCGTGCTTTCTGGACAGGTGTGTTTTCCGATCCCAAATTCATGGCCTTCGCCAAGAAGGTTCGACCCATGTTCATCTCCCAGCGCAATAAGCTGATGCTGCCGGCGGGTTGGGGTCCGCAGCCCTGAGGCAGGGCCGCGCGCCGCAGCCGCAGTACGAAAGCGGCACGGCGCGCTGATTAATCGCTTGCGAGAACGCCCATGGCGCTTCTGATTGCACGACATGGCGAAACTGCCCTCAACGTCGCTGGAATCCTCCAACCGGCGGATACGCCGCTTTCCGAGCGCGGGGAGCAGCAGGCGTTTGCGCTGGGGCGCCGGCTCGCGCGTGATCATCGTGTTGCCGCGGTGATCTCGAGCGACCTGCCGCGCGCGCTTCGAACAGCTGAACTCGCAACGCAGGCGCTCGCCTTACGGATCGAGGCGCACCCGGTCTGGCAGGAGCGCAATTTTGGCGCATTGAGGGGGCGCACGGTCGACAGCCTGGGCTTTGATCCGCTCACCCTGCGTGAGGCGCCGGAGGCGGGCGAGTCGCTGGCCCAGTTTGAGGTTCGTGTGGCGCAGGCATGGGTTCAACTGTGCTCGCGGCTCCAGAACATGGGTCCTGATGAGGACCTGCTCCTGGTGACCCACGGTCTGGTGGTTCGTGCGCTCCTGGCAGCGCACATTGAGGATGGCGCCCAGGCGCTCCTGCTTGCCCCGCCACCGAATGCTTCACTCGCGGTGGTGAGCAATGATGCGGGGCGTCCGAGACTCGTGCTGGGCCCGTGTGCGGCGCACTGGCATTCGGGCAGCGGTGGCCGCGCGGGCAGTGCCGCCCGGGGTGTTTAAGCCAGGGTGTCGCGCGGTTAGCGCGCGGCCTGCGGCGGCATCTGGTAGGGGTGAGCCGGAATCGGCGGTGTGCCAGCAGCCGGGTCCTCGCCAGTCGTTGCGCGCTCAGCAGCCTGCTCGGCCGGCGCCGGGTGGCTGGGCGCGCGCGACTGAAGCTCGCGCTCAAGCGCCTCCAGGCGGGTCTGCAGACGGGCGAGCCGTTCGCGCTCGACTTCGAACTCGTCGCGCGTCACCAGTTCCAGCTTTTGGAAGGTTTGGGCGAGCAGCGCTTTCAGGTTGCGCTCGAGGTCGGCGGCCGGGCTGGCCCGAAGGAGCTCGGCGATCCGCGTCTGCGCGTCTGCAAGCAGTTGCTGAGGGGATGTGACCATCGGCAATTCCTCGTGAGCGGTTCGGGCGCAGGCTGTCGATTGAGCCAGCGTGCGCTAGCCAGGGCGGCGTTCTCAAAAACGGGTCGCGATTCTAGCACGCGCCCGGCGCGCGCCGACGCCCCAAACCGGTGCGAACACGGCGCGCTGCGCCCGCTCCCGCCCTGTTTTGGGGCGCGCGTTGGGTTGGGAGGGCCTTAGGCATGCCGCGATGGTGCGGATTGGCTGGCACGGGATATGCGAAATCGTTTCTCCAAATCCTTTCCTCACCTGGGAGAACCCCATGACAATTCGCTCCTGCCTTGCCGCTTCGCTGCTGGTTGCCGCCGTCTCGCCCGCCTTTGCAGCAGATCCCGCACCGTTTACCGGCAACATCACGCTGGCCTCGGACTACAAGTTTCGGGGCTTCACCCAGACCCGCTATCAGCCCACGCTGCAGGGCGGCTTCGATTACGCGAGCAAGTCCGGGTTTTACGTAGGCAACTGGAACTCCAATGTCGAGCAGTCGCTCTACAACGGCGCGTCGCTCGAGATGGATGTCTATCGTCGCTCGAGATGGATGTCTATGGGGATACAAAGGCACCCTGGGTAAGCTCAGCTACGACATTGGCGCAATTTATTACACCTACCCGGGCAGCACGGGCGTGAAGATCGATAACAAAGAGGTTTACTTCGGCATTGGCGCGGGGCCGGTGACTGCCAAGCTGTTTTACTCAACCGACGACTACTTTTCGACCCAGGCGCTGTTTCGCGCCGCCAATAATGGTAAAAGCGGCGGTTCAACCAAGGGCACCACATACCTCGACCTGGCCGCGACCCATGACCTGGGCAGCGGTTGGGGTGTAAACGCTCACGTCGGCTTTCTGAGCCTGAAGAACGGCACTGCGAACGGTCTGTCCGGGAACTCGGTCACCGATTACAAGGTGGGCGTCACCAAGGACATTTCCGGCTGGGTGCTGGGCCTGTCCTATCTGACCACCAGCAAGAAAGGCTTTTTCACCACCGGCGCGCTGAACGACGTGACCAAAACCGCGGGTGACGCCCGCGCGCTGGTCTCGCTTGCGAAGACCTTCTAAGCGGGTTGCCCAGCCGGGCTTGCCTGAATGCGGGCCCGGCGTCGTTTCACCGAGAGGATGCACACATCATGAAACTGATCACCGCGATCATCAAACCATTCAAGCTCGACGAAGTCCGCGAGGCGCTTTCCGCGGTTGGCGTTCAGGGCATTACCGCGACTGAAGTCAAAGGATTCGGTCGTCAGAAGGGTCACACCGAGCTGTACCGGGGGGCCGAATACGTCGTTGATTTTCTGCCCAAGGTGAAGATCGAAGCCGCCGTGGCCGACGACCTCGCCGAGCGCGCGGTGGAGGCCATCGAAAGCTCCGCCCGCACTGGCAAGATCGGTGACGGAAAAATCTTCATCTACGACCTTGAACAGGTCGTGCGGATCCGTACCGGTGAAACCGGCAACCAGGCTCTGTAAGCGCCCAGACGGAGAATTCATATGAAATCGATTATTCGAATCCTGGCGCTGGCTGCAGCGCTCCTGTGCGCGCCCATGGCCTCGACCTTCGCGTCGGCGCCTGCCGCCACGGCATCTGACGCAGTGGCCTCGGCCGTGATGGCTCAACCGGGTGCCGTTCTGTTGGCGCAGGCGAACACGTCTGTGGCGTCCGCGCCGGTCCTGCTTGCGCAGGCAAGCGCCCCTGCCGCGGCCCCTGCCGCAGCCAGTGCGAAGCCCGCGGAGGCTGCGCCGCCCACCCCGAACAAGGCTGATACGGCGTGGATGATGGTCTCCACCATGCTGGTGATCCTGATGTGCATCCCCGGCCTCGCGCTTTTTTACGGCGGCCTGGTGCGCTCAAAGAACATGCTGTCGGTTCTGATGCAGGTGTTCACGATCTTCGCGCTGATCAGCGTGCTGTGGGCTATTTATGGCTACACGCTTGCCTTCGGCGGTGACGGCAGCTTCTACGGAACCTTTGACAAACTGTTCCTGAAGGGCATCACGCCTGACTCGATCGCAGCCACATTCAGCAAGGGTGTCGTCATTCCTGAGCTGACCTTCGTGGCATTCCAGGCAACGTTTGCCGCCATCACCTGTGCGCTGATCGTGGGCGCCTTTGCAGAGCGGGCCAAGTTTTCCGCCGTGCTGTTGTTCTCGGCCCTGTGGTTCACGTTCTGCTACATCCCGACCGCGCATATGGTGTGGTACTGGGCGGGTCCGGATGCGATCACCGATGAGAAGTCGCTTGAAGCCGTGACCGCGGCCGCGGGCTTTCTCTGGGCCAAGGGTGCGCTCGACTTCGCTGGCGGCACCGTGGTGCACATCAACGCGGGCGTGGCGGGTCTGGTGGGCGCTTACGTGATCGGCAAGCGCGTTGGTTACGGCCGCGAAGCGATGGCACCGCACTCGCTCGTGATGACCATGATTGGCGCATCGCTCCTCTGGGTGGGCTGGTTCGGCTTCAACGCGGGTTCCAACCTCGAAGCCAACGGCACCGCGGCGCTTGCATTCGTCAACACGCTGTTTGCCACCGCGGCTGCCACGGTTGCCTGGATATTGGGCGAGTGGTCAAGCAAAGGTAAGCCCTCGATGCTGGGTGCCGCCTCCGGCGCAGTCGCTGGTCTGGTAGCGATCACCCCGGCCTGCGGATTCGTGGGTCCGATGGGCGCGCTGATCATCGGCCTGGTGTCGGGCGTGCTGTGTCTGTGGGGCGTCAATGGCCTCAAGCGGATGCTGGGTGCCGACGACTCGCTTGATGTGTTTGGCGTGCACGGTGTGGGCGGTACTGTTGGTGCCCTCCTGACTGGCGTGTTCGCATCCCCCACGCTGGGCGGCACCGGCATCTTTGACTACGTGAAGAACGTGCCCAACCCCGAGTACTCGGTCGGATCTCAGGTCTGGATCCAGCTTCAGGGCGTGCTGATCACGGTGGCCCTGTCAGCGGTCGTGGCGTTCATCGCCTTCAAGATCGTCGACCTGCTGATCGGTCTCAGGGTCGCTGAAGATGAAGAGCGCGAGGGACTGGATATTGCCTCGCACGGTGAAACTGCGTATCACCGCTGATCGCAGGTCAGCCTTCACCAACGGGGCGCGAGCGATCGCGCCCCGTTTCGTTTGACAAGGCGCTTCGGGCTGCCGGCGACGAGCCAAGTAGAATTGGGGTCCGTCAGTCAACTGAGAAGGCGGGCGCGCCCCGGGATGTCGCACTGCCCGGCGCAGCCCCGGCTCTGCGCCCATGGTTCCGCACCTTGTTACCGCTCAATCCGGCCCGCTGCTCGATCTCGAGCGTCGGATGCTTGCTGCCACCGCCCAGATCGAACGATGGTTTCGCCTGGAGTGGCAGGATCACACGCCGCCGTTCTACGGCTCGGTCGACCTTCGCAACGCCGGGTTCAAGCTTGCGCCGGTTGATACCAATCTGTTCCCGGGTGGATTCAATAATCTGTCCGAGCCCATGTTGCCGCTGGCGGTGCAGGCAGCCATGGCAGCCATTGAAAAATACTGCCCCGACGCGCGAAACCTGCTGCTGATCCCAGAGAACCACACGCGCAACACCTACTACCTGCAAAACGTGGTGCGGCTGCGGCAGATTCTCAGGCAGACGGGTCTGGATGTGCGCCTGGGGTCGCTGAACCCGGAAATCACAGGCCCCACCACGCTCGACCTGCCCGACGGTCAGACCCTGCAGCTGGAGCCGATTCGCCGCATCGGTCGGCGCGTGTCGCTCGAGGGGTTTGATCCCTGCGCAATCCTGCTCAACAACGATTTGTCGGCAGGCACGCCCGCGCTGCTCGCTGACCTGTCCGAGCAGGTACTGCTGCCTCCGCTTCACGCCGGCTGGTCGGTTCGCCGAAAAACCCGCCACTTCGCCGCGTACAACGAGGTGGCCAAGCGCTTTGCCAAGCTGCTCGATATCGATCCGTGGCTGGTCAATCCGTATTTTGCGGCCTGCACCAAGATTGACTTTCAGGCGCGAGAGGGCGAAGAATGCCTGGCCACCGGGGTTGAGACACTGCTCAGTCAGATTCGGGCCAAATACCGCGAGTACAACATCGACGAGACGCCTTTTGTCATTGTGAAGGCGGACGCGGGCACGTATGGGATGGGCGTGATGTCCGTCAAAGACCCCGCTGAAGTGCGCAATTTGAACCGCAAGCAGCGCAACAAGATGGCGGTGGTCAAAGAAGGCCTGCAGGTCAGTGACGTGATTTTGCAGGAAGGCGTACACACGGTTGAGTCGGTGGAGGGCGGTATTGCCGAGCCTGTGGTTTACATGATCGACCGGTACGTGGTGGGTGGTTTTTATCGTGTGCACGCGTCACGCGGCCGCGACGAAAATCTGAACGCCCCCGGCATGCACTTTGTGCCATTGCCGTTTGCATCAAGCTGCAACCTGCCCGATACACAAAGCGACCCCGATTCGGCGCCCAACCGCTTCTACGCCTACGGCGTGGTGGCGCGGCTCGCGCTGCTTGCGGCGTCCGTAGAGCTTGAACAGACCGACCCTGATCCCTCGCGTCATGGCTGAGCCCACCATGCGACTCCTTGTCATCGCCGATCCGCTTGCGTCGTTCAAGCCTTACAAAGACTCCACTTTTGCGATGATGCTTGAGGCCGCACGGCGCGGCCACGCGCTTTATTTCTGCGAGCAGCATGCGCTTGCTTCGCGCGGCGGCCGAATACGCGCCCAAGCAGCGTCGCTATCGATCACCGACCCCTCAGGCGAGCGCGACCCCTGGTGGTCGCTGGGTCCGATCCAAGATGAACCGCTTGCCCAATTCGATGCGGTGCTGATGCGAAAAGATCCGCCCTTCGATATGGAGTATGTGGCATCCACCTGGCTGCTTGAGCAGGCGCAGCGTGAGGGGGCGCGCATCTACAACGATCCTCGCGCCGTGCGCAATCACAACGAGAAACTCGCCATTCTTGAGTTTCCGCAGTTCACCGCACCCACCATCGTGACCCGCAGTGCCCAGGATCTTCGCGATTTCGTGTCCGAACATCGCGAGGCGGTGTTCAAGCTGCTCGACGGCATGGGCGGCATGTCGGTGTTCCGGGCGCGCGCCGATGACCCGAACCTGTCGGTGATCATCGAAACCATGAACCGGTTTGGCGATCGCACAGTCATGGCGCAGCGCTTCATTCCGGCCATCACAGAGGGCGACAAGCGGGTGCTGCTGATCGGGGGCGAGGTGGTGCCCTATTGTCTTGCGCGCATTCCGCAGGCAGGTGAATTCCGCGGCAATCTTGCCGCCGGCGGCCGCGGCGTGGCCCGACCGCTCGCTGCACGCGATCGCGAGATTGCACAGGCGCTGGCACCCGTTCTGGCCGAACGGGGCCTGCTGCTGGTCGGGCTTGATGTCATCGGCGACAACCTCACCGAAATCAACGTCACCAGCCCGACCTGTTTCCGCGAGATCACCGCACAAACCGGCTTTGATGTCGCGGCAATGTTCATCGATGCGCTTGAACGCGCCAACGCGCTGCCGCGACCGGCGCTCTGACAGCCGCGCCCGATCGACGATGATAGGAATTCTGCTGGTATCGCATGAGCCGCTCGGCACGGCTTTGCTCAATTGCACGCGACACATCTTTGGCCGCTTGCCGGTTCAGCTTGCCGCGCTCGATGTCATTCCCGACGAGGATCCGGATGTGGCGCTCAACGCCGCACGCGAACTGCTCGCGCGTATCAACGACGGCAGCGGCGTGATCGTGCTCACCGATGTGTTTGGCGCCACGCCGTCGCGGATCGCCACGCAGCTCGCCGAGCGCGACCGCGTGGTGGTGGTGGCGGGCGTCAATCTGCCGCTCTTGATCAAGGCGCTGGGCAACCGCCGCGGACCGGTGGATGAACTGATCGATACGCTGATCGAGTCGGGTCAGCGCGCAATACGGTTGGTGGATGGCGCCGATCTCGGCGACTCACAGGCAACCCCCCAGGAGGCCCGAGATGGCACGCGCTGAGGTCACCGTCGTCAACCGGCTGGGCCTGCACGCCCGACCGTCGGCCAAGCTGACGGCGACGGCCGGGCGGTTCCGGTCCGAGGTCTGGCTTTCGCGCAACACGCGGCGAGTCAATGCCAAGAGCATCATGGGGGTGATGATGCTTGCAGCAGCGCGCGGCAGTACGCTGGCAGTTGAGGCAGACGGCGTCGACGCCGACGAAGCGGTGAAAGCTGTTGTCGATTTGATTGCCTCGGGATTCGGCGAGGAGCTGTAGCGTGTTGAGCTTTCAGGGCACCGGAATCGGCGGCGGTATCGCGATTGGGCGTGCCCGTGTGCTCGAGGTGGCCAGTCGCGACGTGCCAAGGCGGCGTCTTGAAGCCACCGAGGTTGTCGCTGAGCAGGCGCGGCTTGCCCAGGCGATTGATCGCGTCAAAGCTGAACTTACCGGGCTTGCCGCGAGCCTTCCCGAAGGTGCGCCCACCGAAGCGGCTGCACTCCTTGAAGTTCATGCAATGATCCTCGATGACCTCGCCTTCAGCGGGGCGGCGCGCGAGGTGATTGCCGAACACTTATGGAACGCTGAGTGGGCGATGTCGGCGCAGGCGGGCCACCTGGCTGCGCAGTTCGAAGCGCTCGATGACGCGTACTTGCGCGAGCGCGGCCGCGATGTGCAGCAGGTGGCCGATCGGGTGATGCGCGCGCTTGCCGGAATGGGCGGGCGGCTGGCCGATGGCAATGAGCCCGCGATTTTCGTCGCCGAAGACATTTCGCCGGCCGATATGCTCACGATGCGAAGCGCACTGGGTTTCGCCATTGACCTGGGCGGTGCCACCTCGCACACAGCCATCCTTGCACGCAGCATGAATGTGCCGGCAGTACTGGGGTTGGAAAGCGTTCGCTCGCAGGTGCAGGACGATGATTGGCTGATTCTGGATGGCGATGCCGGCGTCCTGATCGTCGCGCCCGATGCCGCGGTACTGGCCGACTATCGCTTGCGGCAGGTCGCGGGCGAGCGCGAGCTCGCGCAGCTCCAGCGGCTCGCGGGGCTTGCCACCGTGACACGCGACGGTCACCCGATTTCGCTTCAGGTCAATATTGAGCGGCCCGACGAAGCGCTTGAGGCCGCTGAATCAGGCGCTGCGGGTGTGGGGCTGTTTCGCTCCGAGTTTTTGTTCATGAACCGACGCGAGTTGCCGAGCGAAGACGAGCAGTTTGAAGCCTACCGGCAGGTGGTGCGTGCGATGCGCGGTCGCCTCGTCACGATTCGCACTATTGATGTCGGCGCTGATAAAGCGCTCGAGTCCGCGGCATCGGTCTCGTTTCCCGCCGCAGTGGCCACCAATCCGGCACTCGGCCGTCGGGCGATTCGTTACAGCCTCGCCCAGCCCCAGGTGTTTCTCGCGCAGCTGCGCGCGATTCTGCGGGTATCGGCGATCGGCCCGGTCAGGCTGCTGGTGCCGATGATCGCCCACCACCATGAGGTCGACAGCCTGCTGCGGTTGCTTGCGCAGGCGCGCGGCCAGCTGCGGGCTGCCGGCCATCCCTTTGATCCCGCACTGCCGGTGGGCGCGATGATCGAGGTGCCCGCGGCAGCGCTTTGCGCGTCCTACTTTGCGCGGCGGCTCGACTTTCTCTCGATTGGCACCAACGATCTGATCCAATACGCGCTCGCGATCGATCGTTCCGATCATGAAGTCGCGTCGCTCTACGACCCCTTTCACCCCGCGGTATTGCGACTGGTCGCGGGCACGATTCGCGCCGCGCGCAAAGCCAATCGACCCGTATCGGTCTGTGGCGAAATGGCCGGCGACTGGCAGGCCACGGCGTTGTTGCTCGGCATGGGGCTTACCGAGTTCTCGATGCACCCGGCGAGCCTGCTGCGCGTCAAGCGGGAGATCCTGCAAGCCGATATCGGCTGGCTCGCGCCAAAGGTGGCCCGAATTGTGGCAGGTGATGATCCGGTGCGCGCTGCCGCCGCGCGCAAGCGACTTGTAAAAGGTCAGCCACAGGTTGCGAGCACCCCGACCGCGATTTGACGGATCGCCACGCTCAGCTAAACTTCATGCAGTTCTGTCGCGCCGATTTGAAGACTAGCTTGCGGGCGCGTAACAAATACGGCTAAAGCGGTGTGGACGCAGCCCCACCCGACCCGCAGCCAGCAAGCCGGTCGGGTTTTTGTTTTTTGGGCCTGCCGTTTTTCCGAGCTCCGATGACCGCATCAGCAGTTGAGCCACAACGCATTCGCTTCGATGCGCCGCTTGCATTATCCAGCGGCGCATCGATCAGCGACTATGAGCTCGTCTATGAAACCTATGGCGAGCCCAACGCTGACGGCAGCAACGCGGTGCTGGTGTGCCATGCGCTGAATGCCTCGCACCATGTCGCTGGCGTGTCGTCGCTCGATCCAGATGACATCGGCTGGTGGGACAACATGGTGGGGCCTGGCAAGCCCGTCGATACCCGGCGGTTTTTCGTGATTGGCGTGAACAATCTGGGCAGCTGTTTCGGCTCCACGGGCCCGATGTCCATCAATCCGGCCACCGGCAAGCCCTATGGCCCCGATTTTCCGGTGGTCACCGTTGAGGACTGGGTGCACAGCCAGGCGCGGTTGGCCGACCGGCTGGGCATCGATCGCTTCGCCGCGGTGATGGGCGGAAGCCTGGGCGGCATGCAGGCGCTTGCGTGGAGCACTCTGTATCCGGAGCGACTGCGGCATTGCGTGGCCATCGCCTCGGCTCCTCGCCTGTCGGCACAGAACATCGCGTTCAACGAGGTGGCGAGGCGCGCGATTCTTACCGATCCCGAGTTTCACGGCGGCCGCTTTTACGATCACGGCGTGGTGCCGTCGCGCGGGCTGCAGGTCGCGCGCATGATCGGACACATCACCTATCTGTCTGATGATTCGATGGCTGAAAAATTCGGCCGGGCGCTGCGCGACAACGCCGAACGCGCGCAACCAGGCGACTACCGTTTTACATTCGATGTCGAGTTCGAAATCGAATCGTATCTGCGCTACCAGGGTGAAAAATTCGCCCGCTACTTTGATGCGAACACCTATCTTCTGATCACCCGCGCATTGGATTATTTTGACCCGGCACGTCACGCCGGCGGCGATCTGTCACAGGTGTTGGGGAAGGCGCATGCGGCCTTTCTGATCGCCTCCTTCACCACCGATTGGCGGTTTGCGCCCGAGCGCAGCCGTGAAATCGTCCAGGCTTTGTTGAAGGCCGGCCGACGCGTCAGCTACGCCGAAATCAATGCGCCGCACGGGCATGACGCGTTTCTGCTGGAAGATCCGCAATATCACGCGATCATCCGATCCTACTTTGAGCGAATCGCAGCCGAATGCGCCGCAGGGGGCGATCGTGAGTGACACCACCACCCGTCCCACTCAGCAGCTGCCGCTGCGCCCCGATCTGGCGCTGATCGCACAATGGATTCCGCAGGGCGCCCGGGTGCTTGATCTTGGCTGCGGCGACGGCGCCTTGCTCGATTACCTGAGCCGCGAGCGCGGCTGTACCGGCTACGGTGTTGAGATCGATGATGCGCGAGTGCTGGCGTGCGTGCGTCGCGGTGTCGATGTCATTCAGCGCGACATCGAGGCCGGGCTTGGCATGTTTGGCGCAGGCGCCTTCGATGTCGTGGTGCTGTCGATGGCGCTGCAGGCCACGCATCAAACCGAGAAAGTGCTGGCCGAAATGAGCCAGGTGGCTGCGCAGGGCATTGTGTCCATTCCCAATTTCGGCCACTGGTATCACGCCTGGTCGATTCTGATGGGGCGGATGCCGGTATCACGCGAGATGCCCTATCAGTGGTATGACACCCCCAATCTGCATCTGGCCACCGTGCGCGATTTCGAGGAGTTTCTGGCGCGGCTCGAACTGTCAATCATTCGCCGGGCTTTCCTCGCCAACGGTCAGCCGATTGCGCGCCTGCCGGGGCTGCGCGCCACCCAGGCTATCTATAGCTTTCGACGCGGCTAAGCCGGCGCGGGGCTGCCGCTAGCGCAGACCCGCGAGCCGCAAGGCAACACCTGCCGCGCCAAACAGCGCGATCGTGGTGATCACCGGCAGTTTCCTGACGGCCAGCAGCCAGACCGCCAGCCCGGTTGCCGCTAGCGCAGCCCAGTCGAATGACCCGTCAGCGCTGCGAACCAGCACTGCCTGAGCGAGCGTCAGCGACAGGCTCGCGATCACGCCCACCACCGCAGCCATGACAGCCGACAGCGCGGCGTCGAGCCGCGGCAGGCTTCGGGTTGATTCCACCAGCGGGCCGCCCACCAGAATAAAAATGAAGGAGGGCAGAAACGTGAAGAAGGTGGCCGCCAGCGCGGCAGCCGAGCCTGCGGCAGCGAGGCTTGTCGCCCCGAAGATCTGTTGGGTCCAGCCGCCCACGAATCCAACGAATGCCACGATCATGATCAGCGGGCCCGGCGTGGTTTCGCCCAGCGCGAGCGCATCAAGCATCTGCGCGGCGCTCAGCCAGCCATAGTGTTCAACGGCCGCCTGGTGCACATAGGGCAGCACCGCATACGCGCCACCAAAGGTCACGAGCGCGGCCTGCGTGAAAAAGCGCGCCATGTCGGTGAGTGTGGCGTTGTCCGAGGCCACGACGCTGCATGCCACCCAGGCGAGCAGCCACAGCACGAGTCCGCTGGCGGCGATCGCCA
>VGHA01000013.1 GCA_016868375.1 Betaproteobacteria bacterium | reverse complement strand
ATCGCCACGTGGGTTCTGACATACGGGCGTGCCCAGATGCAGGCCAATGCCGTAGCAAACCGATTTCAACTGCTCATCGGTGTAGCGCGCAACGGGAAGACCGCGTAACAGCATGAAGCCGCGACCGCTTTCCAGTGCATCGGCCAAGCTTGGCAGCGCTTTGCCCAGCGGCCCGATTGGAAACTGGTCTCGGGAAAACTCGGGGTAGCGGCGCCCGCTTGCGGCAACCGCCTCCAGCGCGGCATCAAGACCCGCAATCTCAGCCTCGCTCAAACGGTGGATCCACGAGCGGTCGTGTTCGAAATCAGCCCCGGTCCAGGCAGCTGGACCGGTGATTGGCGTCATTCTGATCAGAGTCATCGCTGCCGCTCCAAAAGTTGGGGATTCCTTTCCGGATAAGATCCGATGGTATCCGTAGCTGCCGCCTCTGACCAACCGTCGATGTGCGGCCGCCAAAGCGTCTGGCACCCGCCTCGACGGCTGACGACTCCCGCGCCAGGCGTGCGGCGCGTGGTGAACCACCGCGCGCCCCGCTATCATTTGCATAGATTGCAACAGGAGATTCCGCATGGGTGAGGCACTCACCACCTTTCCCGATACGGTGCGCTGGGAAGCAGACGGTACGCACCGGATTCCGTTTCTGGCCTACACCAGCCAGGAACTCTATCGCCGCGAGCTCGAGCGCTTCTTTTACAAAGCTCACTGGTGCTACGTGGGGCTTGAAGCCGAAGTACCCAACCCGGGTGACTTCAAACGCACGGCGATCGGCGAGCGCTCAGTCATTCTTGCGCGCGACCTCAAGGGCGACATCCATGTCGTTGAAAACGTGTGCGCGCACCGCGGCATGCGCTTCTGCCGCGAGCGGCACGGCAGCCGCAAAGAGTTTGTCTGCCCCTATCACCAATGGAGCTACTCCCTGGGCGGTGACCTGCAGGGCGTTCCCTTTCGCCGCGGCGTGCGCCAGGGCAACGAAGTGCAGGGCGGGATGCCCGCCGACTTCACCACCGCTGAGCACAGTCTGACCAAGCTCAAGGTGGCGAGGCGCGGCGGCGTGGTGTTCGCATCGTTTGATCACTCGGTTGAATCATTCGAGGATTTTCTGGGGCCCACCATCCTGGGCTATTTCGACCGCCTGTTTAACGGGCGGGCGCTCAAGATCCTTGGCTATAACCGCCAGCGCATTCCAGGCAACTGGAAGCTGATGCAGGAAAACATCAAGGACCCCTATCATCCAGGGCTGCTGCACACCTGGTTTGTCACCTTCGGCCTCTGGCGCGCTGACAACAAATCGCAACTTCGCATGGACGATCGCCACCGCCATGCGGCGATGATCAGTACCCGCGGTGCTATCGGGAAATCCGAACAGGTCACCCAGGTCTCGAGTTTCAAAGAGTCGATGAAGCTCAATGACCCGAGCTTTCTCGATATCGTGCATGAACCCTGGTGGGGCGAGCCCACGGCCGTGATGACCACCATTTTTCCCAGCGTCATCCTGCAGCAGCAGGTCAACAGCGTTTCAACCCGGCACATCCAACCCAACGGCCATGGCAGTTTCGACTTCGTCTGGACACATTTTGGATTTGAAGACGACACCGAGGAAATGACCGAGCGGCGCCTGCGCCAGGCCAATCTGTTCGGTCCGGCTGGGTTCGTCTCGGCCGATGATGGCGAGGTCATCGAATTTTCGCAACAGGCGTTCGAAAGCAAGCCCTTTCACCGGGCTGTCGCTGAACTGGGGGGGCGCGAGGTCGGTGACACCGAACACATGGTGACGGAAACGCTGATTCGCGGCATGTACCGCTACTGGCGCAACGTCATCGAAAGCTGATTGCGAGCCCCCTATGAGTTCCCCTGCCCCCATCAATTTCGAAGACTGGTTTGCCATCAACCAGTTGTATGCCGATTACGCGAGCGCCGCCGATTCCGGTAATTGGGATTTGTGGCCTGAATTCTTCACCGATGAATGTGTTTACCGCGTTCAGCCTCGCGAAAATCATGAGCGGGGCTTCCCGCTGGCCACGTTGTCTCTGACCAGCAAGGGCATGCTGCGTGATCGTGTTTATGGCATCAAAGAAACGCTGTTCCACGATCCGTACTACCAAAGGCACGTGGTGGGAACGCCGGTGATTCGCGAAGCGGCTGCCGACCGGTGGCGCTGCGAGGCCAACTACGCGGTGTTTCGCACCAAGTTGTCTGAGGCGACGACGGTGTTCAATGTGGGGCGTACGCTCGATGTGGTGGTGCGGACACCCGCCGGGCTCAAGTTTGCCGTGCGCGAATGCATCTACGATTCGGAAATGATCCCTAACTCGATCATCTATCCGATCTAACCCTAACCGGTTACCAGCACGCCAATACCAAGCGCTGCGAAAACGGCGGCAGCCACCTTGTGCACGAGCCGAACCGGCAGCCGCTTGGCAATCGCCTCACCAAAGAAGGCGACTGGCGCGTTCGCGAGCATCATGCCAATCGTGGTGCCAAGCACCACGGCGATCAGCGAATCGAAGCGCGCCGCAAGCGCCACCGTGGCAATCTGGGTCTTATCGCCAATCTCGACAAAAAAGAAAAGAACAGCGGTACTGAGGAATACGCCGCCTATGCGCCGCGACGTTCCTGTGTCGTCATCGAGCTTGTCAGGAATCAGCATCCAGGCCGCCATGGCAAGGAAGGACAGACCCAACACCCAGCGCATCGCCGACGGGCCGATGACCGACGTCAACCAGGCGCCCAATGCGCCGGCCACCCCATGGTTGATCAGGGTCGCGACAAAGATACCGGCCACGATGGGCCAGGGCTTGCGATAGCGGGCCGCCAGGACAAGCGTAAGCAGTTGGGTTTTGTCGCCGATCTCTGCGAGGGCTACGATACCAATCGAGATAAGGAGCGCTTCCATCGAGCGCGCACGGGTAGCAGACCAGTCTTGGGAACCCGCTCGAGCAGCGTTAGACTGGCGTATAGACAACCTCCTGGCTCCACCTGCCCGGCCCAACGTCTCAAGGATTCACCGTCATGCATCAGCCTGATCTGACACCGCAGCGCTCCAGCTACTTCAGTTATCAGATCCACCCCTTCGTCAGTCCGCCCGAGATGCGAGGCGAACGCAATCAGCATCCCGTCGTTGTGGTGGGGGCGGGGCCCAATGGCCTGCTGGTCGCGCTCGATCTGGCTCGAAACGGCGCGCGCCCCATCGTCATTGAAGCGGAAGCGCAGGTGTGCGGCGGCAGCCGGGCAGTGGCCTTCACGCGCCGCACGCTTGAGATTTTTGAGCAGGTGGGCGCCTCGGATGCCTTGCTCAAAGGCGCATTGCTCTGGGAAAAGGGACGCAGCTTCTATCGGGGCCACATGGTCCATGAGCTCCAGGTACCCGGCTCGGTCGATGACCGCTTCGCGCCCATGACCAACCAGCCGCAAAACGTGATGGAGAAAGTGCTCCTCGATCAGGCCGAGCGCATGGGCATTGAAGTGCGCTGGCAGACCAAGGTGGTTGAACTTGCCAGCGATGCCTCGGGCGTACGTCTGCGCCTGGATACGCCTGAAGGCGAATACGATCTCAGCTGCGACTGGCTGGTGGCCGGCGATGGCGCCCGGTCTGCGATCCGGCGGCTGCAAAATCTGCGGTTCGAAGGTCGCTCCTACACCGGCCGGTTCGCCATTATTGATTTTCGTGTACCGCTTGGCGCGCCCACCGGGCGGCGGTGTTATTTCGACCCGCCCTGGCTCCCCGGTTATGCGGTGCTGCTGCACAAGGCACCTTATGGCATCTGGCGACTCGACTATCAGGTGCCCGACGATGTCAGCGATGAGGAAGCGCTTGAACCGGCGCGACTGCGCTCGCATGTGCAGGCCCACCTCGATTACATCGGCGCCGATCTTCCCTGGGAAATCGAATGGGTCACGCTCTACAAACCCAACACGCTGAGCCTTGCGCGCTATAACCACGGGCGCGTGCTGTATTGCGGCGATGCGGCGCACCTGTTGCCAGTGTTCGGGGTACGCGGGGTCAACACCGGCGTGCAGGACGGCAACAATCTGTCCTGGAAACTTGCCAGCGTGATTCGCGGATTCGCTTCGCCTGCCATTCTCGACAGCTATACCGACGAGCGTCTGGCTGATGCGAAGCAGATCTGCTTCGAGGCCGCGCGCAGCACGCGCATGATGACACCGCCGTCTCGCGGTTTCCGTATTCTTCGCGATGCCGTTCTGCAGCTATCGGTCCATCATGACTTCACGCGACCGTTGCTGCACTGGCGCACCTCGAAGCCGATTGACTACGCCGACAGCGCACTGACCACGGTGGATCCCAGCGAGGCGAAATTTGAAGCGGGGCCGCGACCAGGTGCCCCCGCACGTAACGTCTGCATCAATCCCGACGCCCCATCGCGCGGCTGGCTGTTCGATGCATTCGGCCCCGGGTTCCAGGTGCTTGTCTTCGGAGACGCTCAGTCGGTGACGCCTGCGCTCGCTGACGATCTGAAGGCGCTTCGCGCCGACAACATACCGGTTCGACTGATACTGATTCGCCGCTCCGAGGACACACGGGTCCCGGCATCGGTGGACGCGGTGATGGACGATCCCCTTGGCCGTGTTCACGCGGCATGGGGCGCAACCCAGGGCGCGGTTTACGTACTGCGTCCCGATCAGCACGTTGCCGCGCGCTGGTGCGCCGGTGCGCCAACCCGGGTTGCACAGGTGGTGAACAAGGCGCTATGCCGTGCAGCGTCGCAGGCCAAGGCACAGCGCCAGCCTGCTGAAGCCGTTGTCTGACCCCCGGAGCTTGCCGTGACTGCCCTTCCCCTGTCGGATCTCGAAGACATCTACGACGAACTGGCCGAAGCAATCGATCGAGTCGGCCCGGCTCAGGAAACCGTATTTCTGGCCAAGCTCACGCTGGCACTTGCCCATCATCTTGGCGATCGTGCGCTGATCTCAAAGCTGATTCGCGATTGCGAAATGCCTGTTGAAGAAGCCGAGTCGCCGGATACGCTTTCGCTCTGAGGCCTGCCGCTGTCAGCGACGCCAGCCGGGGTCGCTCACATCCATTCGGCGAACCATCGCTTCGAACACGTCTTCACCGGCACCCAGCGAGGGGTTGAACTGCAACGCATCGTGGGTGCAGCGCGCGGCAATGGCCTCGGGAACCGGAAGGGGTGCTCCCATGCTTTGCGTGGCCAGTTGAATTTCGCAGGCACGCTGTAGCGTCCACAAAATGACAAAGGCCTGTGGCAAGGACTGCCCCCAGGTAAGAAGCCCATGATTACGCAGAATGACAGCGGGCTTGTTGCCAATGCTCGCGATCATTCTTGGGCCCTCGTCCGGATGAATGGTGATGCCTTCAAAGTTATGGTAGGCCACCATGTCGTGCAACTGTGCTGAATAAAAGTTGCTTTGCGAAAGCCCGCTTTGCAGCGACGCCACCGCCACCCCCGCGGTGGTGTGGGTATGCATGACACAGTGAGCGTGCGCGATACCGGTGTGTACGGTGGCATGCACCACGAACCCGGCCGGGTTGACCTTGTACGCCGACCCATCTAGCACGTTGCCCTGCAGATCAATTTTCACCAGATTGCTCGCGGTGACCTCTGCGTAATGGAGTCCGAAAGGGTTGATCAGAAAGTGCCGGTCAGCCCCCGAAGCGGACTCAGGCACCCGCACCGTGATGTGGTTGTAAATCATCTCGGTCCAGCCAAGCATGGCAAACACCCGATAGCACGCGGCCAGCTGAAGCCGGGCCTGCCATTCGTCGGGATGCACGCGCGATTCAAGCGAGGCAACGCTGGGCTGGGGACGCGGGAACATGCAGGGCTCCTCAGGCAGGGCGAAACAGCGGATGGATGTTGCTGTGCTTGGCGTCGAACACTTCAGCACCGACATCGATCTGCAGCGTGATGCCGATGTGTCGGCGGGCCATCACCGGTTCGACGAATGTTTTGACCACGTCGAGCAGCGACTGGCCTACCCTTTGCTGAGTCGCTGACGTGCGGCCGCTGGCCATTCGAAGAGTCAGGTACACAAACGCGTAATCGCCGGTGCCGCCCGCAGCGCGACCCGCTGTGCCGTCATCGGCGACGGCGTAATGCGGCGCGGGATAGGCAAGCACCCGCGTGCCCCCCGGAGGAAACACTGGCTTGCCGTCCTCGTCGCGCGCAGCAAGCATGGCGTCAGCAAGCTGCCGGCACAGCGACCCGACGGCAACTTCCTGATCAAGTTGACCGGTGTAAAGCAGCACCAGATGCGGCATCTCAAAGCCTCTCGTGAATAGCCGTGTAGCCCTCGGCGCGACTTGCCCGAGCTTGCGGGATACGCGTACCCGATTGCGGCGTTACCTCAAACAGCGCGTTGATCTGCCCGGTGCCGCTGGCGGCAAAATACGGTGTGATGACCTCAAGCGCGCCGTCGTACGCTTTCCAGCCAAGCGCGCCGAGCAGCATCGCCGTGTCGTGCATGAATCCTTCGCCATGACCCTTGGCCGCGTACTCGGGCAGCATGTCGCAAAAATCTGCCCATTCCCGCGCCGACCACATCCTGAGCACCTGGCGATCAAGCTGCTCAAGAAAAGGGCTCCAGATCCGGAATGCGTATTCGGGCGCAAGCCCGTTCTGAGCGAACCGATGCGACAGCGAACCGCTGGCCAGAAACGCAACGGTTCCAGGATAGTGCTCCTCAACGGCGCGTCGCATGGCCCATCCGAGACGTGCGCTGTCATCAAGGTAGTGCGCCATGCACAGCGCTGACACCGACACGACACGAAAATGCTGATCAGCGTTCATGTAGCGAAGCGGGACCAGTGTGCCGTATTCGGGATTGAGCGACGTACGATCATGCGCCAGCGTTTCCACGCCCCACTCGTTGCATACCCGGGCGAGCAGGTGTCCGAGCTCCGGGTTACCGGGCGCATCGAAGGCCATCCAGCTGATGAAGTGAGGAAGTTCATTGCTGGTGTAGTCGCCCTTGAAATGCGCGGCGCAGTTGATGTGATAGTTGGCGTTGACCAGCCAGTGGGTGTCGAAAACCACCAGCGTGTCCACGCCCGCCTCTCGGCAGCGGCGACCGATTTCCCGATGCCCATCGATGGCGTCCTGGCGGCTGCCCTGCCTGGGTCCAGGCTGTTCGCTCAGAACCATGCTGGGCACGTGCGTGATTTTCGCCGCAACGGCAAGCTTTCCCATGAACCGCGCTCCTCCTGTTGCCCGCAAGGATAGCGCCAAAAGCGCCAGGCACGCAGGGCCTGGCTCACTCGGTACGCAGCAGAGCCCCGTAGGTACGGACCGCGTCGTTTCGGAGCGTATCGAGATGGCCCCGCATTTCGCTCATGGCGCGGGCTTCATCCATGGCAAAGATGGCCTCTGCGATTCTCTGGTGCTCCTGAACCGACAGGGACATGAGCCCCTCGTGGAAGGTGATCGCGCGCCGATACGGCTCAAGCCGATTGCGGAGCAGCAGCGTTTCCTGCTCCAGATAGCGGTTTTGGCTGGCGGCGTAGAGCGCTTCATGCCACTGCGTGTTGGCGCGATAAAACGCGGCGGGGTCGAGGGCCTGCTGCGCACTGACGCAGGCCTCGTGCGCAGCCTGAATCGCGTCACGGTCGACCTGCGTGTGCCGACGCGCGGCAAGGCTTGCGCAGGCCGCTTCGAGCCAGGCCATGGTTTCGAACATTTCAATGAGCGAGGCAAGGCTGAGCTGCATGACCTGCGCCCCCTGCCTCGGCCGGTTTTCGACCATGCCGCGCGACTCGAGCTGCCGCAGCGCCTCGCGAACCGGTGTTCGAGACGCTTTGAAACGGCGCGCAAGCGCCTGCTCGTCAAGACGGGTGCCAGGCCGCAGCCGCCCGGACACGATGTCGGCCTCGAGGGCGGTTGCCAGCCGGCTGGCGAGGCTTGCAGGCCGCTTTGCAGCGCCGGGGGAGCGCTTTGCCGCACCAGCGCTGCGTTTGGGCGGGCCCGAAGCGCGTTTGACGATTGCCGGCGAGCGCTTGGAGACCATACGGGCAGTTGACTCGGAGGATTTCATCGCACTCGTTGACATTGCGAATCTGCGCCTGTAGAAAGGTCGTATGTATGCAAGAAGTATATCTTTGCATGCAAATTTTCTCCATCCACTTCGGCACCTCTGCAGGCGCCTATCGTTGAAGGGACTCACCATGAAAGCGACTCCGCGTGTCAGCCGCCGTTCGGTCATTCAGTCCGCGCTGGCCAGCGCCTCTGCGATTGCGTTCCCAGCCATCGGCCAGGGACCTACCAAGGTCACGTTCACCACGTCCTGGACGCCCGAAGGTCCCAATCTGTTTGCCTACGTTGCGCGTGACCGCGGGTTCTGGAAAAAGTACGGGCTTGATGTGTCAGTGGCCCGAGGCTCGGGCTCGGGTGCCGCAGCGCAGGCCGTCGGAGCCGGCACCTTCATGTTTGGCATGACCGCCACGCCTGTGGTGGTGCAGCAGGCCGCTCGAGGGCTGCCGCTGGTGTCCATTGGGCAGATCAACTACGACGCGGTCATGGGCGTCGGCGTGCTGGCCGATTCGCCCATCAAAACGCCCAAAGATCTCGAAGGCCGCAAGATCGGCGCAAGTGTCACGTCCGGCGAATACCCGTTCCTCAGTCTCTACGCGCAGAAAGCAGGCTTTGATCTTTCCAAGGTCAACCTGGTGCAGCTCGACGGCAAGGTGCGCGACCGTTCCCTTATCGAGAAGCTGGTCGATGGTGTTTCCGCCTTTGGGTCAAGCACCATTCCGGCGCTTTCGTCCAATGGCGCCAGCCTGCGCTTTCTTACCTTCAAACAGGCGGGCATTGAGTTCTACGGTCAGTCGCTCATCACGCAGGCCGCCCGCCTGCAAAGCGACCCCTCACTCGTTGAGGCACTGGTGGCCGGCGCCATGGATGCCATCAAGTTCGCAATGACCAATCCGGACGAGGCACTGGCCATTTTCCTCAAGGCCAACGAAGAGGTGGCCATGACCGCCACCTCGAAAGAATTTGTGCGCATCGGGCTGGGTCTATCGAACCTGCACAACTTCTGCCCCGAGGTCATCAATCAGGGCTTTGGGTATGTCGACATGGGCAAGATTCGAGCGCAGGCCGATCTGATCCTCAAATACGCAGTCAGCGGAAATGTCACGCCGCCCGACCTCGACAAACTCTTCACCAATCGGTTTGTCGGCAAGGTAAGGCTTTCTGAGGCCGAGCAGGCAACGGTTCGAAAGAACATCGACCTCTTCCGAAAATACGTCAGCTGACATGTCCGAACCCGCGTTCATCCGACTCGATCAGGTCGGCAAAACCTATCGCACACGCACCGGGCCCGTTCATGCGGTTGCCCGGGCAAGTTTCGATGTGCGACAGGGCGAGTTCGTATCGCTGCTGGGCCCCAGCGGCTGCGGAAAGAGCACGCTGCTCATGATGGTCGCCGGCCTGGAGCAGCCCAGCGCCGGCACCCTTGGGTTCAAGGGTCAAGCCATTGAAGGCCCCCGCAGCGATAACGGCATTATTTTCCAGGATGCAACCCTGCTGCCCTGGAAATCGGTTATCGACAACGTCCTGTTTCCAATCGACATCCTGAAGCGCCCCAGGGCTGACTATGAAGCCCGCGCCCTGGAACTGATTGCGCGGGTGGGCCTGCGCGGTTTTGAAAAGAAAAAACCGCACGAACTATCGGGCGGCATGCGCCAGCGCGTCGCAATCTGCCGCGCGCTCATCCATGACCCGCCTGTGCTGCTGATGGATGAGCCTTTCAGCGCACTCGATGCCATTACGCGCGACCAGATGAATATCGTGCTGGCCGAAATGCTCGAAACCTATAACAAGACGGTTCTGTTCGTCACGCACAGCATTCGTGAGGCGGTCTATCTGTCAGACCGTGTTCTTGTGATGAGCGGACGGCCTTCAACCATCACACTTGATCTGGCCATCGATTTCCCGCGCCCGCGCAGTCCCAGCATCGAAGACGCTCCGCGCTTTCGCGAACTGGTGCGTGTGCTTCGCGAAAGTATCGAGCAGGCGCACGAAGCCACCGCTGCCCAGCACTGACAAGCCCATCACTGATGTCTCAAACCGTTAACAGCAATCAACTCGCCCGCCAGACGGGTGAAGTCACCGCGCCCAAGTTCCGCAACACCAGCGGCCGTGCACTCGCCCTGCCACTACTTGTCGCGGCAAGCGTGCTGCTTCTGTGGGAGATCGGTGTCCGCATGTCGGGCATTCCTGCGGTCATCCTGCCCTCGCCGTGGGCCATTCTCGAACTGGTGGTTGACAAGCACGACATACTGCTGCGTCACGCCATCCCCACCACGCTCGAGTCTGCGGGGGGGTTTCTGCTTGCATCAGGCGTTGGCATTCTCATTGCAATTCTGCTGACTTACTCCGAGATCGCGCGGCAGGCGCTCTTTCCGAATCTCGTCTTCTTTCAGCTCATTCCAAAGATCGCGCTCGCACCGCTCTTCATCATGTGGCTGGGTATCGGTTCACAGTCACGGCTGGCGTTCTCGGTGTTCATCAGTATTTTTCCGATCATCATCGCGACGACTGCCGGGCTATCGGCGGCTGACCCCAACGCGGTGCGCCTGTGTCGCTCGCTCACCGCCAGCGAGTGGCAGATCTTTACCAATGTCCGCTTTCCCAGCGCACTGCCCTATATTTTCAGCGGCATGAAGATCGGCATCACGCTCTCGATCATTGGCGTGATCATCGGTGAGTTCATTACCTCGCAGCGCGGATTGGGCTACCTGATCATCTTTGCCACCTCGCGCGCCGACACCGTGGTTGCCATGGCGGCAATCGTTGTGCTGTGCGCAAGCGGCTTGCTGTTGTATGGCGCCGTGGCGCTGGCCGAAAAACTCACCGACCGCCGTTACGGCGTGCCACGCGGCTGATTTCTCTCAAGAACGGAGACTCCACCTTGGATCTGCAACTGACTGGCAAGACCGTGCTGATCACGGGCGCCTCAAAAGGCATTGGCCTCGCCGCCGCGCGCGCCTTCGCTGCCGAAGGCTGCCATCTGCATCTCACCGCGAGAAGCGGCGATGCGCTCGCTCAAACCCAGAATGATCTGCAGGCCAGGCATGGCGTGCGCGTCAGCGTTCATGTGCTTGACATGGCCGATCACGACAGGCTCGGACAGCTGGCCGCTGACTGCGCGGACACCGACATTCTCATCAATAACGCTGGCGAAATCCCATCGGGACCCATTGAGTCGCTCGATGAAGCGGTCTGGAAGCGCAGCTATGACGTCAAGCTGTTTGGTTACATGTTTCTCACGCGTCATCTCTATGCGCGCATGAAGGCGCGCAGCAGCGGCGTCATCCTCAATGACATCGGCAACTCAGGCGAAAATTGGGATGCCAACTATGTGGCGGGCAGCACCGCCAACGCGGCACTCATGGCGTTTACCAAAGCACTGGGCGGTGTCAGTCTCGATTACGGCGTACGGGTCCTGGGGGTTAACCCGGGACCGGTCGATACCGAGCGAATGGTCAAAATCAACAAACGCCGGGCCATTGATGTCTACGGCGACGAATCAAAATGGAACAGCCTGCACCAGCACTACCCCGGCCAGCGGGCCGCCAGCGCCGAGGAAATCGCTGATCTGATGCTGTTTTTGTGCTCACCGCGCGCAGGCTATATCAGCGGCGCAATCGTCACGATCGACGGCGGTATCGCTGCCAAAGGCTCGATCATCAAGCCCAGGTTTGAAATCAAATGAATGCGCCCGTATCGCCCCGCGGCTTCGACGTCCGAAACCGGCACTTTGACACCTTGTTCAATACGCCGGGCCTGATGTGGCTCGGGCAGAACACCAATCATTTCGCCACGGCACCCGAAGTGCGGCAGGCTATGCTCGATTCGATCGCCTCGGAGGAATATCACGCCTATGCGCCACCGGCTGGCATGCAGGCGCTGCGCGAGGGCATTCTGGCCGACGTCGGCCTTCCCGACCAAAGCGTCATGGTGACCGATGGCGGTGTTGAGGCCCTCTACACGGTGTGCCGCAATCTATGCCGGCCCGGCGACGAGTTCGTCACCACCGACCCCGGATGGAAGTGGCCCATTCATTTTTCGCAGGCCTCCGGCGCCAAGGTGATCGAGATTCCCATCTACGATCCGGCGCGCAACTACCGCCTGCAGGTCGAGCAACTGGCTGCCACGGTCACCGAGCGCACACGCGCCATCTACCTGGTTGACCCCAACAATCCGCTTGGCGTCTGCTATACCGATGCCGAGCTGAAGGCGTTCACGGACATCGCGCGAAAGGTTGGTGCCTATTTCATTCACGACACCACGTATCGCCACTTTGCCGATGCCCCAGCGCTCGCTGCGCGTCATTATCCCGAGCGCACACTCACCATCTACAGCTTTTCCAAGTGGCTGGGCCTGGCGGGTCTGCGTGTCGGTGCCATCATCTCGAACCCTGACCTCATCGAAGTCATGGCGGCGGCCCCACCCAACAATCTGGGCTGCAACGTGGTCTCGCAGCGCGCCGCCATTGCAGGCCTCGCCATCAAATCTCGCTGGATGAACGACATCGGGCCGCGACAGCGCCGAAATCAGGCTGTCATCAAAGCTGCGGCCGACAAAATCCCCGGTCTGCACATTCCGGTGTATCCGTCGCAGGCTAACTTTCTGGTGCTCGAAGTCATTGAGGCAGGCATCACGCCCGAGGCGCTTTGCATGGCCTATCGCGAGCGAAACATCATGATCCGGCAGGGCTCTTATCACACGCCGGCTTTTGGCCACCGCTTTGTAAAGATCAGCACCACCGTGCCCGAGGAGTGGGCTGACGCGCTGGCGCAGGCGCTGCCCGATATGGTCGCCAAGGCTCGCACGATCAAATCGGTTGAGGCGCTGTTTTAAAGCGCGCGCCAGACCTTTGTCAGGAGATCAGCCCATGTCCGAAATCACCACCACTGACGGGTTTCAGCTTCATGTTGAAGAGGCCGGCCAGGGAACCCCGATTGTGTTTGTGCACGAGTTCGGCGGCGACCATCGCAGCTGGGAGCCGCAGCTTCGCTATTTCGCCCGTACGCATCGCTGCATCACCTATTCGGCACGCGGTTACCCGCCCTCGGATGTACCGGCCGATGTCAAGGCTTATTCCCAAATGCGCGCCGTCGATGACATTCTCGACGTCATGAACGCCCTGGGTGTCGATCGCGCTCATGTCATAGGGCTGTCAATGGGCGGCTTCGCCACGCTGCATTTCGGCCTCAACTACCCCGACCGGGCGCGCTCGCTCATTGTGGCCGGGGCGGGGTACGGTGCTGAAAAACAATATGAGGAATACTTCAGAGGCGTGTCGATGGAGGTTGCTCGACAGTTCGAAGTTCAGGGCGCCGAGCAGTTTGCCAAAACCTATTCAATCGGCGCCTCGCGCGTTCAGTTCCAGAACAAGGATCCGCGCGGTTGGGCTGAATTTGCGCGCTGGCTGGGCGAGCATTCTTCGCTGGGTTCAGCCAACACGATGCGGGGCGTGCAGGCGCAACGTCCATCCATTTACGACCTGAAAGACCGATTGGCCACCATGCCGGTTCCGACGTTGGTGGTTGTTGGCGACGAGGACGATCACTGCATTCAGCCGGGCGTTTTCATGAAGAAGACCATTCCCGCCTGTGGTCTTTTGATTCTTCCCAAGACCGGACACACGCTCAATCTCGAAGAGCCTGACCACTTCAACCGCTTCACCCTCGAGTTTTTGCATGCGGTGGAAGCAGGCCGGTGGACGCCGCGCGATCCTCGCGCGAAGCCGTCTGAAATCATGAAAACCAACTGACGCAGCCATGACATCCGGCCGCTCACCCACCCACGCTGTCAGCGAGCAGCGCCTATGGGATCGGCATATGACGCTTGCGCGCCACGGCGCAACCAGTCGGGGGGGCGTCAACCGACAGGCGTTATCGGCTGAAGACATCGAGGCGCGGCGCACGATGATCGGGTGGGCGCGCGGAATCGGTTGTTCGGCATTCGGCGATGCGCTCGGAAACTTTTTCATTCGCCTCGAGGGCAGCCGCCCGGAGCTTGCACCCGTTTTGACAGGCTCGCATCTTGACAGCCAGCCCACCGGTGGAAAGTTCGATGGTGTGTACGGCGTGCTGGCTGGTTTTGAAGTGCTGCAGGCGATCCGCGACAGCGGGCTGGTTCCAGTGCGATCGGTTGAAGTGGTTTCCTGGATGAACGAGGAAGGCTCGCGATTCGCGCCGGGCATGATGGGGTCGGCGGGATTTGCCGGCGCGCGCACCCTAACCGAAATTCTCTCGGTGCGCGATGCCGGACAGCAGTCAGTGGCCGAGGCACTGGCAGAACTTGCCCGTGCGCTCCCCGACCTTCCCTCCAGACCGCTTCGCACTCCGGTTCACAGCTACATCGAAGCACACATCGAGCAGGCACCGGTGCTGGAGGCGCGCCGATTGCCAATCGGTATCGTCACCGGCATTCAGGGCAAGCGAACTTTCCGGGCCACGGTCACCGGCGAAGAATCGCATGCGGGAACCACCCCGCACCGCAGGCGGCGCGATGCCCTGCTGTCGGCCACCGGTATGGTGCAGGCACTCGAGAAACTGTGTTTTGATCCGCAGGACATCACCCGCTTCACCGTTGGCATGTTTCGCGTTGAACCCAACGCGCCTTCGGTCATTCCGGCGAAAGTCGTTTTCTCAATCGATATCCGTCACGAATCATCCCAGCGACTGATCGAACTGGGCGATGCGGTCCTGCCGCTTTGCTCAGCACATGCAGGCCCATGCGACGTACGGGTTGAGGAGCTCTCCACCGCCATGTCGCTCGAGTTTCCGGAATCGATTCGAAGTGACATCGAGAAGGCTGCGGCGCGGCTTGGACTCGGTCATATGCGGCTTCTGTCAGCCGCTGGTCACGACGCCCGTTATCTCAACGACCACTGCGAGACCGGCATGATCTTCATCCCCTGTCTGAAGGGCGTGAGTCATCACGAATCAGAGTCCGCCACGGCAGCTGACCTCGCTGCCGGAGCGCGCGTGCTCGCCGAGGTGGTCTGGGCGCGCGCAAACGATCTCCCCTGATCGATGGGCCTTGCGCATCGGGTCGCATACCGTGCGTTGCGTCCTTTGCTCTTTTCGCTTGACGCAGAGCGCGCGCACGATCTGACCTTGTCGTGGCTGGCGGGCGATTCAAGGCTGGTGCGCGGTCTGGTAGCCCTCCCCAGGGTCGATGATCCGGTTGAAATTGCGGGCGTGGTCTTCCCCAACCGGGTCGGTCTTGCCGCAGGGCTCGACAAGGAGGGCCGATGTCTTCCCGCCTTAGCTGCGATGGGGTTCGGCTTCATCGAGATTGGAAGCGTGGCGCCGCAGGGCGAAGCCTGGTCTGACCCGCCACGAATCCACCGGCTCACCAAGGCACGGGCCCTCATCAACCGAATCGGGCTACATCGGGGTGGCCTCGAGCCGCTCTGTGCCGAACTCACGCGGCATCGCTGGCCGCTCGATCCGCGCAGCGCAACGCCCGTTCGACTGGGCGTCAATCTCGCCTGTAATGTCGCCACCCGCGCAAGTCACGCGATCCAAGACTACGCGCTGGGTCTACGCGCAACCATCACCTGGGCCGACTATTTCACGATCAATGTTTCGAACCCGAACGCCTCGAATCTCCATGTTCCCGATACGCGACCTTCCCTGGACCACTGGCTCACTGCGATTGACCAGGTCCGCATCGAGCTCGCCGATCTGACTGGAAAACAGCCCCCGCTGTTCCTTAAAATTTCGCCAGACCTCAGCAGTCTGGCTGTGCAGACGCTCTGTGAAGCGCTTCGCGCCCGCAGTGATAGAGTCCATCCCGAAGGGCTTTACTGGGGCGTGATCGCTGCCAACACCAGCGCGCGGCGTGATGCGGTCCGTGATCATCCTCATGCCGACGGGCGAGGAGGACTGTCCGGTGCGCCGCTTCGCGAACCCGTTGACCAACTGGTGGAACAGATGAGAAAGCAGCTCGGCCGGCACATTGCGATCATCGGAACCGGCGGGATTCTGAGCGGCGACGATGCGCGGGCGCGAATCGCTACGGGCGCCGATCTGGTTCAGCTGTACACCGGCCTGATCTATCGCGGCCCGGATCTGGTGCGCGAGGCCGCGCAGGCGCTTTACTCGATTCGATGATCGTCGCCGCGCTACGCCTGCTCGGCAAGCACGCGCGCTGGACGCTTCCCGTGGGCGTCTGCACCGGCATCGTGTTCCCCGCACTCGCCGAGGCTCTGCAGTCGCTCGTGCTGCCTGCCATGATGGGCATGATTACCGTGTCGCTCCTCAGGCTGGAATGGAGCGCGCTGATCGACACGCTCCGTCAGCCTGCGCGCATTGGATGGCTCACCGTCTGCACCATGGTGATTTCGCCTGTGGCGGTCTGGCTTCTCGCGCTCATGGGGTTCATTCCCGAAGCATTCACCGTGCTTTCGGTCTTGCAGGCAGCGTCTGCACCGATCGGGTCGGCGGCAGCCTTCGCTCTATTCCTGGGGATCCCCGGACACCTGAGCATGGCGGGCACCGTGGTGATGACGCTGATGCTTCCCATCACTCTGACCGCGACCGCGTCGCTGCTGCTTCCCAGCTTCGGCATCACAGTCGATCTGGGCCAGTTCTTCGTGCGGGTCACCCTGTCGGCACTGGCCCCCTTTGTCATCACGCTGCTGGTGCGCCGGCTCGTGGGCGACGCGACGCTTCGCCGCTTCGATCCTGAACTCGCCGGCTTGAACGTCGTGCTCCTGGTGCTGTTCGCGGTCGCGATCATGAATGGGGTCACCGAGACCTTTTTTGAGCGCCCTGCGTTCATTCTGGCGCTGTTTGCCTGGTCGTGTTTCGCGGCTGTGCTCTGGCACCTCACGGGTTACATGGTGCTGCGCACCAGGGGGTTCGAGAACGCGCTGTCGTCATCGCTTCTGATGGGCAACCGGAATCTGGGACTGACGCTCGCGGTCACCGCTGGTACGGCTGGCGAGGCGTTTCAGATGTACGCGGGCCTTGCGCAGATTCCGCTCTTCTGCGCGCCCTTATTGCTGTCCGGGGTGCTGCGCTGGTTGGGTTCGGGGCGGCCGGGGCGGGAACCGTAAGGTGAATCGCCGGGCAAGGCGAAGGGCGCCATTGCACGTTGGGCCGTTGTGCGCACTCGCCAATTTACTGACAATCCATGAAGATCCCGCCGTCGTCTCCAGCCTGCTTGAGCGATTCATGAATCAATACGCCCTGGCATCCTCCTGGCTTCAGTATCAGACCGAACAGGCCCTCGTGATGGTGAGTCCTGCGATCACACATCGCAGCGCAGCCCACTGGCCTCCACATGCCATCAGCGCACTGACACGCCCCGAGTTGGGGCTGTTGCCGCAGGGTGTGCGGTATGTGCTGGCCCTTGACGACAGCCTGCGGCTGGAGTGCGCAGCAACCAACCCATCCCGACCGGCTCCCGGTCAGCCGGGTGCCCACATCCCTGCCGACGATCTGCTCGCGGTCTACGAGGCTGAGCGTCGCGTCTGGACCGACGCGACACAGGCGGAAATGACTGAGCAGCTTCTGCGGCATGGCGGCGAGGCCTCTGATATCGAAGACGACGAGGAAGAGCCAGCTTCCCCAGAGCACTGGGAGGCTCTCTGAGAGGTCACCGAGTCGCTCGCGACCGATGCGCTGCTCGCGGAAAGCTTCCGGACAGATCCCTCCGTACCCTGGGGGCTCTTTATGTTCGCTGACGAGGAGTTCGTCACTGTCGAGGCTGACAGAAATGACGCATTCGTGCGCTTCGACCGAGCGCTCACGCTCCCCCTCGCTGATCCCCAGCAGGCGCTCACCCTAATCGAGTGGCTGCTACGGATCAACACCATGACCGTCATCGGGCAGCGCGTCTCGCTTCAGATCGAAGCCGACACTGAGCTGCCGCTGATCAGCCTCGTCCTGCCACGACAGTCCCTCCGTGCGGCAACCATACGGGACGCGATCACCTAACTCGACGCGCGCGCCCGCTCAATCGAAGCGCAATGGCTGCGCCTCGCTAGCCCGTTGACAGAACCGTCCTCCATCGCGGCATCCAGCACCTGGCTGAGAGGCTAAGTAACGAGCGACCCTCCTAAAGGAACAACATGGGCAACGGCCTCAAGGTCAGCGGTCAACCCAACGGGAGTGCCGCCAATTCATTGCTGTCCCAGGCACCCGTCAGTGCGGGGTCGGCCCAGCAACTCAGGAACCCCCACGATTTTTTAGGGCTGGCTAACCGGTCCGAACAGCCTGAGAGCGGACTCCAGCCGCAGAGCCTGCATCAAGCGAACGCTGCTGCGCAAAAGGCTGGCGATAGGTTCGAGATCGATGGCGACGACGATGTCGAGCAGCTGCTCGGCCCTCAACCGGCGAACCGCGACCCAGCCTCGCGCGCTCCAGCATCGGCCATGGGCCCCTACCAGGAGAGTGACTGTCTCGAGTTTCGAAAACGGCACTACAAGTCGGCCCAAGACGTAGTGGGTTCATTAGTGGGTTCATTTAAGCCTAAGGAGGAGGTCACTCGCAACGAGACAGCTCTCCAGGCACTGGAGGCAATTCAAACCGACCTCGACAAGGCGCTCCAAGAATTTGACTACACGAACGGAGATCGCGCGCGTAGCACGTTGTCCAACTTCAACGACATGGCAACGCTGGTGGGCGGCAAGAACTCACCAACCAAGTGGGGCTGGGTCCGTTGCCTGTTCAGCAGTAACGCCCGGCGTGCCCGAACCATCCAGCAACAGGCTGAAAACGGACTGTCATTCAAAGATATTTATCGGGAAAATAAGGTCGCGAACATTCACCCGAAGGCTGCCCTCGCCTTGTTCATCAGGGGGCGGCTCAAAGCGGCGGGGCTGGGCGACCATGAGTGGGCATCCACAGCAAAGATCAGTAAGCAACTGGGCCAGCGTTATGTGGCGCTCACCGAAAAATCCGAGGCCTGGCGCACGCATACTTATGAGCATGACTTCAAGTCAATTGACGGGAACACCAGCCTCGCGATGACCAGCCGGCTGATCCCTGCCGCCGAAATTCCCCAGTTGGCATCCGGATACACAGATGGCCAGCGCGGTGTCTCCAGCATGAACAGCAAAGACACCACGCATCCCGCCAACTTCTGGATGACCGAATTCAAGCCCGCCCAAAACAGCGAGGCCGAATTGTCCTTCAAAGGGTTTCGGCATGGCGTGCTCGATGCTTACGGACTCAACGATTCGCAGGACCGTAAAGAGGCCAACAAGGCGAAGGTTGCGGAACTCGTGCGTGCCGCGGGAAGCGAAATGCCCTCCGCATGCAAACGACAAGACGATGGCAGCTGGCTGATCCCCATGGTGTCGGTATCGCTCCAGACCCATGGCAGCAAAGAAACCGACATGATTGAAGGCCAGAAAGCAGCCTGGGCTGCTATTGCAAAACCGGAAAACAGTATCGAAATGCCAGGCCCAGCGCCGGACGGATCGCCGGGTTCGTGGAAGCTCAGACCGCAGCCAGTCACGTTTTCTGTCGGTGTGAATATCGGAGCGATGTTTTTTTTATCAAGCCACTGGAACACCGCCAGGCCCGACAACGACGCTGCGATCGAAACGCTGCTCAAGACCGCGAGCGCATCCCGGGACATGCTCTCATTTGGCAATCCTCAGGAGGCCATACGAAAGAAAGCCATCACCGAGCTGATCGGGCAAATTGAGGCCATGCGCGACGACAAGTCATATCGGAGTGAAGGCCAAAATCCTTACAAGTTCGCCGCCCGGATATTGGTGCTCGCCCAGCTTTCCGGCTCAATACCGTGCTTCAACTGCAAGAGCGGCAAGGACCGGACCGGGATGATCGATGTCGAAGTCAAGTCGCTGCTCCAGTCGATCAATGAAAATATCCAGCGCAGTGGCGCCGACGCGCTCAGTGCTTCGGCGGTTGCCAATGAGCCCGACGCACCAAGCATCGTGCCCTCTTATAATGCCGGGCGCACTCCCGAGGAGAAGGCGGTTTTCAAGGATCTGCACCTGAACGGCGGCAGCCAGCAGGTGTCACTCGCCACCACGGGGCTTATGGGTAACAAGACGAACAGCAACTACCTCAAGAACGCCTTGAACCGGGATCACGCTGCCCTCCAACTGATCGCGGGGTTTGCCCGGAATGCGGACGGCAACAAGTGACCGTGCGAGGGCAGCAGCCGTTTCCGCGAGCCCTTGGCTTGTATGGCTGGCATGCCACCAACTAAGGCACCGTCCACGCCGCCGGGGCCGGGGGGTGGGGGCTGTGGGGGCGAGTCTGGCCAGCCGAGGCGAGTGGGCGCCGGGCGGGAGGGGAAGCGCATGCGCTTCCCTACCAGACGGACACCGGCGCGATGACCGACGGCGAGTTTTAAAGCGCGGTTAGGAACTAAAGTCTGTGGCTAGTCGGTCAAGCCATCGATCGGGGCAGAAAGCCAGATCTGGTTTGATGGTTGAGTTGATGGTTGAAACGAATAAATCACCTAAGTGTCTGATTTAATTCGCGTTCTGGCGGACAAGGTTCCGCCCACGTTGCGCGCCAGAGCGGCTAGTTGCCGTCCTGCTTGATATCGAGCGCTTTAACCAACGCCCCTTTTGCTTCGAAGTCTTCGCGCAGACGCCTGGTGAAGGATGCGCTGTCCAGATAGGCGGGCGTCTGTCGAAGCCGGGCCGCGAAGGTGGTGAATCCTTCGGAGTCAACCGCGGCCTTGCAGGCTTTTTCAATGGCGGCCACCACGGGTGCCGGCGTTCCCTGCGGAACAAACACGCCATTCAGGCCGGGCACACCGGCGGGATAGCCAAGCTCAGCCACGGTGGGGGTGTCGGGGTAGGCGGAATGACGTTTCTCGGCAAACACCGCGAGCGGTTCAAGGCCCCTGCCATACAGACCCGAGATGGAGGCGGCTGCGAAGCTTAATTCGCCAGACAATATCAGCGGCAGCATTTGCAGTTCCCCTCGAAATGGGACGTCCTGCACCGAAAGGGTTGTGGTGCGCAGGAGCCCGGCCATGGAAAGGTGCGGCACTGCCCCGGGTCCCGTATGTCCCCAGGTGAGCTTTCCGGGTTGCGCCTGCGCAGCGTCGAATAAATCTTTTAGTGTTCGCCAGGGCGAGCCCTGCTTGACGAAGATCGCCATGACATTTTCGAAGGTCTGGCAGACCGGTACGATCGAATCAAAGGAGTAGGGAATTGATTTCAGAACGTGCGGGGCGATCGTGATGGGTGTGTTGGGGCCGATCAGCAGCGTGTAGCCATCGGGCTTGGCGCGCGCCACCGCCGTGGTGCCGATTGAACGATTGCACCTTCGCGATTCATGACGGTAAACGGCTGCCCGGTGATGCGGTTCATCTCGGTGGTGAGCACTCTTGCCATCACGTCAATGCCCTGGCCGACTGGAAACGGAACCACTGCTGTCACCTGCCGGCTGGGCCAGGCATCCTGGGCGTGCGCCTTGCAGGCCACCAGGGCGCCTGCGATGGCCGTGGCGGTGATGATTCGGGTAGTTAGGGTCATTACAACAAACCTCCTGATTGGCCAGCTGGCCAAGGTTGGCATGTAGGCAGTGCGTGGAAATCGTAACGGGGGTTGGACGCCTAGGAAAGCTTTAATTCCAGCCAGCAGCCCAGATCTTCAGGCGTATCGATATCGAACGCGAGTGAGTCATCCCGCCAGATGGTCGTTCTGTATCCGAGCTCGGTAAAGACGGCTCGATGTTTTGAGAGGCTGTTTTCGCCGAAATAAAACTGCTGCGCGGCACTCACTGGGAGCAGCAGCGCGTTGGTGCCCGAGCCTGTCTTGTCGACGATGATCTGAACGCCTGCAGGGTCGGAACTGTTGATCAGGGCCGTGAGCGCCTGCGCCGAAATCAGGGGAAGGTCTGCGGCCAGAATCAAAAGCCGTGCTGCGCCTTTCTGACGCGCAAGATCGCTTGCCTGAAGTAGCGCCCCATTCAGATTGCCAACTGAGTGCTCTCGCAGCGCCACGGCACCTCGTGCACCCGCGTGGGCCAGTGCATCATCTTCGGGGCTGACCACGATTGATCGAGCGGGTGTGCCCTGGGTTTGCGAAAAAGCATCAAGGGCGCGGTCTAGGCATGCAGTATTGAATTGCTTTCTTTCCAGCGGGCTAAGGATGTCCGCCAGGCGCGATTTACCCGAGGCGAGCCCACGAATCGGGATGATCAGCCAGAGGCTCACGCCAGCTCGCGCAACAGCGCAACCGCAGTGTGCGCAAGCGCCGCGGCAACAGTAGGGTCGGTCATCAGGGACTCGGTGACCGCCACCGGATGACCCCGAGCGCGAATTGAATCGGCCAGATGCGCGTCCGCCCGATCAATCACCCAGCCTTGAACGGCAGACCCATAGTGGTCGACGATACCCATGGTGTCGTGGCCCACGCCCAGCTCCTGCATGATTTTCGCGGCGGGGCCTTTGACCGCGCGCCCTCCAATGATTGGAGACACCGCAACGATGGGAATTCGCTGACGGGCTATCCAATCGCGGAAGTCGGGTACCGCCAACACCGGGTCGACACTGAGCCAGGGATTGGAGGGACAGATCAGGACGCCCTGTGGCTGCGGGTGTGGTGGGTTTCCTGCGAGCGTCTGGGCAAGTGGCGGGGCGAGTTGCGCCTGCTCGGCTCCGTCGAAACGCAGCGCGACGATCGCGGGCTGTGCACGACGTCGAACGAAGTAATCCTGAAACGCAAGCTCGCCTTCGTCGCGGCTGATCACCCGAGTGCGAAGCCTCTGATCCGTGACCGGTATGATCGTGTGGCGGATTCCAAGCCGTTGGCAGAAGTCAGCTGCGATCGAGGAGAGTGGCTCGCCGGCAGCCAGCCGTCGTGTTCGTTCAATGTGTACCGCCAGATCGCGATCGCCCAGCTGAAACCAGGTGTCCCCGCCCAACTGCTCGAGCACCTGCATGAAATTCCAGGTTTCGTCCGCGCGTCCCCAACCGAGCGTCGGGTTGTGGAGGCCGGCCAGCGTGTACATCACGGTATCGAGATCGGGGCATATCGATAGGCCGAGATGCTCGAAGTCGTCACCGACGTTAACGACGATGGCGAGCTCTGCGGGGCTCAGAATCTGAACCAGGCCCTGGCAAAGGCGCGCTCCACCGACGCCGCCAGAAATCGCGATGATCATTGGCGTTCGGGGCTCCGTCAGACGAGACTTTTTTCAGCCGACGCCGCGCGTCGTTTGATCGGGGTAAGCACGACCGGTGCTGCGGGTGCGGCGCGATACGAGCGAAGCCGTTGGTTCTCTGGGGGAGGCTGATACAGCGTCGTTCGCTGTTGGGGACTGCGATTGAGGCTTTGGATGAGCGCATCCATCTGGGCGGGCGCAAACTCCTGACCATGAACGGTACCCGCCGCCCGGGAAATACTTTCGTTGGTGAGTGTGCCGCCGAGATCGTTCGCGCCTGCGGCAAGCGCCGCCTTCACACCCTCCGGACCCAGTTTCACCCAGGAGGCCTGGATATTGGGAATGAGCGGATGCAGCACCAGCCGGGCCACCGCGTGCATCAACAGGGCTTCACGCCAGGTGGGGCCTGAACGGGCTAGGCCTTTTCGATACAGCGGCGCCTCCATGTGAATGAAGGGTAGCGGCACGAACTCGGTGAAGCCACCGGTGCGCGCCTGCAGATCACGGATTTGCAGCAGATGCACGGCCCACTGCGACGGTTGGTCGACGTGTCCGAACATGATGGTTGCGGTGGAGGGTAGACCGACTCGGTGCGCGGTCTCCATGATGGCGAGCCACTGAGCCGTATTGAGCTTGTCCGGGCAGAGAATTGCGCGCGCGTTGTCGTCAAGAATTTCCGCCGCGGTGCCAGGCAGCGATCCGAGGCCTGCCCGCTGAAGCCTGGACAGATAGGCTTCGATCGAGAGCCCCAGCGTTTGGGCGCCGTGGTGAACCTCAAGTGGCGAAAACGCATGCACATGAATAGACGGGGCGGCTTGCCTTACCGTTTCCAGGGTATGCAGATACGTGTGGCCGGTGTAGGCGGGGTGGATTCCCCCCTGCATGCAAAGCTCGGTGGCGCCCCGGTCCCAGGCTTCAACAGCCCTACGGGCAAGCTCGGTGTCGTCGAGATTGTAAGGACTGCCGCGCAGATCCGCGTTCTGGCGACCTTTGGAAAAGGCGCAGAAGCTGCAGGCGTGCTGGCAGACGTTGGTGTAGTTGATATTGCGGTTGACCACATAGCGAACCGTATCGCCGCTTGCGTTGGCACGAAGCTGGTCCGCCGCTGCGCACACTGCGGCGAAGTCGTCAGCGCGCGCTTCAAACAGTCGGACAATCATGGATTCATCAAGCCGATCCCCCGCCTGCGCACGCGCCAGGAGCGCGTCGATCGACCGGGTTGGAGATCGTCTGGGCGGAGCAGGCTCAGCGGGTGGTGTGCTCGGTTGACCCGCGACCCATTGCGTTCCACGAGCATAACCCTGCGCGTCGATTCGCCGCACCACCTCGGTCGCGATCCGCGGGTCGTGCCAGCGACGGGCATCCAGGGCATAGCTAGGGTAGCTGGGTAGTCGCTCCACCAGGATCTTGCCCGCCTGCGCGGTGCGCGCGCGAAGCGCCTCAATTGCCGGCCACGGTGCCTCCGGGTTGACGTGGTCGGGTGTGACGGGCGAGATTCCACCCCAGTCGTTGATGCCCGCGTCGATCAGCTGAGGATACTCACGCGCGCTCAGGTTGGGCGGCGCCTGGATGTTCATCTGCGGGCCGAACACGATCCGTGCAAGCGCAATCGTCCAGGCGAGCTCTTTGCAATCGGGCTCGTCGGCGCCTGCCATCAGCGTTCTTGGCTTGGCCCGGAAATTCTGGATGATGATTTCCTGGATATGGCCGTGCTGGCGATGCAGGTCGCGCAGCGCCAGCAATGAATCGAGTCGTTCATCACGGGTTTCGCCGATACCGATCAGGATACCGGTGGTGAATGGAATCGCGAGTTCACCCGCGGCGCGCAGCGTGGCAAGCCTGGTCTGAGGCCATTTATCAGGGGATCCATGATGGGGGCCCCCTTTTTGCGACAAGCGCTCCGCGCTGGTCTCGAGCATGAGGCCCTGAGAGGCGCACACTTTTCGAAGCTGGGCGAGCTGATCGCGGGTCATGACACCAGGGTTTGCATGCGGCAACAAACCCGTTTCGCGCAACACCAGATCCGCCATGGCAGCCAGATAATCGATCGTGCTGCGATACCCCAGTGCATCAAGCGCCGCGCGCGCCTCGGGCCACCGTTCCTCGGGCTGATCGCCCAGCGTGAACAAGGCCTCGTGACAGCCGGCGCGGGCGCCCGCCCTGGCGATGTCAAGCACCTGCCCGGGAGACAGGTAGGGCGCTGGAACCTGTCTGCGCGTTGCCGAGAACGTGCAGTAATGGCAGACGTCGCGGCAGAGGCGCGTAAGGGGGATAAACACCTTGCGCGAGTACGACACCCGATCTCCGTGTCCAAGATCACGAAGCCGCACAGCTTCAGCCTTCAGGCGCTCAAGGGGCCACTCCCGGGCGAGCAGTGAAAGATCGAGATCGGAAAGCGTCAGCATTGGGGTGGGGTTTTTAAAAACGGATCGGTTGATTGCTGCTTAGGTTATCGGAAGAGATCGGCCCTGACGGGTCGGATCAGTTCCTGCGCAGACCCTTCGCGAAGCGCAAACGGAAGGCCGGTGGCGTGAACGACGGGTAACCCTTCTGCTGCCTGCCCCATCAGCAGCGATGCCGCTGCCGCCAACTCATCGGCCAGAGCCACTTCACTATGGCGAAGCATTCGGCCGGTGCGGTCTGGTTGACCGCGCAAATCTTCAAGTCCTGGCAACCCTGCCACGCCAATCGCTGTGCCGATCGTTCCGAGTCGCCAGGCGCGCCCAAAACTATCGTTGATGATGATGCCCAGGGCACAGCCAAAGCGTTGCTCAAGCGCTTGCTTGAGCGCAGCCGCGCTCTGGTCGGGGTTGACTGGCAGCAGCAGCACGGCCTCCTGATCTTCTGGTTCATCGACATTCGATGCGTCAATGCCCGCGTTGGCCATGACCAGCCCGAGTCGGTGCTCGACGATGATGACACCGGGTACGCAGCGCACCACCGCTGTCGATTCAGACAAGATCAATTCGACGACGCGGGGATCCTTGCCGGAGCGTTTCGCGAGATCGTGCGCCCGCGCTGAAGCTTGCACATCGTCAAGCCGTACCCAGCGATTCTCTGCTTTCGAAACGATCTTCTGCGCGATCACGAACACATCGCCTGCTGAGACCGCGCAAGGCATGCGTTGCACGGCCTGGACGATCAGGCTGGCGAGGTCATCGCCTGCCCGGACGGCCGGCAGCCCGGGCAGGGCTGTCAGTGTCATCTGGCGTGGTGCTTGTGCCCGACCTGCAGGGACCATGCTCAACTCAGCCGAACTCGGCCCGAAGCCTTGGAAGCACCTGCTCAGCGTACAGCCGTAAAAATCGGGCCTGATCGGGACCAGGCGCGTGAAACACCAGATGGCGAAAACCCAGCTGGACATAGGGGCGGATTCTTTCCACCTGTTCGTCGGGATCGGTTGAAACGATCCACCGCTTGACCGTGCGCTCCAGGGGCAGGGCGTCTGCGAGCTTTTCCATTTCCACCGGATTGTCGGTGCTCATTTTTTCTTCCGGGGATAACGCCAGTGCCGCCCAGAACCGCGTGTCTTCGCGCGCACGAGCGAGGTCGGTATCAAATGACACCTTGACCTCGATCATCCGGTCGATTGCGTCCGGTGCGCGCTGGGAGGCCTGCAGGCCTGAGGACACATTAGGTAGCAGGGTTTCCCGATAGAGCTCTGGCGCTTTGCCGCTGGTACAGATGAATCCGTCGCCGATTTCGCCTGCGAGCGTTGCGGCGCTTGGCCCGGCCGCGGCGATGTAGATGGGTACCGGCTGATCGGGCCGATCATAGATGGTGGCGCGTTCAGTTCGAAAGTATTCACCTTCGAAGCTCACCAGCTCCTCAGTCCAAAGTTTGCGCATCAACCCGACTGCTTCGCGCAAACGTCCAAAGCGCTCTTTGAATACCGGCCACTTGATGCCGATGGCAGGGACTTCATTCAAGGATTCGCCGGTGCCAACACCAAGAATGACCCGCCCGGGGAACATGGCACCCAATGTGCCGATTGCCTGCGCGACGATGGCGGGATGGTAACGAAACGTGGGGGTTACGACGCTGGTGCCGATGACGATACGGCGAGTGCGTGCGCCTGCCGCGCCCATCCAGGCAAACGAGTAGGGCGCATGCCCGCCCGTGTGTCGCCAGGGTTGAAAATGGTCGCTGATGAACACCGAATCAAACCCCAGGTCTTCTGCGAGGCAGGTGAACTCAAGAAGCTGATTCGGCGTGAATTGTTCGGCCGAGGCTTTGTAACCAATTCTGAGCATGACGACTCCGATCTATACGGCCGTGTATCCGCCGTCCGCGAGCAAATCCGAGCCGGTGATGAATGAGGCGCCATCGCTTAATAGAAACAGCGCGGCTTCCGCGATTTCATGAGGACGTCCGATGCGCCCCAGGGGGTGCAGCGGAGCCAGTACGGCGTTGACCGCTTCCTCATTTCCATATCGGTCGGTGAGCCGGCTGGTCATGACCGCACCCGGGGAAAGACTGACCGCGCGAATGTTGTCGCTCGCATAGTCGACTGCGATAGTTCGGGTGAGCGAGTGCAAGGCGGCTTTGCTTGCGCTGTAGGCTGCGCCGGCTCGGGCCGTGACGTGACCCAGCTGCGATGCGATGTTCAGAATGACGCCACCTCCGGCAGCGATCAGATGCGGGATGGCCCAGCGGGACATCAGCCACGAGCCGGTCAGGTTGACGCCGATGGCGCGGTCCCAGTCGTCAAGGGGAATATCGGCCACACGACGTCGCTGCGTGGATACGGCAGCATTGTTTACCAGCGCATTGAGCATGCCGAAGTGGGCAACGGTGCGCTCGACCGCCATACGGCTCTGCTCGCGATCCGAGATGTCACACTCAATTCGGAGCACATCGATGTTGTCGGGGTATCGAGCGCGCAGCGTGTTGCCCGCATGATCGAGCACCGCAACCTTCGCGCCCGCAGCGCGGCATCGCATTACAATGGCGAAGCCCAGGTCGCCTGCGGCACCAGTTACCAGGACCACGCGCTGATCGAGCGTTTTGGAATCTGTCATCGAAGTATTATAAAAGCGGGCAAAGTCAACGCCAGCGCACCATGAAGCAGCTTACCGTCGAGCAGGTCCGGTTTTATCAGGGCCAGGGATATCTCAGCCCCCTGCGTGCATTTGACTCTGTGCAGGCCCAGCGGTACCGCGTGCTCCTTGAAGGCGGCGAGCGCGCGCATCGCCTCGAGCCCGATCAGCGGCGCAAGATGTATCTGTACCTCAAGTGGGTCGATGACATCGTTCGTGATCCGCGCATTCTTGATGCGGTTGAAGACCTCATCGGCCCTGACATTCTCGTCTACCACTTAACGCTCTGGATCAAGGAGCCCCATACCGACGCGTTCGTCAGCTGGCATCAGGACTCCACCTACTTTGGTCTCAGCCCGGCTGATCACATCACGGCCTGGGTTGCGCTATCGCCCAGCAGTACCGAGAGCGGCTGCGTCCAGGTGGTGCCGGGCAGCCATCACCGTGGCCAGGTGCCGCACGATCAGCTCAAACGCGTCGATAACCTGTTTGCCGCCGGGCAGACCATTGCAGTTGACGACACGGAAGCCGTCGATCTGCTGCTGTTGCAACCCGGTGAGTTTTCGCTGCATCACACGCACCTGTTCCATCACTCAATGCTGAACAGGTCCAATGATCGACGAATAGGCCTTGGCATCAGCTACATTCCTACGCGCTGCCGGTGCTCTGCGCGGCAGCGGCTCTCGGCGACGCTGGTGCGCGGTGAAGACCGCTACGGGCACTTTGATCTCGATCCGGCTCCTCGGGCCGACTTTGACCCGATTGCGGTTGAAGTGCACCGACAAGCCATGGCGCGTTGGCATGCTGCACGCGCCGAGCTGATTCCGAAATCTGTCAACGCCTAATCCCTGGCAGCGGCTACGATGCCGCCCATGATAAGAACCCCTTAGGGAGACACGCGTGATTCGAACACTGCTTGCGGCTTTGCTGGTCGCGATGTTGCCCGGTTTGTCGGCCGCCCAAACCTTTCCTACCCGCCAGATCACAATCATTGTGGGCGTTGCCCCCGGCGGCACACTTGACGCTCTGGCGCGCCAGATCGCACAGGGCATTTCGCCAATCCTCAAGCAACCCGTTGTGGTTGAAAACCTTGCGGGGGCGGGAGGGTTGGTTGGGTTTCAGCGTCTGAAGCGCTCCGAGCCGGATGGTCATACGCTCAACTTCAGCAACATGGGCCTGCTGGTCATTCCGCATCTGCATCCGCAGGGCGGTTTTGACCCATTGAATGACCTGGCGCCGGTTGCGTCGGTTGCCACGGTGCCCATGGTGCTGGCGGTGAGCAATGCCAGCGGTTTCACCGATCTCAAGTCCATGCTCGCGCACATGCGTCAGAACCCGGGCAAGATCAACCTGGGGTCGGGTGGGCCGGGCACCACCGCGCATCTGGCACAGGCGCATTTTCTGAGCCTTGCCAAGGTTGAGGGAACGCTGGTTCAGTATCGGGGCACCGGGCCGGCGCTGATCGATGTCATCGCCGGAACGATTGAAGGCATCATCGACCAGACCGTCACGCTGATGCCGCTGCACGCCGACAAACGGGCCCGCGCCATTGCAGTCTCAGCGCCGCAGCGCGTGGCAAGAATGCCCGACGTACCCACCTTCGCCGAAGCCGGACTGCCCCAGTTTGATCTGCGGATCTGGAATGGGTTGGTTGCGCCCAAAGGCACGCCCCGTGCTGCGCTCGAGCGCCTTGCCGCAGCCGTGTCACAGGTCATGGACAGCCCCGAATACGTCGACCGTGTCGAGAAGCAGTTTGCATCCGAGATTCCGTCCGCAGCCGATCGCGGCCCCGATGGTTTCCGCCGCCTGCTCGAGAAAGATGCGGCGCGCGTTGCCGATCTGATCAAAGCGACCGGCCTTCAGGGCAAGTAAGCGCCTGGCCGATGATGGGCGTACCGGCAATGGCTCATCTGCCTGAGTTGCTTGCGCAGCGGTGAAGCTTCGCGCGGCTTATCCAGCAATAGGGGGCGCGCTGCCCTCTATCTGCACCCGAAACCCTGAGCGCACGTTGGGCCAGTAGTCCCAGAGCGCTTTGTGTTGCGCGCAGCGGTTATCCCAGAACGCGATCGAGTGCGGGCGCCACCGAAAGCGGCATGCCCATTCGTCACGGCCGATATGCCGAAAGAGAAATTTCAGGATTGCGTCGCTTTCGCTGCGGGGGAGTTCATTGATGTGGCTGGTGAAGTCCCAATTGACGAAGATGCCGCGCCGCCCGCTTTCAGGGTGGCGAATGATGATGGGATGCGAGGACTTTGGTGTTCCAGGCCCGAACACACGGGCGCCGTCGTGCGTGGCAGTGAGCCCCGACAGAAATGTTTTCATGCGGTCGGATAGCGCATCGTAAGCGGCGTAGGTGCTGGCAAACAGGGTGTCGCCACCGCCGTCGGGCGGCACGGTATGGTTATAGAGCATGCTGCCAAGCGGCGGAATCGGCGCGCACGACTGGTCGCTGTGCCAGCTTTCACCCGAGATGCGCTGCGAGTTTTCGTCGTAGTGGAACTTGCGCACCAGGGGATGATCGGTGGGCTTGCTGATGGTTTGCGCGCCAACATGCCGACCCAGCGTTCCGAACAGGCTTGCGAAACGGATGTGGTCATCAAAGCTTATTTTCTGCTCCCGGAAAAACAGCACCTGGTATTGGACGAACGCGTCTTTCACCTCGGCGATCTGCTGCGGCGAAAGATCGCTGGTTAGGTCAATGTCGGTGATTTCAGCGCCGATGTGCGGCGACGCGGGCGTGACCGTGATGCTGGTGTAACGGCGGGCGGGCTGGTCAGGGGTGCGGGCCGCGATTGGCGCGCCGACTGTGCTGGTAAACATTCCGCGATCTCCAGAAATTGCTTTGGATCCTAGGTGTTATTTTTAAGTTCCGCAACTATACTTCGTTAGAAAAACAAGCTGCGCCGCTTAATGTTATGCATGGGTTCCTATGAATTTATCAGCAGGGCGCGTGCCGTCAAAGGCTGGAAAATCTCGCAGCCGCCACGTGGGCGCCCGACTCGACGAGAGCCTGGGCTTTCTCATTGCAGAGGCCGAACGCGCATCGAAGCGGGTGCTGTTTGCGCGTATTGCCGAGCACGGCATTCGGCGGGGTGGATGGTTTGTGCTGAGGGCCTTGTGGGAGCGCGAAGGCATCACGCATCGCGAGCTTGCGCAGCGGCTGGGCTTGATGGAAACCTCGGTGCTGGAAATGGTCAGGGCGCTTGAGGGCGATGGACTCGTTACCCGTACACGCGATGACGTCGATCGCCGCAAGGTGCGAATTCATCTCACGCCCGAGGGCCGGGCCATTGAGACCACCCTGATGCAGGTTGCCCAAACCGTTAACGACCTGATGGTGCGCGACCTGACGCAGGCTGAAGCGGTGCTGCTGAAGATTCTTCTCAAGAAGGTTCGCGACTCGCTGTCAGAGCAGATCGAGCCCGAGTAACTGGGAGCAGAGCGCTTGAAGCGACACGTGTTGATTGTCGGCGCGGGCATTGCAGGCTGCTGTGCTGCGATCGCGCTGGCACGCGCCGGCTGGGCCGTCAGTCTGGTGGAGAAACAAACCGCCTGGCAATTTCAAAGCTCGGGCATCTTTGTCTACAGCAATGGTCTTGCGCAGTTCAAGGCGCTCGGTGTCATGGACGACATGGTAGCCACCGGGTTTTCCATCGACGATGGTCGCAATGTTTACCTCAATGCCGATGGGTCGCCGTTACTCGAGACCTTCTATCCCGGGCGATTTGAAGGCCATCGGCTGGTTCCGATTCTCGGAATCCGGCGCGCAGACATGCACCGCGTGCTGTCGGCGCATCTGCAACAACTCGATATTGAGATCGCGCTGGGCTGCACCGTCGAGCGAATCGAGCACGCGCCCGATTCGGCGCGGGCGCTGCTGTCGGATGGCCGCGAAGTACGCTGTGATCTGTTGCTGGGTGCAGACGGCATCCGGTCTCAAGTGCGGAAACTGCTCTGGCCTCAGGTGCAGCCGCGATACAGCGGATTTGGCGTATGGCGCAGCGTCCATCACCGACCGCCTGATCTGGTCGACAAAATCATGATGATGGCGCCGGGACTGCGCCTGGGCATCATGCCGATCTCGTCGCAGCAGCTTTACCTGTTTGGAACGGTTCCAGAGCCGGAAGGTGCCTGGTATGCACGCGACGACTGGGCGGCGCTGATGCAGTCGCGTTTCAGCGTGTTTCAGGGCCCCGCCGCGCAGTTTCTGGATTCGCTGAATCCCCAATCAGAGGTTTTGTACACCGCGGTCGAAGAAGTACTGATGCCCGGGCCCTGGCATCTGGGGCGCGTTCTGTTGATAGGCGATGCTGCGCATGCCAGCACGCCGTTCATGGGGCAGGGCGGTGCCATGGCGGTACAGGACGCCGTTGTGCTGGGGCGTTTGCTGGGGGCTGAGGCGTCGGTTGAGTCAGCGCTTGAACGTTTCAGCGCATTGCGCATACCCGCCTGCCGTTTCGTTCAGGATGTGTCGCGCCAGGTGGGCGTGAGTGGTGCGCAGACGGATCCCGGCGAGCATGCGAAGATTCTGACCGCCATGCGCGCAACTGCCCAGCAGCGTGTTGACGATTTTTACGCGCAGCTTGAACGCTTTAGTGATCACACGACAACAGGGAAAACATCATGAGTCGCAGAACGGCCCTCAATTTGATCGCCGCCACCGTGATTGCCACGGGAATCGGGCCGGCGGCGCACGCGCAGTCGTACCCAACCAAACCCCTACGCATCATTGTTCCCTTCGCAGTGGGCGGCTCGTCAGACATCATGGCTCGCGGACTGGGTAAGCAGCTGGCCGAGCAGCTGGGGGCACAGGTGGTGGTGGAAAACCGCCCGGGTGGCGGTGGGGGGCCAGCGATGCAGGCCGTGGTGTCGTCGCCCGCCGATGGCCACACACTGCTTTACGGAACAATCGGCACCAACAGCGTTGCACCGGTTCTGTTCAAAAACCTTCCGGTTGATCCGGTGCGTGACCTGCAACCCGTCTCCATTCTTGCGCTCAATCCAAGCGTTCTCATCGTGAACGCTTCGCTGCCTATCAAGTCGCTCGAAGATTTGATCCGCTATGCCAAGGCCAATCCGGGCAAGCTCAGCTATGCGTCGGCGGGCAATGGATCAATTTCGCATCTGGCCACTGAACTGCTCAAAACCACTGCGCAAATCGACATGCTGCATGTGCCGTACAAAGGGGGCGGTGCCGCATCGGCCGATCTGCTGGCGGGCAACGTGTCGGTCATGATCGAAACCATCACCAACGCGATGACGCTCGCCAAAACCGGCAAAGTGCGGGCAATTGCCAACTCGGGAAGCCGCCGGTGGGCTACCGCGCCAGAGTTGCCCACCTTCTCCGAGGCTGGGGTTCCCGGCTACCAGGTGGACAGCTGGACGGGTCTGTTCGTGGCCGCTGGCACACCTGCCGCGATCGTCGAGCGACTCAACGCGGAACTGGTGAAGGCCGCGCGCGACCCTGGATACCGTACAGCCATGAGCAATATCGGCGTTGAAGCCACCAGTTCATCGCCGCAGGAGTTTGCGAGCTTTGTGCGAGCCGAAATGGACAAATGGGCTCGGGTGATTCTGCTTACCGGCACCAAGGTCGACTGAGCGCCATCGGCCGCTGGCCTGTGCCAGCGGCGCTTCAGGCGGTCATGCAGTACATCAGCCGGTAGCGGCCAGCCGTGACCGATTCAGGCGCGGGTGTGCCTGAGAGGGCTGTCTTGGCTTTGAATGTGGAAACAGCCAGCCTCGCGTCTGAATCGGTGGCCGCCTCGGTCATGAGAGCCCCCGCAGCGGAAAGATCCTGATGGCCGGTTACGCGAACCGAGTCCATGCGCGACCTGATCGAGGGGTCGTGCTCGGCGATCCATACCGAACCAACCCCCGGAATGCCTGCGATATCGCTCATCAGCGTTTGCGGTACGGTGTGCAGCGACTGATCAAACCGGATCACCGACAAGACGCTGCCCACGCCCGCGCCCAGCCTTGTGCGTACCCGAGCAGTCATGCGAACGGTGTTGGCGTACCAGCCCCTTCGCTTGCGATCGTCGTCCGACACGGTGCCCAGCAGTTGGAGGTAGCTGGGTGCAAGCAGCGCCTCGGGCGAGTTTGTCTCGAACAGCACCATGTGGCTGCTTGGCGCGTCAATTGCCTCGAAACAGCGGCCGGTCGTAAAGGTGCTGCCAACGCGGCTGGGCATATGGTCGCGCAAATACCAGTTCAGCCAATCCTGGACGACCTCAGGGCGAATGTCGAACCAGTAGATCAGGGCGCCGGTTTCGGCCGACTGAAGGGTGTGCTGCATGAAGACCCGGTGCGCGCTGACGATTTATTGATCGGGCTTGATATCGGCGGCCTTGACCACCACTGCCCAGCGCGCCATGTCGGCCTTGATGAAGGCATCAAATTCTTCAGCAGTGCGTACGTTTGGTTGCAGACCCTGTCGCGCCAGGTTGGCAAGCGTATCGGGTTGCCCGAGAACCTCGTTGACCGCGGCGTGAATGCGACGGCGAATGTCGATGGGTGTGGCGGACGGGACGAGCAATCCGTACCAGTAATACACCTCATAGCCCGGCACGCCTGATTCAATGAAGGTTGGAATGTCGGGAACGATCGACATCCGTTCCTTGCTGGACACCGCAACCACCCGCAACTGACCGGACTTGGCGAATGAGGTGGATGAAGGCAGGGTTGTGAAGATCATCATGTCTTTTTGTGCGCCGATGATCTCGGCCATGGCAGGGCCCACGCCTTTATAGGGCACGTGTGAAAGCTTGGTGCCGGTTACGTGGAAAAACAGTTCGGCGGCCAGATGAGCACCGCTGCCTACACCCGCTGAGGCGAACAACAACTTGCCAGGGTTGGCCTTGGCAAGCGACACCAGATCCTGCGCGCGTTTGATGGGTGAGGTGGGATGAACCACCAGCACCATGGGCGTGTCGGCAAGCGCCGCCACCGGCGCAAAGTCACGGCCAACGTCATACGGAAGCTTGGGGTAGAGGCTGGGGTTGACGCCGATCTCGGACGTGGAGCCGACCAGCAGGGTGCGGCCATCAGGTGCCGACCGCGCAACCGCCTGCGCGGCAATCGCGCCCGCCGCGCCGGGCCGGTTTTCGACCACCACGCTGGTACCGAGTTTCTCAGCAAGTTTGGGGGCCAGCATGCGCGACAGGATGTCGGTGCCGCCGCCAGGGCTGAACGGCACGATGAGAGAGATCGGCTTGTCGCCCGACGTTTGCGCCGAGCAGATCGACATCGGTGCGGCGCCGATGAGCGCCATGGCCACCATGGCAACGGAAAGGCTCTTCATGCATGTCTCCTTGCGCGTGCGAGCTCGCGGTTGAACTCGACAGCGTTACTTGATGTTGATCGGCTAGTGTCGCTGAAGTCATGAACCCGCGATCAGCAGCCATGCGAGGAACGGAACGACTGAGTCGCTGCATTGTTGAGTGATGAGACGGTGTTCGCCTCGCCCAACAGCTTCCGTTACGATGTCGACCGACATCAACAGCATCCATCTCAGGGGGCTTCAATGGCAGGGCAGCCAATCGGATTTGTGGGCCTCGGCAACATGGGCGGACGAATGACCCGTCGGCTGGTTGCAGCCGGACTGCCGGTGCTGGGTCTGGACAAGCGCTCCGAGGTGGTCGCAGGGTGTGGCGCAGTGCCTGCCGGTTCGCTTGCCGAGATCGCTAGCACGTGTGATCTGGTCCTGCTGTCGCTTCCCGACAGCCACGCAGTGGAAGCCGTGGTGGACGGTGAAACCGGGCTGCTGGCCAACGCGCGCGGGGGCCAGACCATTGTCGACCTGTCCACGGCTGCGCCCAGTTCCACCCGCAGGCTGGCTGCGAGGTTTGCCGACAAGGGCGCGACATTCGTGGATGCCGGCATTTCGGGCGGAGCCGCTGCCGCAGAGAAGGGCACGCTCACGCTCATGATTGGCGGACCCGCTGGCATCGACCAGCAGCTCGATCCGGTGCTCAGGCATATCGCGGCCAAAGTTGTTCACATGGGTGCGTCCGGCAATGGCCACGCCACCAAGCTGCTCAACAACTTCCTGAACGCCGTCACGCTCGCAGCGACGGCCGAGGTGATGGTGGCCGGACGTAAGGCGGGCCTCGATCTGCAGCAATTGCTCGATGTGATCAACAGCAGCAGCGGTGTGAACTTCGCAAGCCTCAATCGGTTCCCGCACATCATTCGCGGCAACTATCTTGAGGGCGGACTGACCGGCAAGTTGATGACCAAAGACATCGTTCTCTACACCGAAATGGCAAGCGAACTCGGTATTGCTTCGCTCAACTCGGCTGGCCCTCTGGCAAGCTTCGGGCTTGGTACTGCGCTGGGCTACGGCGACCAGATCAGCAACCGTGTGGTTGACGCGATCGGCGATGCCAGCGGCGGCGTGCGGGTTAGCGAATAAACCACTCTTTCAGCACTTTTTTCAGGAGAAACTCATGAAGGTAATGCATGCGCGCCAGGATGGCGCCAGTTCGGAAATGCGTGGCGGTACCTTTACTGGCGGCGTCTGGGGTGATCCGGTCATGCCTTTCACGCAGGGCGTACAAATCAATAACGTGTTTTTTTCGCCGGGCGCCCGCACACATTGGCACCAGCACGAAGTAGGGCAGGTGCTGCATGTGGTGGGCGGCAGCGGCTGGGTCTGCGAAGAGGGGTATGAGCCGCAGCGCATCCGCACTGGCGACGTGGTGTGGATCGGACCAGGCGAACGCCATTGGCATGGCGCTGATCCCAGCAGCTTCATGATGCATCTGGCCATTTCCATCGGCAAGACCGACTGGAAAGAGCCGGTGACCGATGCGCAGTACGTCAAAGGCTGAAGCACAAGGACATCGCCATGACCGCCTCATCGCAGAAAAGAACGGTTTTGATTTCGGGTGCGTCGGCCGGTATCGGCAGAGCCTGCGCGCTGATGCTGGCCCAGCGCGGTAACACTGTGCTGGCCATGGGGCGGCGCATGGACGCGCTGCAGTCGTTGGCAAGCGAAGCGCCCGCAGGCTCAATCGAGATTCTCGCGGGTGATCTCAACGACGCGTCGTATCTGGATCGAATCGATGCAGACTTTGCGCGTTCGGATGTGTTCATCAATAACGCGGGGGTGCTTCGGTATGCGCCGCTGATGGACCTGTCAGATGATGACATCGCGTGGATGTTCCAGACCAACGTTCTGGCGGCGGTACGCCTGACCCGCCGCGTTGCCCGTCATATGGTGGCTCGGCAGCAGGGACATATTGTGTTCATGAGCTCGATTGCCGCACGCGAGGTGTACAGGCTGGCCTCGGGGTATTGCGCCACCAAGCATGCGTTATCGGCCTTTGCGCGCTCGTTCCGGCTGGAACTGCAAAGCTTTGGTGTCAAGGTGACCGAGGTCGCGCCCGGTATGGTCGATACCAATATTCGTGAGGGCAGTGACCATCCTGCGGTCATTGCTGCGATGCAGGCACGCCGATTCTCGCCGCTCACCTCCGAAGAAGTGGCGGGTGCAGCGGTGTACGCGCTCGAAGCAACCCCCAACCTGTGCCCAGACCTGATCGAGCTCAGGCCGCTGGGATCTGTCTGATCCGCAAAGGAGCTGTCCATGGCCGCCGCCAAGAAGCCTGCTGCAAAGAAGCTCTCAGCAAGAAAACCAGCTGCAGGAAAGCCCGCCGCAAAGAAGCCCGCAATCAAGAGCACCGCCGCAAAAAAGCCGGCGGCTGCACTGCCCACGCTGAAGGTTTCCACGGTCACCCGCTGGAAGCCACAGAAGTTCATGGCAGCCCATGCAAGCGACAAGGGGCAGCAGTTCCGGAAAGGATTGCGTTCCTACGCCTCGTACCGAGATCTGGGGATCAGCAAGGCAACGGGGGGTGTCGTGCAGGCGCATGTCATTCGTCTGCATGGGCCCTGTGATCCGAAAGTGGTTTCAATCCGCCATATCCACGGCGTTCAATTCCAGTTTCTTTACATGCTCAAGGGCTGGATGGAAGGCGAGTACAACGGCAGGCGCGAACGCTTCGAAGAGGGCGCCTGCTGGATTCAACCCAACTCAATTCCGCACACGGTGCTGAATTACTCCGACGATTGCGAAATGATCGAGCTGATCCTGCCCGGTACATTCGAAACCCGCGAGCTCTGATCGCGCGCTGCACGCGGCCAGCCGTGATCGCACGGCGGGCCGCCACAAAGACTATTTTGCGGGGGTCTCTATCACGATACCCATCCGCTCCTCAACGAACTGAGCAATCCGGGTGAAGTCGTTGGGTCCACCGTAAACCTCATTGGTCTGGCGCCAGATTTCATGCACGGCGTCGGCCACAGGCATCTGCGCATCGAGGGCTTTCGCTTCCTGCATGCACAGGTCGACATCCTTGTACATGAGCGCAGTGGCAAAGCCGAAGTCAAAGGTGCGCGGCAGGATCGCCTTGGGGAACTTGTCCCGGCTCGCCGTGTTCATGCCGCTGCCCGAGTTGATCACATCGATCATCACCTTCGGATCAAGGCCCGCCTTGACGCCCATTGCCACCGCTTCCGAGGTAATCGCCATCGAGGCCGCTGACACAAGGTTGTTGGCAAGCTTCATGGTTTGAGCCATGCCGGGCTCGGCGCCGATGTAGAACAGCTTTCCGATATGGCGAAGTACATCGTTGAGACTGTCAAAGCTTGCGCGGGGGCCCGACACCATCACCGCCAGGGTTCCCTTGATGGCGCCACTGCGTCCGCCGGACACCGGTGAGTCGATGAACTCGATGCCGCGTGCGGCGAGCGCAGCTTGCACCGTGCGCGCCATGGAGGTGCCTGTGGTGGACAGATCAACCACGGTTCGCACGGTTCGCCCTTGGGCAAGGCCACTTTCCGACAGGCACACCTCATTGACGATTTTCGGCGTGGGCAGCGACAACAACACCGTCTCGACCGCATCGCCCACTTCGCGTACCGTTTTCGCGACCTTCACGCCGCGCGAAGCCAAAGCCTGAATGCCAGCAGGGTTGACGTCGTAAACGGTCAGCGAGTGACCCGCATCGAGAAGCCGCTCCGCCATCGGAACGCCCATCGCTCCCAGCCCGATAAATCCCAGATTCATTGCAATCTCCGAAATGCTCGGCCGACCCCTTCGGTCGGCTGCGATCGGGACGAAGGATCGCACCGGATCCGGTAATTGAGAAGGGCGTGGATCGAAAGTGATCTCGTTATGGCTCGTCCTGGGGATGTTTGCCTATACTTGCCCCGCGCCCGATTTGGGCCTTGTCAGATCCCCATCATGCAAAAGCCCGCTGCCGCCGAACTCGCCCCAAAAAGTCGCACCATCCCCGATCTGGTGAGCGAGATGGCGCGACGCTATCCTGACCGCGAGGCAATCGTTGGTTCAGGCGAGCGGCTGACCTATCGCGATCTTGATAAAGCGGTGACCCAGGTTGCGTCGTTTCTGCTCGAGCAGGGGGTTCGCAAAGGTGACAAGATTGGCGTACTGATGGGTAACCTGCCCCAGTGGATTGTTGCCGACTTCGCGATCACCTCGATTGGCGCGGTGATGGTGGGCGTGAACACCTGGGTCACGGCGCGCGAACTGGGCTATGTGCTCGAGCACTCGGACACGCGTCTGCTGATCACCACCGGTCGCTTTCTTCGAAACGACTATCGGGCCATGATCAGCGAACTCCGTTCTGAAGGCAGGTTGCCGCTGCTGGAGAACGTGCTCGCGGTGGGCGCTGATCCGCAGCCTGGCGAATGGCGTTGGTCCGACGCGCAGCGCGATCCCGATCCAGCCGCGCTCGCCCGTTTGAATGTTGCGCGCAGCGCGGTCATGCCTGACGACCCTGCCTATATTCTGTACACCTCGGGTTCAACGGCGCTGCCCAAAGGCGTCGTGGTGCAGCATCGGGGGCTGATCGAGAACATGTGGGAGATCGGTCAGCGCCAACACGTCACGCACAATGATCGTCTCTGGCTGGCGGTATCGCTGTTCTGGGGGCTGGGCTGCGAGAACGCACTTTTCAACCTGTTCACCCATGGCGGCTGCATCGTGCTTCAGGAAAGTTTTGATCCTGAAGTGGCGCTCGAACTGATCGAGCGCGAGCAGTGCACGATGTTTTACGGAACGCCCAACATGGCGGAGGCACTGCTCAGCACACCGGGCTATCGGCGTGAGCGCTTCAAATCAATGCGGGGTGGTGCCACGATCGGCACCCCCGATCAGATTCGCAGGCTGGTCGACGAAGGACTCACCGAGATCTGCAACATCTACGGTCTGACCGAAACCTACGGCAACTGCAGCGTCACCGACGCAAGCGACGATCTAGAACTTCGCCTTGGCAGCATCGGCAAGCCGCTGGACGGATTCGATATCCGCGTAGTCGATTGTGCAACTGAGCAGGAATGCGCCCAGGGGGATATTGGAGAAATACGGGTCAAGGGACACGTCTTGAAGGAGTACTACAAGGACCCCGAGCGCACCCGGGAGGTATTTGATAGCCGTGGCTATTTCCGAACAGGTGACCTCGGGTTGTTCGGGCCCACTGGCCATCTTTTCTTCCGAGGCCGCATAAAAGAGATGATCAAAACGGGCGGCATGAACGTGTCCCCGGTCGAAGTCGAGCAGGTGCTTACCAGTCACCCCGGCGTCATGGCGGCCTATTGCGTACCGTTGCCCGATCCTGAATTGGAAGAAGTGTTTGGTGCGGTGCTGGTGCCCAAACCCGGTGCGGTGATTGAACTTGAGGCCGTACAGGCCACCTGCGCCAAGGCGCTCGCGCGATACAAGCGTCCTCGGCATCTGATGCTGGTTGAAGAGCGGGATCTGCCGCTCACTATTACGGGCAAAGTGAAAAAAGACGATTTGATCCGGCGGTTCAACGAGTCAGGCATGCTCTGACCAGCCGCTGCGTTTGACTTCCCAGGCAGGAGATCTCCCCATGGCAGCCCCTCAGTATGAAATCTATGCGGTCAAGTACGCCCACCATGATCGAAGCTCGCGCGACAATTTTGTCGGCGGCGATAGCCACGATGTGCCCATGCCGCTTGATTACTTCGTGTGGGCCATTCGCGGCAACGGTCGAACCTGGGTGGTAGACACGGGCTTCTCCGCCGAGGTCGCCAGGCAAAGGGGCCGCGAATTCATTCGCTGTCCGGGGCAGGGCTTGTCGCTGCTGGGTATCGACCCCGAGTCGGTCGGCGATGTGATCATCTCCCACATGCATTACGACCATGCGGGTAACGCGCAGCTGTTCAAGCGCGCGCGCTATCACCTGCAGGATCGCGAGATGCAGTTTGCGACCGGGCGTTGCATGTGTTTCAAACCCATGCGGTTTCCTTTTGATGTGAACGATGTCAAGGCGATGGTCGACCGCGTGTTTGAAGACCGCGTCTGTTTCCACGATGGCGACGAAGAGATCGCTCCGGGCCTGACCCTCCACCGGGTGGGGGGACACACGATGGGCCTGCAGGTGGTGCGTGTGCACACGCGTCGCGGCTGGGTGGTCCTGGCAAGCGATGCGTCGCATTTTTACGCCAATATTGAAACCGACCGACCGTTTCCGCTCATTTATAACCAGGCTGATATGCACGAGGCTTATCGCCGCGTGTATTCGCTGGCCAGTTCCCCTGCTCACGTGATTCCCGGGCATGACCCGCTGGTCATGAAGCGCTATCCGGCGCCCTCGGAAGCACTGCGGGGCGTTGCGGTGAGGCTCGATGCCGATCCGATCGCAGCCTGATCCGGGCTGCACCTCAATCTTGTTTCAAGGATCTCACCATGTCCGCTTTTCCTGATGAAGACTGGTTCAAGGCCTACCAGGCCCGTGTCAATGCCGATCGCGAGTTGTCCGTGATCGGTCACTGGTTCACCACGCGCTTCTCGATCACCGTGGGCGATACCCGCCGGGTGCTCACCGTGGAGCAGGGTCGAATCAGCCAAATCAACTTCGCACCCCGCTTTGATTCACGGCCGGCCTTCGGGTTCCGCGCGCCAATGGATACCTGGGCGAAGTTTGTCAGCCTTACCCCCCCACCGCTTTACAACGATTTTTTTGCCATGTTGATGCGCGTTCCAGAGTTTGTCCTCGAGGGTGACGGACTGGTCGCGATGCAGAACGGCCGCGCGCTGCAGCGGATGATGAACCTGATGCGAAAGGAAGCCGCATGAACCGCATTGAACCGATCAGCGGGCGCTATGTCACGGTTGATATCCAGGGCGAAGCGCATCGGATTTTTTTTGAGGAGGCAGGCCAGGGTGTTCCGTTGATCTGCCTGCACACAGCCGGCGCCGACTCGCGTCAGTGGCGTCACATGCTCAATGACTCAGATGTCACGAGCAAGTTTCGTGTGCTGGCCTTTGATCTGCCGTATCACGGCCGATCGAACCCCCCAGATCAGTGGTGGCTGCGCAAGTTTCAGCTGACCTCGCAACTGTATGCCGACATGATTCGCGCGTTCTGGAAGGGCCTTGGCCTCGAGCGCCCGGTCATCATGGGCTGCTCGATGGGCGGTGCGATCGTACTGAAAATGGCAGTGGACTATCAGCGTGAACTGCGCGGTATCGTTGGCCTGGAATCGGCTGCCTTTGCGCCCGGACGTTATAACGATTTTCTGCATCACCCGGCTGTGCATGGTGGCGAACTGTGCGCCAGCTACACCATGGGGTTGTGCGCGCCGACCACGCCTGAAACCAATCGCCGCGAAAACTGGTGGTACTACTCGCAGAGCGGCCCGGGCGTCTACGCTGGCGACGTGCATTTCTACAGCTTTGACTGGGACGGACGCGAGGCCATCAAAATAATTGATACCAGCCTCTGCAAGGTGTCACTGCTGACAGGCGAGTACGACTACTCGGCCACCCCGGCCATGTCAGAAGCGGTGGCTGCCGCCATCAAGGGGTCCCGCTACAGCCTGATGAAGGGCATGGGACATTTTCCGATGATCGAAGACTGGCCCGGGCTCAAGCGGTATCTGATGCCCGAGTTGGAGTACATGCTGCGTTGATCGCACGGCTTGCAAGCGTCTCCCTGCGATAGCTTGCAGGGAGGCTTGCGCAAGTCAGCGGGCAGATAGCCCGATCGAGCCCGTGGTTCGACGAGCCGCCAGATCGGAATGCGCTTCGCGCGCCTGGTCAAATGCGTAGAGCCTGGGCGCATCGGTGCGAAGTACGTCGGCCAGAGCCTGAGCAAACACATCCGCCGAACGTTCACGCAGGGCAGCCGTGGTCTTGTTGAAGGTGAAAATAGACGGGCTGGTCACGTGAAGCGACCCGAGCTGATTCAGCCGGAAAATATCGAACGGTGGAATGGGCCCGGCGGGCGTACCGTAGCTTGCCAACACACCGTTAGGGCGCAAGGCGAGCAATGACTGCTCGAACATCGCACCGCCAATGCCGTCATACACTGCGTGCACACCCGCGCCGCCGGTAAGCTCACGACAGCTGCTTACCCAGTCTGCAGAGGTATTGATCAGCACCTCGTGGCAGCCCGCGGCCAATGCAAGCTCGCGCTTGTCGGCCGAGCCCACTGTGCCGATGACTCGAGCGCCTTTGTGAGAAGCCCATTGCGCCAGGATCTGCCCGACACCGCCAGCCGCTGCATGGACAAGCACGACATGCTGGGCGGAAACCGGAAATGAATCGTTGACCAGGTACTGTGCCGTGAGAGCCCGGTTAAGCGTGACACCAGCCCAGTCGAGCGGTATGCCCTTTGGAACCGGCACGACCCGTCCGGCGGGCAATACGCGATGCGTGGTGTAGGCGCCGATCGGAAGGTGAATGTAAGCGACGCGATCACCGACCGAGAAGTCTTGAACGCCTTCGCCGATCGCCAACACGTGGCCGGAGGCTTCGATACCCAAGCTGGAGGGATACGCAGCGAGTGGATACCGTCCGCTGCGATGTTGGATATCGATGAAGTTGACGCCGATCGCATCCTGCTCGATCAGCACCTCGCCCGCTCCCGGATCGGTAAGCGGGCGAGTACGCCACTGAAGAACCGCCGGCCCGCCGGGATGATCGAACTCGATCGTACGGGCGGTGCCGGTAGTCATGATCAGCGCTTGGGCCAGATCGCCGGAGCGACCGCCAGCGACTCAGGGAAGACCGCGACCGGCACACCGTTCTGCCACTGGGAGATGGTGAGCACCGCGCCAACACGACGGCCGTTGTCGTCGAACTTGACCCGGCCGCCTGGGAAGAAACGCGCCGGGCCATCGCCATTGAAGTCCATGGCGCGAATGGCGGAGGCAACTGCCTTCTTGTCGCCGGACTTGGCCATCTCGCAGGCCTCTTTGAAGATCCACATGTCGCCATAGGTCGACATCGGGTCTTGCGGGATCCAGGGCTCGCCCTTGCGGGTCTTGAAGTCGGCGATGAGCTTTTCGTGACCCTTGCCACCCCAGTTGGCGGTGATGTTCATGACGCCCTCGAGGATGTCCTTGCCCATGATGTTGAGCAGCTCGGGGGCACCAATTGCGCCGCTGTTGGCAACGATGGGCAGACGACCACGACCCAGACCCACTTCGTTGATCTTTTCGAGCGTGAGCTTGAAATCAGGCAGCGAGGTGGCGAGGTTGATGAGCAGATCGGGGCGCGCAGTGCGAACCTTCTGGATCATCGAACTTGCATCAGCCAGCGGCGGGGTGAAGATTTCATCGACCACCAGCTTCAGACCCATGTTGCCGAGGCCACCTTCGCGCATGGGCTTGGCAAAGGCCATCGGCGCTGCAGTGTTGTCGCTGATGATGCCGACGTTCTGGATGCCTTTGCCTGCGGTCTTCGACAGCGCCACCAGCGCGGGCACCGCGAGGGTGGACATCTGGCCTGCGGTGATGGAGGTTTGGAAAATGTATTTGAAGCCACGCGCGGTGATTGTGTCGGCAAACGACAGCGTGAGCATGGGCAGCTCGGCGCGCTCGGTGACTTCGGTGATGGCCAGTGTGAACGACGACAGCCAGGCGCCTGTGGCACCGGTGAGGTCAGGGTCTTGGGACAGCATCCGCTGCGCTGCGTTCTTTGCCTTCTCGACGTTTTCGCCTGCGTCAATGATGACCAGTCGCATGCGCGCGCCGCCCATCGATTTGATGCCGCCGGCCGCGTTGATGTCTTCGACCGCCATTTCGGCGCCTTTGCGCATAAAGTCGCCACTGCGGGCCCAGGGCCCCGTGAGCGGAACGATGAGACCGATCTTGACTTCTTTTGCCTGGGCGCGAGCGATTGCGGGCGCGGCGCCGGCGGCAATGGCCGCTGAGGACGCGGTCAGCATGTTGCGTTTTGAACGATTGACCATCACAAGTCTCCTCTTGAGGTGAGTTTGAATCTACATGCCCAGATAGATGGCGCGAACATGTTCGTCTTCCATCAGCTGCTGCGGGGGGCCTTCCAGCGCGATCTTGCCTGTTTGCAGAACATAGCCGTAATTACACGAGCTGAGTGCTTCCGCCACCCGCTGCTCGACCAGCAGGATGGCAACGTCAGTGCTTGAATGGATTTCTTCGATTCGCTCAAAGATCATGTCGGTGATTTTTGGCGCCAACCCCATCGACGGCTCGTCGAGCATGATCAATTTGGGCGAGGACATCATGCCCCGCGCAATCGCGACCATCTGCTGCTCGCCACCTGACAGCGTGCCGGCGAGCTGGCTGCTCCGCTGCTTCAGGATGGGAAACAGCGCAAACATCTGTTCAAGATTGCGTTCCCAATCGGCAAGTGCTCGCTCGGACTGCGCGCCCATTTCAAGATTTTCAAGAACCGAAAGTTCCTTGAAAACCTGTCGTCCCTCAGGAACATGAGCGATACCCAGTAGTGGGCGGCGCGATGGCGGAATAGAAAGCAGGTCCTGGTCCATCCAGCTGATTCGCCCAGAAACCGGGGTGACGGTTCCAGAAATGGTTTTGAACAGCGTGGACTTACCAGCGCCGTTTGGCCCGACGATTGCAACGAATTGCCCTTCGCCGACCTTCACCGATACATCGGTGAGCGCCTTCAGGCCGCCGTATGCGGCGTTGAGATTCTCAATGCTTAGCATGGTCCATCCACTTCTTGCCGAGGTAGGCCTCAATGACGGCCGGGTCGCGGACGACTTCTGCGGGCTTGCCGGCGGCCAGAACCGAGCCGTGGTCCAGCACCAGGAAGCGGTCGGCGATACGAACCATTGCCTGCATCGTGTGCTCGATGATGACGATGGTTTGACCCTCGTCGGCCAGGCGCCGAATGACCGCCAGGATGACTTCGATCTCCTCACTGCCAAGGCCCGCCAGGGTCTCGTCCAGCAGAAGGATTTGCGGTTGACCCGCAAGAACGCGTGCAAGTTCCATCAAGCGCAGCTCGAGGCTGTTCAGACCACCCGCCAGAACCTTTTCATGGGCAAGCATGCCAACCCGATCGAGTGCCTGACGCGCCAACTCAACGGCACGGTCATCGTTTTGCTGCTCGGCGGCAAATGCACCCACCACCACGTTCTGGAGCACAGTCATGCGGGGGAAGGGGCGAACCACCTGGAAGGTGCGACCTACACCCAGGCGGCAGACCTGGTTTGGCTTGAGTCCGATCAGCTGATTGTCCCCAAATTGCACTGAACCCTGATCGGCGCGAATGAAGCCGTTCAGAAGGTTGAACAGCGTGGTTTTACCCGCACCGTTCGGGCCGATGATCCCGAGCACCTCACCCTGGCGTACCTCAAAGCTGACGTTGGAGACCGCCTTCAGTCCGCCAAAGGCGCGCGACAGGTCGTCCACCTTGAGGACGATGCGATCTCCGATCGGGGGACGCTCAGCGCCGGCTGCAACCTCGGGAAGCTGGACCGTTCGGCGCGCGGCTTCCGCTGCGCTCTGGTCGGCCGCACCGCTTCTGCGGCGCCAGGCATCGCGAACCCGGGGCAACAAACCTTCCGGCGCGTAAAGGATCATCGCGATGATGGCCAGGCCGAACACCACGCCATGAATACCGTGAACCTGGTTGCCGAGCTCAGCGTGCAGGATCTCTGACAACGGGATCAGCACCGCCGCCCCGATGACGGGTCCCCAAACAGTAGCGACACCGCCGAACAGCGCCATGATCATTGCCTGCGCGGAAGCAATCATGCCGAACACCGATGGCGGTGTGACAACGATGAGCACCACTGCGTAGTAGCCGCCCGCCGCTGCCGCGATGGCGCCAGACACCATGATCGCCCGCAGCTTCCAGGCGGCCGCATCGACCCCAGCACCCTCGGCGGCCGCTTCGTTCTGCTTGATTGCAGTCAGCGACAACCCGAATCGGGAAGCGTGGATTCGACCCGAAACATAGACCGCGGTGGCGACCAGCACCGTGGAGACGATGATGTAGGTGTACTGGCTCGAGAACTGCATGTACATCCAGCTGTTCTCGCGAACCATCTGCATCGTGACTTCCTGGTATCCGAGCCACTCGAAGATGTAGAGAAGCGTAAGCGGGTACGCCAGCATGGCCAGGGAGAAATACACCCCGCGCAGCTTGAAGGTCGGGTATCCCACCAGCACCGAGGCGATGACGCCAGCCAGAGTGCCGAGTGGAATGCCGAACCACGGCGACAGGTTGAATCCGATCATCGCCAGTGCCACCGTGTAGGCGCCAATTCCGAAGAACGCAGCGTGGCCGAATGAGACCAGTCCGCTGTAACCGGAAAAGACGTTCCACGCGATTCCCATCATCGCCCAGATTGGCACGATGGTGAGAATCAGCTGGTAATACTTGTCGTCAATGAGCCATGCGAAAGCCAGATAAGCGATCGCGACGAGGATGATGGTGCGCAACAGGTTGGGTTCTTGATCGAGCTTCACGATCAGACCCTTTCAACGTTTTTGCCGAACAGACCCTGGGGCCTGAACAGGATGATGAGAAGGAACACCAGAAAGATCATTGCGTTCTGCAGCTGGAGCGGCAGGAACAGCGTTGACACTTGCTGAATGAGCCCGATGACAAGGCCGCCCCAGAACGCACCGATCATGCTTCCAAGACCGCCAAGAACAACCCCTGCGTACATGATCACGACGAAATCGAGCCCAATGTAAGGTTGGAACGGGTAGTAGCTGGCGATGAGACCGCCTGCAAGCGCCGTGATTGCCGCGCCAATACCGAATGAGATTCGGTGCGAGCGCTCGACATCGATACCCATGTAGGTGGCTGCCGCTGGATTGTCGGCCGCTGCCCGCAGCGACTTGCCGACGCGGGTGCGGTGCACGAACTGGTAGACGGCGACGGCCACCAGAACCGATACGACCAGCGCCACGGTTCGGGCCTTGTTGAAGAACAGCAGCATGTCGTCGCCGAGCAGCGGGCCGAGTTCCCAGGCCGAACCAGCGTAGGGCGTGCGGATCGACAACGGCGTGTTGCCGAACAGAATCAGCGCGCCGTTGGCCAGCACCAGCGAGACGCCCAGGGTCAGGATCAGTTGGGGGTAATGGCCTTCGCCCTCGGTTCCCGCCACCTTAATACCGGTGGCCTTGGTGAGCAGCGATTTGTGCAGGCCCATGCCCAGCAGGTAGAGCAACACCCCGGAGAACACGGCACCGATCACAGGGCCGACTGCTGAGCTCAGGCCGAACCAGGTGCACAGATAAAAGGCGCCATACATTCCCAGCATCAGGAATTCGCCCTGCGCAAAGTTGATGACGCGCATCAGGCCGAAGATCAGACCGAGCCCCACACACATCAGTCCGTAAACCGAACCGATCAGGAGCCCGGCGATGACCGCCTGGAACAGGTTTTCGAAAAAGATTACGGCACTCATTGCCAGAGGCCTCCGGTCTACGACGTTAATTGCTGCAGCGGATTCATCGGGCGTCCGCCTTGTCTGCGGCCGTCATCATGGCGTCATCCTCCGTTCAGAACCAAAAGCCTGTATTCGAACTATGGACTCCAGCGGTTTTGTTATGAGTTTGCGAAGCTGAAACCAAGAGTGCGCGGATTCTATGGGGCAAACCCATAAAGAGGCAAGACGACACTCGCTCGCGTCAGGGATTCGCCTGGGGAATGAGCCTGCGCTCGACCACATTACCGCTGACTGTGCTGGCGCCGTCGGAAATCAGATGCATCAGCAGCGGCGTGACGTCTTCGGGCTGCGATACCCCAAGGCTTCGCTCGTACATGCGAACTTCGTCTTGATTGGCGCTGTCGTGAAAGAGCGGTGTGTGCATGATGCCCGGCGACACCGCATTGATTCGCACCCCGTGCGGGCGAAGCTCCTGAGCGGCTGATTTCACCAGCGCAATCAGGGCTGCTTTCGAGGCCCCATACGCGGTGGCACCAGGCCAGCCTGCGGTGGCGAGTCCTGAGGTAAACACAAGAATGGAGCCGCGGCGGCGTTGCTTCATCTCGGGAAACAGCGCCCGCACCAGGAAGAAAACGCCGTTAAGGTTGACATTGATGTGAGCGAGCCAGTCCTCGTCGCGCATGTCTTCGACCAGAATGCGGCGTTGGATGCCGCTCGCCAGAACCGCTGCATCGATTCGCCCGAACCGCGCTGCGCAGTCTTTGATGTGTGCGGCGACCGCCCGGGAGTCGGTGATGTCAAGCTTGCTCCAGGTGAGCCCGGGGTGTTCGATGCGCGCCAACGCATCGGTCACGATGTCACTTGCAACCACCTGTGCTCCGGCCGCCAGACACGAATGGGTCATCGCCAATCCCAGCCCCGAACCGGCACCGGCGATCAACACCACATTCCCGGAAAAATCATAAGACACCTGCATCGCGAGCCCTTTCAGTGCGCGGTGTAGCCACCATCAACGAGCAGATCAGAGCCCGTGACAAAGCGGGATGCATCGCTGGCAAGATAAATGGCGGCTGAGGCGATATCGTCGGGCTGGCCCAGCGTGCCGGTCAGGTGAAGCGGCCCCAGCGCCAGCCTGGCGGCTTCCATGGTTCCAAACCGCAACACCATCCGGTCGGTTTCGATTGCACCGGGTGACAGCGTGTTCACGCGGATACGCTCGCCTGCATGATCGATCGCCATGGCACGTGCCAGGTTCAGCAGTCCGCCCTTGATGGCGCAATACACCGCGCGGCGGGCGCTGCCCACTCTGGCGAGTTGCGAGGCGATGAGAACGACCGATCCGCCGCCTGACTGGGCGATCAGCGGAATCGCGGCTTTGCTGACCAGAAACGCGCCCGTCAAATTGACCGCGATGGCGTGGTTCCAATCGGTCAGGTTGTACTCGACGACGGTGCCGCTGGGGTCGGCTGCAGCGGCACCATGAACCAGCACATGGAGCGCGCCCCAGCGTGCCTTAACCGCTGCAACGGCCGCTGTCGTGTCGGCCTCCTTCGAAACATCGGTGGTCACCGCGATGGCGTCGCCGCCCTTGGCACATATCGCAGCCGCTGTCGCGGCGCAGGCGTCCGCCCTCATGTCGGCGCACGCCACCCGTGCACCGGCACCTGCCAGTGCGATCGCGATCGCGCGTCCGATGCCCTGCGCTGAGCCGGTAACCAGCGCAACGCGACCTGTGAGGGAG
>VGHA01000012.1 GCA_016868375.1 Betaproteobacteria bacterium | reverse complement strand
GCGGTGATGCGATCGATGTGATGCTGGTTGAGCGCGAGCGCGCATTCGTATCGTGTCCGCTATCGAACCTGGTATTGGGTGGCTATCGCAAGATCGAAGATCTGACGGTGTCCTACGACGGGCTTCGCCGTGCAGGCATTCTGACGATGAACGATGAAGTGTTGTCAATCGATACAGCCAAGCGTTCGGTCGCTTTTCAGAAGCTCGCCACGCAAAGCTTTGATCGGATTGTGGTCGCGCCCGGCGTCGACTTTAATTTCGGTGCGATCCAGGGCCTTGATGCTGAGGCACAGAAGCGCGTCCTGCATGCCTGGAAAGCGGGTCCGCAAACGGTCGAGTTACGTCGCCAGCTTGAGGCGATGCCCGATGGTGGCGTGTTTGTTCTGTCGATTCCGCGTGCACCCTATCGTTGTCCGCCAGGACCGTATGAGCGCGTCTGCCAGGTAGCCAGCTATTTCAAGGCCGCCAAGCCCCGCTCAAAGATCATCGTGCTCGATGCCAACCCGGATCTGGTGTCGAAAAAAGCGCTCTTCCTGGCTGCCTGGAATGGGCAGTACGCCGGAATGATCGATTACCGGCCGAACAGCATAGTCACTGAGCTCGACGTTAAGACACTGACCGCGGTTACAGAGTTGGGCGACAAGGTTCGCGCCAATGTGCTGAACATCGTGCCACCCCATGGGGCGGGCGCGCTGGCTCGCAAGGCGGGCCTGGTCAATGCCAACAACCTGTGGTGCGGGGTCGACTGGGTCACGCTCGAGTCCACCGCCGCCAAGGGTATTCATGTGCTCGGCGATTGCACTTTGTCTGCGCCAGCCATGCCCAAGTCAGGTCATATGGCGAACCAGCACGGTAAGGCCGCTGCAGCAGCCATCGTTGAGCTGATGAACGGCCGCGCGCCGCAGCCACTGATGATGGCGAACACCTGCTACAGCTTCATGGACGCCAATAATGTTGCACACGTGGCTTCCGTGCACCGTTATGACGACGCCAAAAAGACCATGGTCACGGTTGACGGGTCGGGCGGACTTTCCACGGCCGCCAACCAGCTTGAGGGCGTTTACGCGAATGCGTGGGCGCGCAACATCTGGAACGACATGCTCACTTGAACGCATCCCTTACCTCGCCCCGGGTGGTGCTGATCGCCATCAGCATCACCGGGGCGCTGGCGCTGCTGCTTGCCTGGGTGTTGCAGCACCGCTTCGATTACCAACCCTGCCCGTGGTGCGTGCTTCAGCGGCTGCTGCTGCTAACGGTTGTGGCTGTTTCGTTGATGGGTGCAGTGTTTCGCGCCCGAGTTCCACAGTGGCTCAGCGCGGCGGCCACGACGCTGCTCTCAGTGGTGGGCGTGGTCGTTGCGTTGTATCAGCATCTCGTTGCAGCCAAAAGCGCGTCGTGCAGTCTCACCCTTGCCGATCGTATTCTGAGCAAGACGGGTCTCGTCGAGGCATGGCCAGCCATGTTTGAGGCGACAGCGCGTTGCGATGAGGCCGACCGGCCGTGGCTTGGAGTACCCTTTTCGCTGTGGGGTGCCGCGCTGTTCGCGGGTCTGGCTGTGGTGGCCGCAGGGCTGCTGATCCAGGTATTTCGACAGCGCCTGCATCAGCCGACGCTGGTTTCCAAATGACACCAACCGAATGATGAATGCTCTAGAAAAGCTCAGGCAGTGCACGACGGTGGTCGCCGACACCGGCGACTTCCATGCAATGCGCGCCTATTCGCCGCGTGATGCCACCACCAACCCCACCCTCATTGTGAAGGCGGTGGCGCGGCCCGAGTATCAGGGCCTGCTTGCCGAGACGGTGGCTGCGCATCGCAGCGAGCCCGTGGCGCAGATTGCTGACAGGTTACTGGTTCGATTTGGCCGCGAAATTCTCGCGATCGTGCCGGGGCGGGTGTCCACCGAGGTCGATGCGCGCTTGTCGTTTGATGCAGCCGGAACGATGGATCGGGCCCGCGGGATCATCGAGCGCTATGCCGAGGCAGGCATTGGCCGTGATCGGGTGATGATTAAAATCGCCGCAACCTGGGAAGGTATTCGTGCAGCCGAGCGCCTTGAGGCCGAGGGAATCCGCTGCAATCTGACGCTGATTTTTTCGTTTGCGCAGGCAGTGGCCTGCGCGGATGCCGGTGTCACGCTGATCTCGCCTTTTGTTGGGCGGATCATGGACTGGTATCGCAAGCGCGACGGGCACGATTACGCGCCGGATGACGACCCCGGCGTGCTCTCGGTTCGGCGCATCTTCGATTACTACAAGAAGTTCGGCTATACCACCGAGGTGATGGGGGCCAGCTTTCGCAACACCGGACAGATTTTCGCGCTGGCCGGTTGCGATCTGCTCACGATCAGCCCTGAGTTGCTCGAGCAGTTGCGCCAAAGCGATGCCGACGCGCCGCAACGCCTGGATGCCGCGCGATCACGCACGCTCGCCATCGAGCGGGTGCGCTTCGATGAAAAACTGTTCCGATTCTCGGTGAACGACGATGCAATGGCGACCGAGAAACTCGCAGAAGGCATTCGCCTGTTCGCAGCCGACTCGGTCAAACTCGATCAGCTGATTGCGGCGCAGCGGGCGGCTTGATCGGGGTTGGCCGCGCCATGCGCTAGCCACGCCCGGTGCTGCCGAAACCGCCTGCGCCGCGCGCGCTCGCTTCAAAGCTTTCCACCGCGCGAAACTGTGCCTGTGCCACCGGCACGATGATCATCTGTGCGATGCGCTCAAGCGGCTGGATCGTGAAGGCCTCACGCCCCCGGTTCCAGCACGACACCATCAGCGGACCCTGGTAGTCGGAGTCGATCAGCCCGACCAGATTGCCGAGCACGATGCCGTGCTTGGCCCCCAGGCCGGATCGCGGCAGGATCATCGCAGCGTAGCCCGGGTCGGCCAGATGCATTGCAAGCCCGGTTGGGATCAGCTGCGCATCGCCAGGCTGCAGGGTCAGCGGCGAATCCAGGCACGCGCGCAAGTCAAGCCCGGCGCTGCCCGGCGTTGCATAGGCGGGCAGCGCGTCGCGCAACCGCTCATCAAGAATTTTTAAGTCGACCTGCATAGAGCATCCTGAAGATCAAGGAAAGCGTGGTGGTCAGCGCGGCAGATCAAGCCTGCGGGCAATCTCGTGCACCAGTTCGCGCGCAAGCTCGTGCTTGGGCGCGCGCGCAAGCCGGGTCTGACTGCTGCCATCCAGCACCAGCAGTTCGTTATCGTCACGGCCAAAGGTTTCATGCCCAATGTTGGCCACCAGCAGCGGAATGCCCTTACGGATCAGCTTGTCGCGGCCATGACGTTCCAGCGAATCGCTCTCCGCTGCAAACCCGACGCAATAGGGCGCGGGCTTACGCGCCGCGACGCTGGCGAGGATGTCAGGGTTTTGCGTGAATTGAAGCTGGGGGACCGACTGTGCATCGGTCTTTTTGATCTTGGCGTCGCTGTAGGAGGCGGGACGCCAGTCGGCGACCGCCGCCACGGCGATAAAGACATCGTGGGGATGGGCTGCATGGGCAGCGGCGTCGAGTTGTCTGTGCACGGCATCGTGCATCTGCTGCGCAGTCTGCACATTGATGCGCTGCCGGACGCCCCAGGGCGTGTCGAGCGACACCGGGCCCGCCACCAGCGTGACCTCAGCGCCCGCCTGGACGCAGGCGCCCGCGAGCGCAAAGCCCATCTTGCCCGAGGAGCGGTTGGTAATGCCGCGCACCGGATCGATTGGCTCGAAGGTTGGGCCTGCGGTAATCAGCACACGCTTGCCGAGTAGCGGCTTGGGACTCAGCCAGGATGCGAGCGCTTCAACAATGGCCTCGGGTTCCAGCATTCGCCCCATACCTGTTTCGCCGCAGGCCTGATCACCGCTGTCCGGGCCGACCACTTCGATGCCGTCGTTGCGAAGCTGTTGGATGTTACGTTGGGTGGCAGGGTTCTCCCACATCTGCCGATTCATGGCCGGCGCCACGGCAAGCGGGCACTCGCGCGCGAGGCACAGCGTGGCAAGCAGGTCGCCGGCGCGCCCCTGCGCCAGGCTTGCGATGAAATCAGCGCTGGCCGGCGCAATGACGATCGCGTCTGCGGCCCGCGACAGTTCGATATGCGCCATGCCGTTAACAATGCGTGCATCCCACTGGTCAACAAATACCGGCTCGCCGGTGAGCGCTTGAAAGGTGGCTGGCCCGACGAAGCGGGTGCCCGCCTCGGTCATGACCACCTGTACCTGCGCGCCGGCGCGCTGCAGTTCGCGCGTGAGCACCGCCGCCTTGTAGGCGGCGACACCTCCGGTGACGCCGAGCACGATCCGCTTGCCACTGACACCCATGGGTTTCTCCGATGACTGAGACGAGGCGGTTCAGCGCCCGCGCCGTACGCGCAGCAGCTCATCGATGATCAGCAGCGCCGCGCCAATTGTGATCGCACTGTCGGCCACATTGAAAGCCGGAAAGTGCCAGCCACGCCAGTAGAACAGCAGAAAGTCGACCACCTCACCCCGTAGGACCCGATCGATCACGTTACCGATCGCGCCGCCCAGAATCAGGGTGAGCGCGAATGAAAACAGGCGTTGCGAGCCGTGCCGCCACAGCATCCAGCCGATGAACAGCGTTGCCACGACACCGATGCCGATAAAGAACCAGCGCTGCCAGCCTCCTGCATCAGCGAGCAGGCTGAACGCAGCGCCGCGGTTGAACAGCAGCGTCAGATCAAAGAAATCCGCGATGATCGGAAGCCGTTCGCCGGTTTTGAATGACAGCAATACCGCCTGCTTGGTGAGCTGATCAAGCAGCACCAGACCAAGCGCGATCGCGAGCCACCGGGCAAAGCCCGAGCGGGGCGTGGGTTTGCTGCGCGTTGTCACGGTGCCTGCCGGTCAGGCGAAGCGCCGGGGTTCACCGGCGCCGAACAGGTTGGCTGCGCAGCGCCCGCACAGACCAGGGCGGGCGGGATCGTGACCCACGTCGCTGCGCCAGTGCCAGCAGCGCTCGCACTTGGCATGCTGGCTGGGGGTGACCCGCACGCTGGGCGCAGCCGACCCCGGTTCAGCGGCGCGCGTCAGCGCCTGCGAGGTGATCGTCACGAAGCGCAAATCATTGCCCAGCGATTCAAGCAGCGCCAGATCATCACCCGAGGCCGCGATTTCGATTTCGGCCTGCAGGGATGACCCGATGGCACCCGCCCCGCGTACGGTTTCCAGCTCGCGCAGCACCTCAGCGCGGATCTCGCGCAGCCGCGTCCAGCGTGCGATCAACGCGTCGGCATCGGCGACAGGCGGGAACGCGTGCCAGACCTCAGTGAAGATGGTTTCGCCGCGGGCCTGATGACGTTCCGGTGCGAACAGCGGCCAGGCTTCTTCGGCGGTAAACGACAGCACCGGCGCGATGACGCGCAGCAGTGCGCTGGTGATGTGCCAGATTGCGGTCTGCGCCGACCGGCGAGCCGGCGACTGGGTTGCGCTGGTGTAAAGGCGATCTTTCAGGATGTCGAGGTAAAACGCGCCAAGATCCTCCGAGCAGAATGTCTGAATTCTTACGATCGCAGGATGGAATTCATAGCGCTCGTAGTCGGTAGTGATCGCCTGCTGCCACTGTGCGGCGAGCGCAATCGCATAGCGATCAATGTCGAGCATCTGGGCAATGGGCACGGCATCGCGCTCAATGTTGAAGTCGGCAACGTTGGCAAGCAGAAACCGCAGCGTGTTGCGGATTCGGCGATAAGCTTCAACCACGCGCTTCAAGATTTCATCGGACAGCGACAGCTCGCCCGAGTAGTCGGTGCTGGCGACCCACAGCCGCAGAATTTCCGCGCCCAGCGTATCGGACACCTTCTGCGGCGCAATCACGTTACCGAGCGACTTGCTCATCTTGCGGCCTTCGCCATCGACCACAAAGCCGTGGGTGAGAAGCGCTCGATAAGGCGCGACACCATTGAGCATGGCTGACGTGAGCAGCGATGAGTGGAACCAACCGCGGTGCTGATCCGAGCCTTCCAGATACATATCGGCGGGGAACTGCGACTGCGCGGCGTGCGAGCCGCGCAGCACAGTCTGGTGGGTGGTACCGGAGTCGAACCAGACGTCGAGCGTGTCGCGGTTCTTTTGGTAGTGCTCGGCGTCATCGCCCAGGAGTTCGCGCGGGTCGAGGCGTTGCCAGGCCTCGACGCCGTCGCGTTCAATGCGCTGCGCGACGGCTTCCAGCAGTTCAGCGGTTCTGGGGTGAAGCGCACCGGTTTCGCGGTGCACGAAGAACGCCATGGGCACCCCCCATTGACGCTGGCGCGACAGCGTCCAGTCGGGGCGGTTGGCGATCATGCCGTGAAGCCGGGCTTTTCCCCAGCCTGGGAAGAACTGGGTGGCTTCAACGCCTGCGAGCGCGGTTTCGCGAAGCGTGGCGCCACCATCGGTCGGCTTCACGTCCATGCCTGCGAACCACTGGCTAGATGCGCGATAGATGATGGGTGTCTTGTGGCGCCAGCAGTGCATGGTGCTGTGCGCGTTTTTTCGCGACGAAAACAGGGCCTGGTGTGCCCGCAGGTGTTCGATGATTTTGGGGTTCGCATCCCAGATCATCAGCCCACCGAACTCAGGCAGTGATTTGGCGTAGGTGCCATCGCCCAGCACCGGCTGCAGGATGTCTGAATCTTTCATGCCGTAGCGTTTGCAGGACACGAAATCCTCAATGCCGTAGGCAGGCGCCGAGTGCACGACCCCGGTTCCACTGTCGAGCGTGACGTAGTCGCCCAGATAAACCGGTGACGCGCGTCCCGCAAACGGATGCGCGAAGCGGATCAGTTCAAGCGCACGACCCGGGCAGCGCGCGATGATCTCGCCCTGCAGTTGCCAGGATGCCAGGCAGCTTTCAACCCGATCGGCTGCCAGCAGCAGCAGCGTGGGCGCGTCTTGCCAGACGGTGCGCACCAAGGCGTATTCAAAATCGGGATGAATATTGAGCGCCTGATTGGCGGGAATCGTCCACGGGGTGGTCGTCCAGATCACGCAGAAACCGCGTTCAAGCGGCAGGGCCTCGAGCCCGAATGCGCGCGCGATCTTCGGCAGTTCCTCGGCCACGAACGGGAACCCCACATCGATGGCGGGATCGTTCCGGTCGGCGTATTCAACCTCGGCCTCGGCAAGCGCTGAACCGCAGTCGAAGCACCAGTTGACGGGCTTGAGCCCCCGGAACAGAAAGCCGCGTTCAAGCATTTTGCCCAGCGACCGCAGCTCATCGGCCTCATTGCGGAAAGCCATCGTGAGGTAGGGGTTGTCCCAGTCGCCCAGCACGCCGAGCCGGATGAAATCTTTTTTCTGGCGTGCGATCTGTTCCGTGGCGTACGCGCGCGACTTCGCCTGGACCTGATCGGCGGGCAGATTCTTGCCGAACTGCTTTTCGATCTGGATCTCGATGGGCATGCCGTGGCAATCCCAGCCTGGCACGTAGCGGGCGTCAAACCCGGACATGTTGCGGCTTTTGACGATGATGTCTTTCAGGATCTTGTTGACCGCATGGCCGATATGAATGTCGCCGTTGGCATAGGGTGGACCGTCGTGCAGCACCCAGATCGGCCGACCTTTGCAGACTTCGCGAATGCGGCGATACGTTCCCTTGTCCTGCCAGGTACTTGTCCAGCCGGGTTCGCGCCGCGCCAGATCGCCTCGCATGGGAAAGGGCGTATCGGGCAGATTCAGCGTGTCGCGCCACGTCGGCTTATCGGGTGCAGGGGATTTGCCATCGGGCATGTCAATCTCTCGGGAGGGTATCTGCTTGAAAAGGATGGGCTGCGTGCCAGGCGCGCGCCTGCTCAGCATCGCGCGCAATCTGTGCGGTGAGCAGTTCGAGCGAGTCATAGTGCCGCTCTTCGCGCAGCCGGGTCATGAACTCAACGCTGATGACGCGACCGTACACGACATCGGAAAAATCGAACAGGTGAACCTCGAGCAGCAGGCGGCCGTTGGCTTCCACCGCGGGCCGTGTGCCGAGGCTGGCAACGCCTTCCAGCGGATGGTCGCGCAGCCCGTGGACGCGCACGACGAAAATGCCTGACAGCGCGGGCCGTTCGAACGGAATCTTGAGATTGAGCGTTGGGAAGCCGATCGTGCGGCCGAGCTTGCGACCATGCAGGACGTGGCCGGTGACCGTGAATGCGCGGCCCAGCAGATGGCGGGCGCGTTGGAAGTCGCCGGTGGCGAGCGCTTCGCGCACTTCCGAACTGGAGACGCGCAGCCCATCGACTTCGAATGAGCCGATTCGGGAGCAGCCAATGCCACGCTCGTCACACATCGATTTGAGAAGAGCGAAGTCGCCCTGGCGCTGATGACCGAAGCGGAAATCATCGCCCACCAGCAGATCTCGGGCTCCGAGTCCTTCAACGATGATCTGATCGAAAAATGCCCGAGCGGACAGCTGTGCGATTCGCGCATCGAATCGGGCGACACAGACGCGATCGACTCCCAGGGCGCTCAGCGCGTTCAATTTGTCCCGGGTGGTCTGGATGTGTGCGGGCGCGCGGCTTGGATCGCGGGCAAGCTTGGCGAAATACTCGCGCGGATGCGGCTCAAATGTGAGCACGCAGGTGGCGAGCTCTTGCGCGCCCGCGCGCTGCTTCAGCTGGGTGATGACCGCCTGATGGCCACGATGCACACCGTCAAAGTTGCCGATCGTGAGCGCGCAGGGGCGGCGCTTCGGCGGCGGCGGCAGTCTTCGGAAAACCTCCATGGGCGGCGGGCTCGAAAAGGCAATGCAAAACCTTGAATTATAAGATTTTGCTGGGCCTTACGGCGAGCATGCCGGTGGTATCATCGAGGTGATGAAAAAAATTGTCGTGCTCGTGTCCGGGCGCGGCTCAAACATGACCGCGCTGCTTGATGCGTGTTCAGAGCAGCGCTGGAACGCCCGAATTGAAGCGGTCATCTCAGACCGCCCCCATTCACCGGCCTGCGATCGTGCCAGGTCTCGCGGGGTCCGGCTTGAAGTTGTTGATGCAAACGGCTTCGCCAGCCGTCAGGCTTTTAATCAATCGCTGGGGGACACGCTGGCTTGTCTGCAGCCTGACCTGGTGGTCCTTGCCGGTTTCATGCGAATCCTGCCAACCGAACTCGTTGAGCAGTACCCCCTTCGAATGCTGAACATTCATCCGTCTCTTCTGCCCGCCTTTCCAGGCCTGCACACCCATCGACGCGCGCTCGACAGCGGCGCGCGCATCCATGGCGCCACCGTGCACTACGTCAGTCCCGAGCTCGATGCCGGACCGATCATCGCTCAGGCGGCGCTGGCCATCCAGGATGTCGACACCGAATCAACGCTGGCCGCGCGGGTTCTCAGCGCCGAGCACCATATCCTGCCGCTCGCCGTGAAATGGCATCTTGATGGCAGGCTGCAGGTTGACGGAGCTCGCGTCAGGCTTGATTCGCCTGCGGCGGCTGAAACACAGTCGATGTGGTTCGCATGAAGCGGCCTGCCGAATCGCGCAAACACAGGCCTCGCGGCGATCGTCCGCCGCCCGAGCGGGTACCCGACCTGTTGCGGCGCGTACTTGGCGAAGCGCTCGCGCTCAACGCCCCGGCCGATGCGGTGCTGCGACGTTTTTTTAGAGAGCATCGTTCGCTGGGACGCCGTGATCGAGCCGACATCGCCGACACCGTGTTCGATGTTTTGCGCAACAAACGCCTGTATGCCCACTTCGCTGAAGCGGGCGAAGGGCCTCTGGAGGACCGCCTGGCGCGGCTGTCGCGCGTCTGGCGCGACCGGGCGGCCAGTTCGCAGGGTGTGGTGCCCGCCGGCGCTGTTAATCTTCCCGCCCAGCCTGACTGGCTGGCTCGGCTCCCGGCAGCCAATCTCGATGCGCTGCCGGTACCTGTTGCCCTCAGCCTGCCCGATTGGCTTTACCAGAAGCTATGTGAGCGGTTTGGTGAAGCCGAGGCGCGGGCCCTTGGCCGCGCGCTGCTCGAGCCTGCCTCCTTGCACCTGCGTGCGAACCTGCTGAAGACCCGGCGCGACGCGCTGATCGAGCGGCTGACCCAGGAGGGGTTGCATGTCCGCCCGCTGTCGATCGCGCCATGCGCCATGGAGGTCGATGGCCACCCGGCGCTTGAACGAAGTGCAGCCTTTGAGGACGGGGCCTTTGAAGTGCAGGATGCGGGCAGCCAGCTGCTTGCCCTGCTGGTGGGCGCGCGCCGGGGTCAGAATGTGGTCGATCTGTGTGCTGGGGCGGGCGGCAAAACGCTGTCGCTGGCGGCATCCATGCACTCAAGCGGGCAAATCTTCGCCTGCGATGTTTCAATTGCCAGGCTGCAGCGCCTGCGGCCCAGACTCACCCGAAGCGGTGCAACCAATGTTCAGCCCTTTGCGATTGACAGCCTGACCGACCGCAAGCTTGAGCGCCTGGTCGGACGCGCGCATGCTGTGCTAGTCGATGCACCCTGCACCGGATCAGGCACATTGCGCCGCAATCCCGACCTCAAATGGCGGTTCGGCCCCGAGGATCTGTCGCGTCTTTGCCACGAACAGCGTTCAATTCTCGCGGCCGCAGCCCGGCTGGTTGCCCCTGATGGGGTGCTGGTCTACGCCACGTGCAGCCTGCTCGCGGAAGAAAATGAAGCCCAGGCGAAGTGGTTCGAAGAGCGACACCCGGAGTTCCAGCGCGAGGACGCCCAGCCCATTATGGCGGCAGCGGGGGCCACGCTGCCCGACGACGCATTTGTCGACGGCGCTTTGGTCTGCGTTCCGCATCGGCACGGAACCGATGCTTTCTTTGGAATTCGCTGGCGGCGGGTCCGGTTGACGAATCAATCGGGTGCGGCCGCGGAAGCATCGGGCTAAAATCACGGACTGCAGGCCGGCCAGTGCGCACGGCTTGGCAGGCAGTAAGGCAGGAGGACATGCTTTGATCGATTTCGTATTGCGGTTTTTGGACGAGGGTTTGCTGAACGCGAGCGCCTGGCAGATCGTTGTCTGCACGCTGGTGTTCACGCATATCACCATCGCCGGCGTAACCATCTATTTGCACCGGCACCAGGCGCATCGGGCCCTTGACCTGCATCCGTCTGTGTCGCACTTCTTCCGGTTTTGGCTGTGGCTTAGCACCGGAATGATCACCCGCGAGTGGGCGGCCATTCATCGCAAGCACCACGCCAAGTGCGAAGGCCCCGAAGATCCGCACAGCCCGGTGCGGTTCGGTTTGCGCAAGGTTCTGCTCGAAGGCGCCGAACTGTATCGTGCCGAAGCGTTGAACCGGGAAACCATTGAAAAGTACAGCCACGGAACGCCCGATGACTGGATCGAGCGCAATCTGTATTCACGCTTCCCGTCCGGCGGAATCCTGCTGATGCTTGCCATCAACGTTGCTTTGTTTGGCATCGTTGGCATTTCGGTATTCGGCATTCAGATGATGTGGATTCCGGTGCTCGCCGCCGGTGTCATCAACGGCCTGGGACATGCCCGCGGTTATCGAAACTTCGACTGTCCCGATGCCAGCACCAACATTCTTCCGTGGGGCATTCTGATTGGTGGGGAAGAATTGCATAACAACCACCACGCGTTTCCCACCTCAGCCAGGTTGTCGAACAAGTGGTACGAATTTGACATTGGCTGGCTGTATATCCGCCTCATGTCCCTGGTGGGGCTTGCACGGGTCAAGAAGGTGGCGCCTACGCCCAAGCTTACTGATGCACGGACCAGGATCGATCTTGACGCTTTGCAGGCGCTCATTGCTCACCGCTACGATGTCATGCAGCAGTTCGCACGGTCGCTGCGCAAGGCCTGCGCCGAAGAGTCCGCTCGCCTGTCAAGGTTGAGCCGCCCGGAAGGGCAGTTGCTGAAGGCCGCCCGACATTGGCTGCCGCTGGATGCGGGTCGCTGGAGTCGCGATCAGCAGGCTGCGCTGCCAGAGGTATTGGCAGCCAGCGAGCGCCTGAGCATGCTGGTTGAAATGCGCCGCGAGCTGGGCGAGATCTGGGAGCGGTCAAACCGTTCCCGCGAGCAGCTGGTATCGATGCTTCAACAATGGTGCCAGCGCGCGGAATCCAGCGACATTCCAGCGCTGCGATCGATGTCTCTGCGAATTCGATCGTACGCGGCGGCCTGAGTTAACCCGGTCGCCGGAAACAAAAACGCCAGGCTGGAACCTGGCGTTTTTTTTTCGTCTGAAACCGCGGAATTACTTGATCTTGGTTTCTTTATAGGCGACGTGCTTGCGGGCAACCGGATCGAACTTCTTGATCTCCATCTTTTCCGGCATGGTCCGTTTGTTCTTGGTGGTGGTGTAGAAGTGCCCGGTGCCTGCGGTGGATTCGAGTTTGATTTTTTCGCGCATGATCGATGTTCCTGCTAAGAACCAAGAGGGGTCTTGGCTATGAATCCGAAATGAAAGATGGCTGGATCAGACCTGGATCAGGCCCGAATCAGACCGACTCGCCACGAGCCCGTAGATCGGCCACCACAACGTCGAGCCCCTTCTTGTCGATGAGACGAAGCGCCGCGTTGGTAAGGCGAAGACGTACCCAGCGCTTCTCGCTTTCAAGCCAGAATTTGCGGTTTTGCAAATTGGGAAGAAAACGCCGCTTGGTTTTGTTGTTCGCGTGCGAAACGTTGTTTCCAACCATCGGCGCTTTGCCGGTGACCTGGCAGACTCGGGCCATGGAAGGCTCCTAAATATCGAATGTGGGTGGGAAAAGCTGAACAAAAATTATAAGGGGGAATGGATGGGGTTCGCAAATCGAGGGGTTGTTCAGATGAGCCCCGCCTCTGCAAACGAAAAACAGCGGTTGTCAGCGACGATGATGTGATCGAGAAGCGGCAGGTCAAGCAGCCGAAGCGCGTCGCGAAGCGCCTGGGTAAGTTTTCTGTCAGCGGCGCTGGGCTCAGTGACCCCCGATGGGTGGTTGTGGGCCACGATCAGCGAGCAGGCGCCGGTTTCGAGCGCGCGGCGGGCAATTTCGCGAGGGTAAACCACCGTTTGGGCAACGCTGCCCGCAAACATTTCTTCGGCACAGATCAGACGGTTCTGGCTGTCGAGAAACAACGCAGCGAAGCATTCGCGTGGGCGCTCGCGCAGCCATAGCGCCAGAAAGTGGTGGAGATCGGACGGCGAGTTGATCAGAGGACGCTCGCGCAGGGTCTCCAACAGGCTGCGACGGGTGAATTCAAGGGCTGCCTGGAGCACAGCGTGGGTTGAATGCAGTGGGAAGCCGGCGGTGAATCCGCGGGCGGCCAGCGCCCGAAGCGAGCCGCGGTGGCTGTCAAGCAGGCGCACAGCGGTTTGTTCCGCTTGGGAGCCGGTGGCGCTCTTGCGGATCAGGACCGCGATGAGCTCGGCATCAGACATTGCCTGAACGCCGTCTCGCAGCAGGCGCGCCATCAAGGGCCAACGGGCTGGGCGAGGGGCCTGAGCGCGGGTGGTACGAGAGTGCTCGGCGGGCATCGGGGTTCCTTTACAATGGGTTGGATGAATAACTCCACGCCCCGCTCTACGGAAGGCGCCGCTGACGCGGCGCTGGCAGCGTCTGACGCGCCACGCGTTGCGCTGGATTCGCACCTCACGCTGCATTACCGGCTGACGCTTTCTGAGCTCGGGGCTGATGTCATCACCACTTTCGGTGGAAAGCCCGCCACGCTCCAGCTCGGAATAGGGCAGCTGGCTGAGCCGCTCGAACGATGCCTGCTCGGCCTCAGCGAAGGCGATCGCAGGCAATTCGAGCTTTCGCCAGGCGAGGCGTTCGGGCCCCGTAACCCCGAGCTGATTCAGCGACTGTCGCGATCCGTGTTTGACGCACACACCACACCGGGAACGGCTTATGAGCCGGGTGATCTGGTCGAACTTCCCGCGCCGGGTGGCGGGCGTTATGCGGGCGTGCTCAAGGAAATCACCGAGCAGTCGGTGCTGTTTGATTTCAATCACCCGCTGGCCGGCCAGGCGCTCAACTTTGAGGTTGAGATTCTGGGCGTGCTCTGAGGAGTCGAAGATGGATGTCGTGCTCGCCCAACCGCGCGGATTCTGCGCTGGCGTTGACCGTGCAATCGAAATCGTCGAACGCGCGCTCGAAAACTTTGGTGGCCCTGTGTACGTGCGGCATGAGATTGTCCATAACGATCATGTGGTGGGCGAGTTGAGAACGAAGGGTGCGGTTTTCGTCGACTCGGTCGACGATGTCCCCGATGGGGCGGTCCTGATTTTTTCAGCGCACGGCGTATCGCGTGCTGTTCGCACCAAGGCTGAGGCCCGGGGACTTCGGGTGTTTGACGCCACCTGTCCTCTGGTCACCAAGGTTCATGTCGAAGTGTCGAAAATGCGCCAGGAAGGGCGCGAGCTGGTCATGATTGGCCATGCCGGCCATCCTGAAGTGGAAGGCACGATGGGTCAGATCGACGATGGCATCCATCTGGTTGAAACCGTTGATGATGTTGCGCGGCTGCAGGTGGCTGATCCCACCCGGCTCGCTTATGTGACGCAAACCACGCTGTCGGTTGATGACTGCCAGGCCGTGATCGATGCGCTTCGTCAGAAGTTTCCGCTTATTGCAGAGCCGAAGAAGCAGGATATCTGCTATGCGACGCAGAACCGCCAGGATGCGGTCAAGTTCATGGCGCCACAGTGCGACCTGGTGCTGGTCATCGGGTCAAAAAGCAGCTCCAACAGTAACCGGCTGCGCGAGGTTGCCGAGAAAATGGGGTGTGAGGCAAGGCTGATCGGTTCTGCGGCGCAACTGGATGCGTCCTGGCTGGTGGGGCGGCACCGGATCGGCGTGACCGCCGGAGCGTCAGCGCCCGAGGTGCTGGTGTCCGAGGTGGTGGCAAGGCTGAGCGAGTTGGGCGCGGCGCGCGTGAGCACGCTGCCCGGTGTCGAGGAGAAAGTAACCTTCCCCCTACCTCGCGGACTCAGCCCGAAGCCAGCAGTCTCAGCACCGCCTGCCACTGATCCGGCGACACCGGCGTAATCGACAGCCGGTTACCCCGGCGTAACACCTGCATGTCAGACAGTTCATCGCGGGCGCGCATGGCAGCCAGCGATACCAGGCGCGTGCGACGAACGGCCTTGACGTCAACCAGAATCCATCGAGGCTGATGGGTGCGGCTGGCGGGGTCGAAATAGGGCGAGGCCGCGTCGAACTGGGTGGGGTCCGGGTAGGGTTTTGACGCCACCTCCGCGAGCCCGGCAATGCCAGGCTCGGCGCAGCCCGAGTGATAGAACAACACCCCGTCTCCGATCTGCATGGTGTCGCGCATAAAGTTGCGCGCCTGGTAGTTGCGCACGCCCACCCAGGGCACGGTGCTGTTCGGTGCGCCCAGCGCGTCGTCGATCGAGCATTCGTCCGGCTCGGACTTCATCAGCCAGAAATTGCGGGGTGCGGCCACGGGTAGGGGATCCGGCTGGCGTGATCGCCTTAATGGTTCAGCGCAGGGTCAGAGGCGGGCGGTGCGATCGTTACCGGCCCGACGCCGCTATCGGCGAGGGCGCGGGCCACCAGTCCATTACGCTTGCTGTCCTCGATGAATTGGGCGAGCAGCTGACGCGCCTTGGTTCGGCCTTTTGGAACGCCTGCCGCCTGCCGAATCGTCATGAAACTTTGCGCCAGAACGCGTAGCCCGGGCTGGGCCTGCGCGGCGGCTTCCAGTGGCTGGCGAATACCCGCAACAGCCTCCAACCGGCGCGACAGGAAGGCGTCGAAAGCCGCATCGGAATCAGGTTCGCGAATGAGCGTTGCGTGCCGCACGTCGCGACTCAGGAAAAGGTCGTAAGCGGATTTGAGGGCGACCGCGATCCGATTGCCGGGCTGATCGAGATCAGCGAGTGAGATCGCGGGTGAATCCTGCCTCACCATGCAGGTACCTTCGATATGAACATAGGGCGCGGTGAAGTCGATGTCGGCGGCACGGGCTGGATCGACCGCAAGAAAAGCGACGTCCCATTCGTGGCGCTGCGCGGCGTCAGCCATTTTCCCAGCGGTATCCCAGGTGCGAAACCGGTACGGGAGCCCAAGCTGGTTTGCAAAGGCTCGCCCCAACGCCGCGCCAATGCCCAGCGGCTCGTCGCCCTCAGGCGAGCGCTGCGCGATCACCGGATTGCCAAGGTTGATTCCGATGTGCAGCACGCCGGTCGGTGCAACCTCGTTCATGGATAGCCCTCTGGGATAACGACTGGCTGCGAAAGGTGCCCCGCCTGTGCCGGCAGACCAGCATCCTGAACCGTGAAGTTCAGGTCGGCCACAGCAGGCACCGCATCAGGTTCATCCGACGAGGGACGATCACAACAGCGGTACGCGAATCGCCGTGGCCTGAGTCACATTATTGGTTCAAGGAATGTTTGGCCTAATCGAACACCGCAGGGCAGCTGAATTGTATCGCGCCCGGCCTTCGCACCCGGCTGTCAGAACAGGTTTTCCTGCTTGCGCAGCTCGGTCTCGAGTGTGTCATTGATTTTACGCAAGCGGCGGCCGACTTCAGCAGCCTGCTCGGCCTGCGCGTCATTGCCGTTACCCAGGATCTGATGGGCAAACTGCAACGCAGCCAGCACCGCGATCCGGTCTGGGCTCGATACGCGGCCCGAGTCACGAATGGCACGCATTTTCGTATCGACCATCTGCGCGGCGCGAATCAGCCGGTCTTTGTCTTCCGGGGTGACCGACAGCCGGTATTCTCGATCCAGGATCCTGACGTCGATCTGTTCCATCTGGGGCTCGGTGAAATAAAGGGTTCAGCCGGCGCGGCTTGGTGTCCGACCGGGCGGTTTCAGGAGGCGTCGGGAATGTCAGCGGGAAGTCGGGACAGCGCAAACTCAACCCGCGAGCGGGCATCCGCCATGCGTTCGCGCAGATCGGCATTGCTCGCCTGACTGTTGGAAAGCGCCGCTTTCAGACGAGCGTTTTCGTCGACCAGCCGGCGCATATTGGCAAGCAATCGATCGATTTGCTCGCTGAGAAGTTGCACGTCTTGTTCCATGCCCGGATGTTAGGCAGTGAGGAAGAGGGGGTCAAGTTGACCCGATCCGAGAGCCCAGGAAAGCCTTCGGGTACCATCGCGGCCGGCTGGCATTGAATGCAGATCAATCGAGACTAATCAGATGACTTGGAAGAACGGGGTTGCCGCGCGCCTGCTGGCCGCCGGGCTTTTCGCGGTGGGCGTTTTTGCGGGGGTCTGGCCCGCCCAAGCTCAGCTCGAACCGCCAGCCCCGGTTGGCAGCTGGATTGCCGCAACGGGTGTCATGCCCGCTCAGGTGGGCCTGATCGCACTGCCGGTGGCAGGGGGCGCGTCACTCATTGAGTGGAACGCTGCGCGGGCGCTGAATCCTGCTTCGACCATAAAGCTTCTCAGCACCTACGTGGCCCTGACCACGCTTGGCCCGGATCATCGGTGGGTGACGTCTGCACATCTGGATGGGCCGCTTACACAGGGCGTGCTCGAAGGCAACCTCATCCTGCGCGGTGGTGGCGATCCAAAGCTGGTCGTCGAGGATCTGACCGAGTTCATTCGCCGGATGCGGGCTGCGGGCTTGCGCGACATCCGCGGCGATCTGGTGATCGACGATGCGCTGTTCGATTTGCGGGCTGAGCCTGGCGCGCCGCTCGATGGCGATGCCTCACAGCCTTACAACGTAGCGCCGCATGCAGCGCTCATGAACTTCAAGTCAGTGCGGATCGTTGTCAGGCCGGCAGGCGACAAGGCAGTGGTTGCGCTGGATCCGCCGCTGGCCGATGTGCGATTGGTCAATGAGCTTGCCGTACACACCGGGGCGTGCCAGCCCGGTTCGCTCGCGCTCTGGGTGCGAGATGGCGGTGTCACAGCAACCGCTGCGGGCGGAGCGATTGCAACGATTCGCGTGGGCGGAAAATACTTTCCGTCCTGTGGCGAGCAGGGCATTTACGCAGCGGTTCTGCCTCATCGCGAATTTATCCACGGGTTCTTCAAGGCGGCCTGGCAGGCGGCAGGAGGATCGCTGCGCGGCAAAACCCGCATCGAGGCCGGCGCGTCATCGCGGCTCCCAAGTTGGCAGCAGTGGGTCTCGCCACGTACGCTCTCCGACGTTACCCATGACATCAACAAGTTCAGCAATAACGTCATGACGCGTCAGGTGCTGTTGGCGGCCGCTGCCACCCCCGCTGAGCCGGGCTCCCCTCAGCGAATGCGAGAGATGGTGCGGCAATGGCTCGACAACCGGGGCCTGCGGTTTCCTGAACTGGTGATCGACAATGGTTCCGGGCTCTCGCGCGAAGAACGGATCAGCGCTGCGCACCTGGGACAGCTGCTGGTTCATGCCGCGGCGGGCGCGCATGGCGATTTATTTCGGGTCACGCTGCCGCAGGTTGGCATCGACGGGACGATGCGTGGGCGTTTGCAGCGCCACCCGGTCGCAGGGCGCGCCTGGATCAAGACCGGCAGCCTGCGCGATGTGAAATCAATCGCCGGCTACGTGGATGCAGCATCGGGGCGCCGCTATGCGGTGGTCATGATCATCAACGCTGAAAAGATCCTGGGGGCTCAGCCTGCCCAGGATACGTTCCTGCGCTGGGTTTACGACAACGGCTGATCGCAGACCGTCGGTTTGCCGCTCAGAGCCCCAGGTCGCGCCACATCGCATCCACCCGGGCACGGACATCGGCCTGCATGGAAATCGGCCGGCCCCACTCGCGATTGGTTTCTCCGGGCCACTTGTTGGTCGCATCGATACCCATCTTTGAACCGAGCCCCGACACGGGCGAGGCGAAGTCAAGATAGTCGATTGGCGTGCTGTCGACCAGCGTGGTGTCCCGGGTGGGATCGACACGTGTGGTGAGCGCCCAGATCACTTCTTTCCAGTCGCGCACGTTCACGTCGTCATCGACCACGATGATCATTTTGGTGTACATGAACTGGCGCAGAAAGCTCCAGATGCCGAACATCACGCGCTTGGCATGCCCGGGATACTGTTTGCGCATCGACACCACGGCGAGGCGGTAGGAGCAGCCCTCGGGTGGCAAATAGAAGTCGACGATCTCGGTGAACTGGCGACACAAAATGGGCACGAACACCTCGTTGAGCGCCACCCCAAGGATCGCCGGCTCATCGGGCGGTTTGCCCGTGTAGGTGCTGTGGTAGATGGGGTCTCTGCGCTGCGTGATCCGGTCGATGGTGAACACCGGAAACCAGTCCTGCTCGTTGTAGTAGCCGGTGTGGTCGCCAAAGGGGCCTTCGAGCGCCATCTCCCAGCCGTTTAACGCGGATGCGGGCGGCTCGCCGCGCCATCCCAGCCGCGCCGCATGTCCGCGCGTGAGGCTGCCGTCGGGATCGGGGCGCAGCGTGCCTTCAAGCACGATTTCAGCGGTTGCCGGAACGCGCAGATCGCTGCCGATACAGCGCACGATTTCGGTTCGACCGCCACGCAGCAGGCCCGCGAACTGGTACTCAGACAAGGTGTCCGGGACGGGCGTGACTGCGCCCAGAATGGTGGCGGGATCGGCGCCCAGAGCCACCGCCAGCGGAAACGGCTGACCCGGGTGGGTAGTGGCGTGGTCACGAAAATCAAGCGCGCCGCCCCGATGCGCAAGCCAGCGCATGATGGTCTGGTTGCGTGACAGCACCTGCTGTCGGTAGATGCCCAGGTTCTGCCGCGGCTTTCCCGGCCCGCGGGTGACCACCAGCCCCCAGGTGATCAAGGGGGCCGCGTCGCCTGGCCAGCAGGTCTGCACAGGCAGCTGGTCGAGATCAACGTCATGCCCCTCAAACACCTGCTGCTGACACGGGGCGGACGACACCTCGCGCGGGCTCATGGTGAGCGCGTGCTTCAAGAGCGGCAGCTTCTCCCAGGCATCGCGCAGGCCTTTCGGTGGTTCGGGCTCTTTGAGCGCGGCGAGCAGCTTGCCAACCTCACGGAGCGCCTCGGTGGATGATTCACCCATACCGAGCGCCACCCGGTGTGGGGTGCCGAACAGGTTCGCCAGCACGGGGACTGACCAGCGTCGCGAGCCCTGCTGTGGCCGTTCAAACAGCAAAGCCGGTCCCTGCGCGCGCAGGACCCGATCGGCAATCGCAGTCATTTCCAGCTGTGGCGAGACGGGGGCGGCGATTCGGCGGAGTTCGCCTGAGCGTTCAAGTTGGGAGATGAAGTCCCGCAGGTCGGAATATTTCATGCGTCAGCTTTCGGTGGGACTGAGGATACGTGGAGCAAGGGCTTATTCCTACTCTGTCGCAGGGGATTCGAAGGGAGTCGGTCCGTCTGGCGGGTCAATTTGTTCGAGCGCATGCATCGGCTTAGAATCCGGCCAAATCCTAAAACCAAAAGCCTCCTTTCGCCTGGCCTGACACCTGTGTCGTGCCGGGTTCTGGTGCGGCCTGCGGAACCTTCGCGGGTCAGCCGCCTGTCATTCCCACCGTTCGCATCACCGACCGCGCATCCGCCGAAACGACGCTTTGCGGAACCCGGTCGAGGGGCACGGAGGCTTCTTGCTGGAGAAAGCCGATGAATGTCGGAGCAAGATCCCAACGCGTTGGGTGGAAAGATGTCGCGACAGCGCTAGTCGTCGCTGCGTGCTTGACAATGAGCGTTGTCGGGGCGCTGTGGCTGATCAATCCGGCCCGACCGTCCGCCGCCTCGGCGGCGATCGCCTCAGGCGCCGCCGAGCCACCCAAGCTTGCGGGACAGGGCCGATGGTTACGTAAGCCAGCGGTCAGGGAGAGCCCGTCGACCAATTCTGAACCGGCCACGCCAGAACCAGTCACAGTCACCGAGCCGCGCCTGCCAGACGAACGCATCGTGGCGCAGCGCCGGCTGGTTGCCAACATTGTTGAACGCCATCGTGTTGATGCGGACCACGCGAGTTCCGTGGTCGCCATCGCCTATCGAATCGCCGAGGACGTGAAGCTCGATCCACTGCTGCTGCTGGCCGTGATCTCTGCGGAGTCCTCGTTTGATCCCTTGGCGCAGAACCGCAGCGGCGCGCAGGGTTTGATGCAGATCAGAACCCATCTTCATGTGGAACGCTTCGAGCCCTTCGGCGGCAAAGATGCAGCGTTTGATCTCCACGCCAACATCCGGGTGGGCGCAGACCTGCTGCGCGGGCACCTGGTGCGTGAAGGCAGCATCGAAGCCGCGCTGAAAGCGTATGTGGGCGCTGCCCGCAGGCCGCATGACAGCGGCTACGGTGCGCGGGTGCTTCGCACGCGCGACCTGTTGAAAGCGGTTGCTGAAGGCCGCGACGCACTGGTGCTGCGCGGCAGTCCGGATGAGTTCCCGCGCGCGGGCGGGGCCGGGTCGTAGCCTGGCAGAAAAGAAAGCTCAGCCGCGTCTGATGAGATCGGCAATCCGCTTGACCGCTTCCTCAAGTTGCGGACGGGACGTGGCGTAAGACAGTCTCAGGTATCGGTCGGCCTCGTGCTGGCCGAAGTCATGTCCTGGAACCAGCGATACCCAGGCTTCGTCGAGCAGTCGCTCTGCAAACTCGATGCTGTTGGAGGCCACACGCACGCAGTCGATCCAGACATAGAACGCACCATCTGGCGTCACGGGGACGTCCAGGCCCACCGCCCTGAGCGCCGGGACGATGAAGTCACGGCGTTCGCGAAACGAGTCACGCTGCTGGTCGAAGATCGCGAGCGATTCAGGTTCGAAGCACGCGAGCGCCGCATGCTGAGCCAGTGCGGAGGCGCAAATGAACAGGTTTTGTGCGAGCTTTTCGAAGGCGGGCGCCAGCGATTCGGGCACCACCAGCCAGCCCAGCCGCCAGCCCGTCATGCTGAATGTTTTCGAAAAGCTGTTGCAGATGACGAGATCGTCGCCGAGTTCAAGCGCGGTGCGGGAGGTGCTGTTGTAGCTGAGGCCGAGATAGATTTCATCGATCAGGCTGAACCCGCCACGCGCCCGTATGGCTTCAACGATTCCGCGCAGTTCCTCAAACGGGATGGAGGTGCCGGTGGGATTGGCTGGCGTGGCGAGCAGTGCGCCCGCGGTGGCGGATGTCCAATTAGCATCGAGCAGTGCCCGTGTCATCTGAAAACGGTTCTCGGGCCCGGTGGGCACAGGGTTCGGGATGCCGTTGAACGCCGCGACAAAATGCCGGTTGCACGGGTAGCTCGGATCGGTCATCAGCACCCGGTCACCCACATCGACCAACGCGCAGCAGGCAAGCAGCAGCGCAGCCGATGCGCCAGCGGTCACAATCACCCTGGAGGGGGCGATATCGAGCCCGTAGCGCCTGCCGTAGTCGAGGGCGATCGCCTTGCGAAGTTCCGCAATGCCGAGGGCCGGCGTGTATTGCGACAGACCCCGATCGGCCGCCTGCTTGAGTGCTGCAACGACGGGCGGCGGCGCGGTGAAATCGGGCTCGCCGATATTCATCTGGATGACAGGATGACCGGCAGCGGCCAGCGCATTGGCGCGTTTGACGAGCTCCATCACCCGGAACGGCGCAATGTCATCGACGCGACGCGCAAGTCGCGGGCGGGGTCGCTCGCTAGTGGGCTGCATCAGTGAGTTTCTTGCGCGCATGCCGCCAGGTAGTCGACGGCGGCCTGAACGCCCCCGGGGCGGTGCGGTACGCCCGCGGCAACCAGTCCCATCTCAACGCCTCCCAAGGTGCCAATCAGCGACAGATCATTGAAGTCGCCAAGGTGGCCAATACGGAACACCCAGCCGGCGAGTTTGCCCAGGCCGGTACCGAGTGACATGTTGAGGCGCTCAAGCACCAGCCGCCGCAGGCGATCAGCGTCGTGGCGCCTGCCCGCTTGGGCTTCGGGCATGACGACCGCCGTGACGACCGGGCTGGCCTGCTCGGGGTTTTGACAGAGCAGCTCAAGCCCCCAGGCTTGAACCGCGCGGCGGGTGGCTTCACCGTGACGCAGGTGCCGGGCGAACACGTTGGGCAAGCCTTCATCGAGCAGCATGTCGATGGCTTCGGCCAGGCCGTACAGCAGGTTGGTGGAGGGTGTGGTTGGCCAGTAGCCTTTTTCGTTGGCTGCGAGCATTTCATCCCAGGCCCAGAATGCACGGGGCAGTTGGGCGGTCTGACTGGCTGCGAGCGCTTTCTGGCTGACCGCGTTGAAGCCCAACCCGGGCGGCAGCATCAGGCCCTTCTGGGAACCCGCTATCGTGACGTCAACGCCCCATTCGTCGTGACGGTAGTCGATCGATCCGATGGATGAGACGGTGTCAACCATGAGCAGCGCCGGATGGCCAGCAGCATCGATTGCGCGCCTGACGGCGGCAATATCTGAGGTGATGCCCGATGAGGTTTCGTTGTGAACCACGCACACCGCACGGATCGCGTGTTGGTGATCGGCTGACAGGCGACGGCCGATTTCAGAGGCATCAATGCCGCTTCGCCAGTTGCCTTCGACGTACTCGGTGACAAGGCCCAGACGTTCGGCAAGCCGTTTCCAGAGTGCCGCGAAGTGCCCGGTTTCGACCATCAGCACCCGGTCGCCCGGTGAGAGTGTATTGACCAGCGCGGCCTCCCAGGCCCCCGTCCCCGAGGCGGAATAAATGATGACCGGCTGGGCGGTCTGAAACACCTTGCGAATGCCCGATAGAACGTACCGGCCGAGTTCGCCGAATTCGGGCCCGCGATGATCGATGGTGGGGTGGTCGATTGCGCGAAGCACACGGTCGGGTACGTTGGTGGGCCCTGGAATCTGCAGGAAGTGCCGCCCGGTGGGATGGTGGTCGAGCCTGAGCCCGCTGGGTAGTTTCATAGCTGGTCTTTCGATCACAGGCCCGGGCGAGGTCGCTCGGGCAGCGTGGGGAGACTTGCCGCATCGGGGTGACGCTGGTGTCTAATCCGGGAATTGTAGAGGGTCTTGTCGCCGCCATGTCCGCTTTCCCCGCAGCCGCGCCCATCGGCTTTTCAACATCCGCCTCGCTCGAGCGCAGTCGTCTTGCCCGTCGTCTTCGCACTGTGCTGAAAGGCGAGGTTCGGTTCGATGCCTACACGCGAGGTCGGTACGCAACCGATGCGTCCATCTATCAGCAGATGCCGATCGGGGTGGTCACACCTGCCGACGAGGAGGATCTGACCGCCGTGATCGAGCTCGCAGCGGAGCTTAAGGTGCCGCTGCTGTCGCGCGGGGCGGGAACCAGCCAGTGTGGGCAGACGGTTGGCGAGTCACTGGTCATTGATTTCAGCCGCAACCTGAACCGGCTGATCGCCCTGGATCCCGATGCGCGTCAGGTTGAAGTGCAGCCAGGCATGGTGCTTGACCATCTGAATGCGCAATTGAAGCCGCACGGGCTTTGGTTTCCCGTGGATGTGTCCACGTCTGCGCAGGCCACGCTGGGTGGCATGGCGGGCAATAACTCTTGTGGGTCAAGGTCGATCGCCTACGGCAACATGGTGCACAACGTACTTGCTGCCGACGCCATTCTTTCGGACGGCACCCGGGAACACTTCGGCCCTTTCGGTGAACATGCGGCGAGGTCGCTGTCGAGCGCACGAACCAGCGCGCTCGTTTCCCGGCTGCATGAGATCGGGGCACGCGAACGCGATGAAATCGAACGGCTGTGGCCGAAAGTGATGCGGCGGGTTGGCGGTTACAACCTCGATGTCTTTCACCCGCAATCTGAGCGTCCGTACACCCCCGACGGATCGGTGAATCTGTCGCATCTGCTGGTCGGGTCGGAGGGCACGCTGGCGGTGTTCCGTCGTCTGCACCTGAAACTGTCGCCCCTGCCCGGCGCGCGGGTGCTGGGCGTGGTGAACTTTCCGGATTTTCATGCTGCGATGGCCAGTGCGCAGCACCTTGTCGGCCTGGGCCCGGTCGCAGTCGAACTGGTCGATCGGACGATGATCGATCTGGCCAGGCTCAATCCGGCGTTTCGACCGGTCATCGATGCCGCGCTGGTGCGCCGCGACGGCGAGTGGCCGCAGGCGGTGCTGCTGGTTGAGTTTGCGGGGGATGACCGGGCCGCGATCACCCGGAAACTGCATCAGCTGGTTGAACTGGTTTCAGATCGGCTGGGCTTGCCCGGCGCGGTGGTGCAGCTGACTGACGAACGTGCTCAGAAGGCACTCTGGGAGGTTCGCAAGGCGGGCCTTAACATCATGATGTCGCTGCGTGGCGACGGCAAGCCTGTGAGCTTCATTGAAGACTGCGCGGTGCCTCTGGAACATCTTGCCGAATACACCGATCGCCTCACGGAGGTGTTTCGACGCCACGGCACCCGCGGCACCTGGTATGCGCATGCCTCGGTCGGAACCCTGCACGTGCGTCCCATCCTCGACATGCGTGCCGAGGGCCCAACGGGTGGCGCTGCCAAGATGCGGGCCATTGCAGAGGAGGCGGCCGAACTGGTGCGCCGGTTCAAGGGCGCGTTTTCGGGCGAGCACGGCGATGGTCTGGTGCGAAGCGAATGGGTGGGCTGGCAATACGGGCCGCGGATTACCCGGGCGTTTGAGGAGATCAAGGACCTGTTCGACCCGGCTGGCCTCCTGAACCCGGGCAAGATCATCCGGTCAACAAAAATGGACGATCGAAGCCTGTTTCGCTACCGGCCCGGATACGCGATTGCCCCGGTTCGCACAGGCCTCGACTGGTCGGCCTGGAATGTTCACAACGATCCGGCAACCGAAACCATGTCGGCGCCCGGCACCGGGGGCGACCCTGCCGGAGGTTTCGGCAAAGCGGTCGAAATGTGCAACAACAATGGCCACTGCAGGAAGTTTGATGCGGGCACGATGTGCCCGAGCTTTCGCGTGACCGCCGATGAACAGCACCTGACCCGCGGTCGCGCCAACACGCTGCGACTCGCTCTGTCCGGGCAGCTTGGCGACGGGGCGCTCGTCTCCGCTGAAATGACCGAGACGATGGCGCTCTGCGTGAGTTGCAAGGGCTGCCGCCGCGAATGCCCCACAGGCGTCGACATGGCGCGGATGAAGCTCGAGACGCTCCATCAGCTGCGGCAGGTGAAGGCGCCCTCAGCCCGCGAACAGCTGATCGCCAGGCTGCCCCGCTACGCAGGCGCTGCCGGCCATGTGGCGCCACTGCTCAACGCGGTGGCTCGAATGCCGGGTAGCGGCTGGCTGCGCGAAAAGCTGTTGGGGCTGTCGGCCCGCCGCAGCCTGCCGCGATGGGAACGCGAGCCGTTTACGCGTCAGCCTGATGCGCGCAAGACGCACGGTGCAGGCCGCGAGGTGGTGCTGTGGGCCGATACCTTCAACAACCATTTTGAGGCGGAGAATCTTCGTGCCGCGCGGCGCGTGCTTGAGGCAGCCGGGCTGCGTGTGCAGGTGGCAAGGCCAGTGGCGGATGATGCTGAACCCGGGCGTGCGCTCTGCTGCGGCCGAACTTTTCTGTCGGCCGGATTGCTCGATGACGCCAGGGTTGAGTTGCGGCGAACACTCGCTGCGCTCGAGCCGTTCGTATCGCGCGGAATCCCTGTCGTGGGCCTGGAGCCCTCCTGTCTTCTCACGCTCCGCGATGAAGCGCTGGTGCTGGGTCTGGGCGAGGTTGCCGAACAGGTGGCGGCTTCGGCCCAGCTGTTCGAAGAGTTCCTCGCAAAAGAGCTTGCGGCAGGAACCCTTGCGTTACCGCTGCAGACCCAGGCGGGACTGCGGTTTAAGGTGCATGGGCATTGTCATCAGAAAGCCTTTGATGCGTTAACGCCTGTGCATGCGGTACTGGCGCGTATTCCGGGGGCTGCGGTCGAGGCAATCGAATCGTCCTGCTGTGGCATGGCAGGGGCGTTCGGCTATGAAGCCGAGCACTTTGATCTGTCAATGAAGATGGCTGAGCTATCGCTGTTGCCTGCGGTACGCGCGGCAGCTGATGACGTCGTCATCGTTGCTGACGGCACCAGTTGCCGGCATCAGATCCATGACGGCACCGGTCGCGAGGCCCAGCATGTGGCGCGCGTACTCGATGCTTGCCTGTATCATCGTTGAGCTTTGTCAGACTGGAGCAGCCGCTCCGGGGAGTTGTTGAATGGATCCGCAATTACGCAAAGCCGCACTCGAGTACCACGAACTCGGGCGCCCCGGAAAAATCTCGGTCACTGCCACCAAGCAGCTCACCAATCAGCGTGACCTTGCGCTGGCGTACTCGCCGGGCGTGGCGGCAGCCTGCGAGGAAATCGTCAAAGACCCGGGCAACGTATCGCGCTACACCAGCCGCGGCAACCTGGTTGCAGTCATCACCAACGGCACTGCAGTGCTGGGCCTGGGCAACATCGGCCCGCTCGCTGCCAAGCCGGTGATGGAGGGTAAGGCGGTTTTGTTCAAGAAATTCGCGGGCATCGATGTCTTTGATATCGAAGTCGCCGAAACCGACGTCGACCGTCTGGTGGAAGTGGTGGCCGCACTCGAACCCACCTTTGGTGGCATCAATCTTGAAGACATCAAGGCACCCGACTGCTTCGAGGTCGAGCGCCAGCTGCGCGCGCGAATGAAGATCCCGGTGTTTCATGATGACCAGCACGGCACAGCCATCGTGGTGGGTGCTGCGCTCACCAATGCGCTACGGGTTGTCGACAAGTCCATCTCCGAGATCAAGCTGGTGTGCAGTGGCGCGGGCGCGGCGGCGCTTGCCTGCCTCGAACTGCTCGTTGATCTGGGTCTGCCCCGCGAAAATGTCTGGGTATCTGATCTCGCCGGCGTGGTCTATGAGGGCCGCACCGAACTGATGGATCCTTTGAAGGCGTTGTTTGCGCGTAAAACCGATGCGCGAACGCTAGGCGAAATCATCGACGGTGCCGACGTGTTCCTGGGTCTGTCGGCGGGTGGGGTGCTCAAGCCCGAGATGGTTGCCAAAATGGCATCGAACCCGTTGATCTTTGCGCTCGCCAATCCCACCCCCGAGATCATGCCCGAGGAGGTCAAGGCGGTTCGCGACGACGCCATCATCGCAACGGGCCGCACTGACTATTCGAACCAGGTCAACAACGTTCTGTGCTTTCCGTTCATTTTTCGCGGTGCGCTTGATGTCGGGGCAACCTCGATCACCCGCGAAATGGAAATCGCCGCGGTGCAGGCGCTTGCCGAACTCGCGCGGGCTGAGATGTCCGATATTGTTGCCGCGGCCTACGGTGTGCCCGGCGGCGGATTTGGTCGCGAATATCTGATCCCAAAACCCTTCGATCCGCGGCTCATCGTCATGATTGCGCCGGCGGTGGCGAAGGCCGCAATTGACAGCGGCGTGGCCACCCGGTCCATCACCGATTTCGATGCCTACCGCTCGCAGCTCGAGCAGTTCGTGTATCACTCGGGCAACTTCATGAAGCCCATCTTCAGCAGCGCCCGGCGTGCCCTCGCTCGCCGCGTGGTGTATGCCGAGGGTGAAGACGAGCGCGTGCTGCGCGCGGTGCAGGTGGTGGTGGATGAAAAGCTCGCGCGTCCGGTGGTGGTGGGAAGACCGGGCGTGGTTGAGCAGCGCATAGAACGCCTGGGGCTGCGGGTCCGACCCGAGGCCGATTTCGATCTGATCAATCCCGATCAGGACGAGCGGTACCGCGAATACTGGAGCGAGTATCTTCGGCTGACCGCGCGCAAAGGGGTGTCCGAGGCCTACGCCAAGCTTGAAATGCGCCGTCGGCCCACCCTGATTGGCGCGATGCTGGTCCGGCTTGGCGCAGCCGACGGCATGATCTGCGGAACAGCGGGTCCGTTCTCCGAGCATTTGCGCTACGTTGATCAGGTGATCGGCAAGAAGCCGGGCAGTCGGGTTTACGCGGCAATGAATACCCTGATGCTGCCGGGACGGCAGCTCACGCTGGTCGACACACACGTCAACATCGATCCCGATGCCGAGCAGCTCACCGAAATAACGATCGCCGCGGCTGACGAACTTCGCCGCTTCGGCATCCTGCCCAAGGTGGCGCTGCTGTCGCATTCCAATTTTGGTTCCTCCGATCATCCGTCCGCCCTCAAGATGCGGCAGGCGCTCGGGCTGCTGCGCAAGCTTGCGCCAGGGCTGGAAGTTGACGGCGAAATGCATGGTGATGTAGCGCTTGATCCCGCGATTCGCGGCTCGGCGGTGGCCGATTGCGCGCTGTCCGGGGGCGCCAATTTGCTGGTCATGCCAGGCATCGACGCGGCCAATATCGCCTACAACCTGCTTAAAACCGCGGCGGGGAACAATGTTGCGATCGGCCCGGTGCTGTTAGGGGCTGCTCGTCCTGTTCACATCCTTACGCCGTCGGCAACGGTGCGGCGCATCGTCAACATGACGGCCTGGACAGTGGTCGACGCGAACAGCGAACGCTGAGACGCAACCTCTTGCTTTGCTGCCGAGGCTGATCAATACTCGCCGCTATGAACCGGATCCACGAAGAATCCGGACGTGGGAGGCAACAGGGGATACGGATCGGCGGCGCGGGGGTGGCAGCCGATCCCGGGCACGACGCGGCGAAGCTGCGTTCGCTGCTTGATGAACTGGGCTTGCTTGCTCATGTCTGGATCGATATCGACCTAGCGGGCGTCTGCGCGTGCCTTGCGCCGCGTACCTGTGGGCTCTGGACGCCGTATTTCGATACCATCCCGCTTGGTGAGGTGCTCTCGCAGGAGATTGGTCTCGACGCCCGACATATCGAGCGCCAGATTCTGGTCGGTTTGTTGGTTGCGCCGGTGCGGCTTGATTTTCCCGGCTTCGACGAGTTCGAGTCGGCGCTGAGGATTCGCGTGGATACGGCGGTATCGGCTGCCAGCGCGACGCTCCAATTTGACGTCCAGCAGTATCGTCCCGATGCGTATTGGGAGCAGAGCGATACCGGACGCTTTGTGCTGCGACCTGGATGCAGCCTGGTGAAGGGGTTGACAGCCGCTCTGCATCCGGGCGACGAGGGTACGCTGTCTGGCTTTGACTGCTACCGGGCTTCCGAATATGTGATGCTGGTGGCGATTGCGCGCGAGGCTGCGCGCTGCCATCCAGAGTTGAAAACTCGGCTGCGTGAGCGCTCCAATCGGCGGCCGATTGAATCGCGCGAGTTTCACGAGGTGATGCTGCGTGAACTCGGCACGTTCGAGGAACCGGTACCTGCCCGCTGGTTTGTACCCGGCGACCGGATCTGGTTTCGTAACCCCGACGGCCATTCCTCCGATGCGGAGGGATTCGAAGGCTCGTGGGTCATCTACATCGGCGATGGGCTGTTCTCGAATTTCTGGAAGCGCAACGCGCCCTTTACGCTCGAGCGAAAATGTATCGAGATTTATCACTGGCGCCACGCCACTTACCGCCGCGATGATGGAGTGTTGCGGGTCGACGAAGATGAGGTCGCCCGGCGGGTGGCCCTGACCGAAGCCGATTCCGCAGCGCGCGCGCAGGTGCTCGATGCCATGGGCCGCTGGCGCGATCCGCGCGGCGTCTACGAGCAGGGCGGATGCATGGACCGCACCCGCGAGTGCGCGCGCTGGGTTCAACCGAATAGCTGCGACATCGCCTTCCTGCCCGAATGATGCGTTCGCGCGTCACTTGAATCAGTGCTTGCCAAATAGCCTGCACTGTGGCTTAGTGACGAAATGATTACACGCAAGCTGTCAACTTTAGTTGTCACTTGTTTCCTGGGTCTGGCGGTATGGCTCGGTGCAGGCGGTTCGCCCGCTCTTGCTCAGCGCGCGGCACCCGAGGCAGCGCCTGGCATCACCTGGGTTGACCTCGCCGAGCTGCCGGTAGAAGCGCATGAAACCCTGCGACTGATCAAGGCGGGCGGGCCCTTTCCGTACGATAAAGACGGTACGCGCTTTGGAAATCGTGAACGCATCTTGCCGCAGCGAGCCCCTGATCATTACACCGAGTACACCGTGCGCACGCCCGGCGAACGAACGCGGGGGGCGCGGCGAATCGTCGCGGGTGGTGATCCCCGCACCTCGGGCGAGTACTTCTACACCGACGACCACTACAAAAGCTTTCGCCGCATTCGCGAGGCCACAACCGGGAGGCAGGACAAATGACTGCACTCAGCAACATGCCGGCGCAAGCCATGCTTCCCCTCGGGGCCTACGACCTTGAGGAACTGTTGCGTAATGCAAGGCGAAGCGGCCAGACGGTGCTGCGAGCCGACTTCGGTGGCGCGGCCGATAAGGCCACCGTCATGAACCGAATCGCCGAGGGCTTCACATTGCCCAAGCATTTCGGCGGCAACCTGGATGCACTGTACGACTGCCTGAGTGATCTCAGCCCTGCAACCGACGCCGATCAGCCTGGCTTTGTCGTCATCCTGCAGCAGCTTCCGGTGAGTGCGGGCTTTGATCGCGAGCAGCGTGATGCGCTGCTCGATGTGTTCCGTGACGCCGCCGACCACTTCTTCGACAAAGGCGTGGCATTCAGGGTGTTTTACTCGGTTGCCGATGCGCGGGCTGCACAGTCGGCGGCACAGACTTACGCTCGCGTGCCTCGCTCTTAAAAGTCGCCCAGCAAAGCCTGCAGCGCAGAGAGGGCTGCCAGGCCGGCGGTTTCGGTACGGAGCACCCGCGGGCCCAGGCTGACCGCCACGAAGCCTGCTGACGCAGACGCTTTCAGCTCGCTATCGGCCAGCCCGGATTCGGGGCCGATAAGCAGGCTGATGGGTCCGCACTCAGCCTCGGCAAGCCTTGAGCGCCAGGCCGACAACGTGACGCTCGCGCGCGGATCAAGCACCAGACGAATCGGATCTTGAATGCCTGCCAACCAGGCCTCGAGCGACCGGGGCTCGGCAATCAGCGGCAGGGTGTCGCGTCCTGATTGCATGCAGGCAGCTTCCGCGATGGCCTGCCAGTGCTCCAGCTTGCGACGCGCCCTTGCCTGATCGAACCGTACGGGACTGCGCTGCGAAAAGATCGGGCTGATTGACTTCGCCCCCAGCTCAACCGCCTTTTCGATCGTCCAGTCCATTTTGTCGGCGCTCGACAGGCACTGGCCCAGATGAATTGCAACAGGGCTCTCGGGGGTGGCGTCGATCTCAGCCTCGAGCACCAGCGACGCGGCGCCGCGATCACCGGACAAGCGTGCCCGCCAGCGTCGGCCTGATCCATCAAAGGCTTCAACCACCGCGCCCTCTGTGAGCCGAAGTACGCGCGTCAGGTAATGCCCCTGCCTGGAATCGAGGGCGATCCGCGTGTCAGGCCCGTCAGCGGCTTCAGCGGCTGCTGCGCGACGAACCAGCAGCCTTGGCGTCAAGGCAGAAGCGCCCGGTAGAAGTTGGGGAGCGCGAACAGCGCAGCGTGCACGGCCTCGTTGTAGCAGCGCAGGTCCGTGAGGTGTCTTGACTCGATTCGACGCGCGATCTCATCGGGATCAATCGCGAGCGGGTCAAGATGATCAGACGCTACCGCCATGCCCCAGTAGGCGCCATAGAGCGGAACATGCACGCCGAGCGGGCGAACGATTGAAAACACCTGCTTGAGATCGGCAATGAGCGCCTGCACCCGGTCGGGACGGTAGACAGGCGATCCGATGTGAAGCGCGAGCGCTCCGCCATGGGCGATTACCTGACGAAGCAGTTGAAAGTAATCGGTCGTGTAAAGCCGATGGGCGGGTGTATCGGGGTCGGTGAGATCGAGCACCACCAGATCGAAGCGCTCGCCCGCCGCGGCCAGTCTGGCCGTCGTGTCCCAACCGTCGCCGATCCGGATCTCGACGCGGGGATCGTCAAGCGAGCCGTGATGCACCTGGCGCAGGTGCTCGCGCGACATGCGAACCACTTCCGAATCGAGTTCAGCCACGATCACTCGGCGCATTGACGGATGCTTGAGCAGTTCCTCCGCCGAGCCGCCGTCGCCGCCGCCAATCACCAGTGCGCTCGACGGTGCCGGGTGCGCGACGGCCGCCGGGTGGATGATGGGTTCATGGTAAAAAAATTCGTCACGCTCGGACGTCATGAAACTGCCATCGAGCCTGAACAGGCGTCCCCATTGCGGGGTGTCGAATACCTCAAGCTTCTGCCAGGGCGTTCGCACCGACTCCAGCCTGCGCGAGGCGCGAAATCCATAGGCGCTGTCGGCGTTCAACCACTCCAGAAGCAGACCAGGGCCTTGAGATCCAGGCCCCGGTGAGGCGTTGGCTTCCGACCGGTCAGACGGCGTGCCAGAAAGCGATCGGGCGGGGCTGGCCAGGGGGTCATCGATGCCGCGAACCAGTCGTTCGATGACCCGGCTTCCCGGGTCGAATCCTTCAAGCAGCAGGTCAAGGGCGCGTTCGGCCTTGGCGGAGTTGTCGGTGGAAAAGTTGCAGACGTAGACATCGAGCGTGACGCTGCGCCGCTCTGGCCATGAATGCACGGCAAGATGCGATTCAGCCAGCAATACGGCACCGGTTACGCCGCCGGGCTGGCCCTCATGGTCGGGAAACTGAACGTATTTTTCGTCGACCAGCGTGAGCGCCGATGCATCGATGGCCCTGCGGCACAACGCAGCCAGTTGCGCGGCGTTGGTCAGCAGTTCCGAGTCGCAGCGGCAATCGTAGAGATCGGCAGTAAGGTGAAGGCCCTGCATTCTAGGAGATCGTGCGGCCTAGTGAGCAAAGCCTCCGAGTATAGCAACCGGCCATGACCTGACTCGAGCTGAGCCCGAGGGGTTTGTTAGAATTTAGGGTTTTGCACCTGCTCGTCCGCGCGCAATCGCGCTGGCGCCGTCGAAGCTGTCCCAGGAGTCTCCCGCATGGGCTCATCGCACGATTCATCCAACGTCGGTTCGGCGGTTGTTTCGCCCGGATCGGATGTTCCGCAGGTCATGGGCAGCAATCCTGCGCCGCTCTCCGCGCGCATGGCGGGAGCCATCCGCGCGCTGGCAATGGATGCGGTTCAGCAGGCGAACTCCGGGCACCCCGGCATGCCGATGGGCATGGCTGATATCGCTGTCGCCCTGTGGGGCAGTGTGCTTGCGCACAACCCGGCCAACCCGGGCTGGCCCGACCGCGACCGGTTCGTGCTGTCGAATGGCCACGGCTCGATGCTGCTGTACGCGCTGCTGCACCTCACGGGTTACAACCTGCCCATTTCAGAGCTTCGCAACTTCCGCCAGCTTCATTCCCGCACGCCGGGGCATCCCGAGGTTGGCATCACCCCCGGTGTTGAAACCACCACGGGTCCGCTGGGTCAGGGCCTGGCCAACGCGGTCGGGCTGGCGCTTGCCGAAAAGCTGTTGGCTGCAGAGTTCAACCGGGATCAGCACACCATCGTTGACCACCTGACCTGGGTGTTCGCGGGCGATGGCTGCCTCATGGAAGGCATCTCCCATGAAGCATGTTCGCTCGCCGGGACGCACAAGCTCTCAAAGCTCATCGTTCTGTATGACGACAACGGCATTTCGATCGACGGCGAAGTCCGCCACTGGTTCAGCGATGACACGGCTGCCAGGTTCCGCGCCTATGGCTGGCATGTCATCGGCGGTGTGGATGGCCATGACGTGACAGCGGTGCGCGCCGCCATTGATCAGGCGCGCCAATGGGCACGGGTCGGGCGCGGCGGCGTGCTGGCACCCACACTCATTCAATGCCGCACCATCATCGGCAAGGGCTCACCCGGCCGGGCCAATACCGCGAAGGCGCACGGTGAGCCACTCGGGGCGGCCGAAATTGACGCCACGCGCGCGGCAATTGGCTGGACTTCTGCGCCGTTTGAAATCCCCGACGATGTCCGAATTGCCTGGGATGCACGGGCCGGCGGCGCGGCACGAGAGGCCGACTGGCAGCACCGCTTCAATGCCTACCGGCAGTCCCATCCAGCCCTTGCCGCTGAATTCGAGCGCCGCATTCGCGGCGAGCTTGGCGATGCGTTCGATGACGCTCGCGGCGCTGCCATCGCCGATGCGATTGCACGCGCCGAAACAATCGCCACCCGCAAGGCCTCGCAGAATGCGCTGAATCACTTCGGTCCGGCTTTGCCTGAACTGATCGGTGGATCCGCCGACCTGACCGGCAGCAATCTGACCGATTTTCGCGGCAGCGGCGCGCTTCGCGTCGATGCGCCCGCAGGCAGTGCGCCTGGCCGCCACATCAATTATGGCGTGCGCGAATTCGGCATGAGCGCCATCATGAATGGCCTTGCGCTGCACGGCGGATTCATTCCCTACGGCGGCACCTTCCTCACGTTCTCCGATTACTCGCGTAACGCGCTGCGTATGGCTGCGCTCATGAAGCAGCGCGTGATCTTTGTCTTCACGCATGACTCGATCGGCCTTGGCGAAGACGGTCCCACGCACCAACCCATCGAACACGTGGCCTCCTTGCGCCTGATCCCGACGATGGATGTCTGGCGCCCTGCCGACCCCGTTGAATCGACGGTGTCCTGGGCGCAGGCGATCGCCCGCGCTGACGGGCCCACGTCGCTGCTGTTTTCGCGCCAGGCGGTTCCGTTTGTCACCCGGTCGGCTGAGCAGGTCAGTCTGATTGCTCGCGGTGCGTATGTGCTGCGCGATGCAGAAGGCGCGAAGGCTGTACTGATTGCCACCGGGTCCGAACTGGGGCTGGCGCTTGCGGCGCGCGAACTGCTGCGGGCGCACGACATCGAGGTGCGGATCGTCTCCATGCCCAGCACCACCGTATTCGATCGGCAAAGCACCGACTACCGCGCCGCCGTGCTGCCAGCCGGTCTGCCACGGGTTGCCGTCGAGGCTGGCGTCACCGACTTCTGGTGGAAATACGGGGTTGATGCGGTGGTTGGCATCGACCGCTTCGGAGAGTCTGCACCGGCGGCTGCCCTGAACCGCTTGTTTGGACTGACCGCTGAAAATGTCGCCGACACGGTCCGAGAAGTGCTGCGCAGGCGCGCAGCGCAGGGCCGATAACCGTAATCAGGCTTTTTGTTTTAACCAAGCTCACGCTCATCACGGAGAACTTTCGATGACCATCCGAGTCGCGATCAATGGCTATGGCCGAATCGGGCGCAACATTCTGCGGGCCCACTATGAAGGCGGCAAGAAACATCCGATCGAGATCGTTGCGATCAACGACCTGGGTGATGCCAAGATCAACGCGCACCTCACGCAGTACGACACCGCGCATGGTCGCTTTCCGGGTACGGTGGCGGTCGACGGTGATTCGATTGTTGTCAACGGCGACCGGATTCGCGTGCTCTCGAATCGCAATCCCGCGGCATTGCCCTGGGGTGAGCTCGGCGTGGATGTGGTGCTGGAGTGCACCGGTTTCTTCACCAGCAAGGAAAAGGCTGCCGCCCATCTGGCCGGTGGCGCCAAGAAGGTGGTGATTTCTGCTCCGGGCGGCAAGGATGTTGACGCGACCGTGGTCTATGGGGTCAACCACGATGTGCTGCGGGCATCGCACACCGTGATCTCCAATGCATCGTGCACTACCAACTGCCTGGCGCCGCTCGTCAAACCGCTGCACGATCGAATCGGTCTTCTCAATGGTCTGATGACCACGGTGCACGCCTACACCAATGACCAGGTGCTGACCGACGTCTATCACGAGGATCTGCGCCGCGCCCGTTCGGCGACGATGTCCATGATCCCCACCAAAACCGGTGCGGCGGCGGCAGTTGGTCTGGTGCTTCCAGAACTGAACGGTCGCCTGGATGGCTATGCGATCCGCGTTCCCACCATCAACGTGTCGGTGGTCGATCTGTCATTTGTCGCAGCGCGCGACACCACGGTGGCCGAGGTGAACGCGATCATGAAAGAGGCCGCTGAAGGCGCGCTGAAGGGCGTGTTGGCCTACACCGAAGAGCAGCTGGTATCCATCGACTTCAATCACAACGCGGCATCCAGCACCTTCGATGCCACGCTCACCAAGGTATCGGGCCGTCTGGTCAAGGTCAGCAGCTGGTACGACAACGAGTGGGGCTTCTCTAACCGGATGCTCGACACCACCATCGCCCTGATGAATGCGCGATAAGCCATGCAGTTCAGGCGCCTGACTGATCTCGATCTGGCCGGCAAGCGGGTACTGATCCGCGCCGATCTGAATGTGCCGCAAGACGATGCGCTTGCCATTACCGATGACACGCGCATCCGGGCATCCCTGCCTGCAATCCGTCACTGCCTCGAGGCGGGTGCGGCGGTCATGGTCACTTCGCATCTGGGAAGACCCACCGAGGGCGAGTTAAAGCCGCAGGACTCCCTGGCGCCGATCGCCGCGAGGCTTAGGGAACTTATCGGCCGACCCGTCCCGCTGCAGGCCAACTGGGTTGACGGTGGTTTTGCGGTGCAGCCTGGCGAACTGGTCCTGCTTGAAAACTGTCGCTGCAACAAAGGCGAGAAAAAAGACGACGAGTCGTTGTCGCGCAGGATGGCCGCGCTGTGCGACGTCTATGTCAACGACGCATTTGGCGCAGCGCATCGGGCAGAGGCGACAACCCACGGCATTGCCCGCTTTGCGCCGGTTGCCTGCGCCGGCCCGCTCCTGGCGGCCGAGCTCGATGCGCTGGGACGCGCGTTGGGCAATCCCAGGCGGCCGCTGGTGGCGATCGTGGCGGGGTCCAAAGTATCCACCAAACTCACCATCCTCAAGTCGCTGGCTGCCCGGGTCGATCAGCTGATTGTGGGAGGCGGCATCGCCAACACGTTCATGCTGGCTTCGGGCTATCCAATCGGCCAGTCGCTCGCCGAGCGCGATCTGGTCAATGAGGCGCGGGCGATCATCGATCTCATGTCATCGCGCGGCGCCCAGGTACCGATTCCGGTCGACGTCGTGTGTGCGTCCAGGTTTGCCGCCGATGCGCCGGCTACCATCAAGCGCGCCATCGATGTGACTGACTCCGATATGATCCTCGACATTGGCCCCGACACGGCCGCCACGCTTGCCGAGCGCCTGAAACAGGCGGGCACCATCGTCTGGAACGGGCCGGTGGGCGTGTTCGAGTTTGACGCGTTCGCGCGCGGCACCGAAACCATTGCCAGAGCAATCGGCGAGTCGCAGGCGTTCTCCATCGCCGGTGGCGGCGACACGCTTGCAGCAATCTCGAAGTTCGGCATTTCTGAGAGGGTCGGCTACATCTCAACCGGCGGCGGCGCGTTTCTGGAATTTCTCGAAGGACGTACGCTGCCCGCGGTAGCTGCCTTGATGGAAAGAAACGACGCGTAAGCGGCCCATCAACGTGGGCGGGTACCAGACCCTGGTCAGTGCTCGCCCACCTTCACGATCTTCATCGTGTTGGTGCCGCCCGACTTTCCAATGGGTTCCCCAATGGTGATCACCAGCAGGTCGCCCTTTTCCACGACGCCCTCGCGCAGCAGCAGATCCTCCGCTTCGCGCAACAGCAGCTCACGGTCGACTGCTTCGTAGCGCATCATCAGCGGATGCACTGCGCGGTACAGACACATGCGGCGGCGGCTCCGCTCCTCGGGTGTCAACGCATAAACCGGCACGCCCGAGTCAAGCCGTGACGCCCACAGCGCGGTGGACCCCGACTGGGTCAGCGCCGCGATCGCCTTCACCTTGAGGTGTGAGGCCACGAACAGCGCGCTCATCGCAATCGATTGGTCGATTCGCGTGAAGGTGCGGTTCAGAAATTCGCTATCGAGGTGCGTGCTCTTGGATCGGTCGGCCTCGGCGCAGACCCGGGCCATGGCTTCGATGGTTTCCACCGGGTACTTGCCCGCAGCGGTTTCAGCAGACAGCATCACCGCATCGGTGCCATCGAGCACGGCGTTGGCGACATCAGACACCTCAGCCCGGGTGGGCACTGGCGCCTCGATCATCGACTCCATCATTTGGGTGGCGGTAATGGTCAGGCGATTGAGTTCACGCGCCATGCGAATCATTTTTTTCTGTAGCGCCGGTACGGTGGCATCGCCCACCTCGACCGCCAGGTCGCCGCGCGCGACCATGATGCCGTCAGACGCTTTCAGGATTTCCTCCAGGTTGTCGATGGCCTCATAGCGCTCGATCTTGGCGATCATCAGCGCCCTGCCGCCGGATGCGCGCGACAGTTCCCGCGCCATGTACATGTCGGCAGCGTTCTTTGGAAACGACACCGCGATGAAATCGGCACTGAAGGCAATTGCAGTGCGAATGTCCTCCATGTCTTTGGACGTGAGCGCGGGCGCGGACAGGCCGCCGCCCTGCCGGTTGATGCCCTTGCGGTCTGACAGCACGCCGCCGACCACCACCGTGCAGTCGATTCGGGTGGATCCCACCCGGTCGACCTGCATGACCATCCGGCCGTCATTGAGCAGCAGCGTATCGCCCGCATGAACGTCGTTGACCAGTTCCTTGTAGTCGAGTCCGACCTGACTGATATCGCCGAGCGCGCAGTCGATATCGAAGCCGAACTTCATGCCTGGTTCGAGCGTCACCTTGCCTTCAGCAAATTTGCCAATACGGATTTTCGGGCCCTGTAGGTCGGCCAGCACGCCGATGCCCAGTCCGCACTGCTCTGCCACGCGGCGAACCATCGACACGGTGTCCGTGTGCGCTGCTGCCGTGCCATGGGAGAAATTGACCCGAACAACATTGACGCCGGCACGGATCATTCGCTCGAGCACTTCCGGCGATGAGGATGCCGGGCCGAGGGTGGCGACGATTTTAGTGGCTCGGGGCATGGGTCTGCTCACGGAAACCTCGGCATCTGCAAGGGGCGTGACCGCCCGACCGGCCTATTCTGCACGAGGTGGGTTGGGTTTGCCTTCGCTTTTTGCTTGAGCGGGGGCCGGGGGCGGGACTGCGGTGGGGGCTTAAACGGGCTAAGCCGGCGCTGATGCGCCGGTGCCCTCGACGGGGGGTCGGGAGCCGGGGTGGCCAAAACTCGCTCGCTTACGCGAGCTCAGACAGTTGGCCACCTTGATCCGGCTCCCGACCCCCCGCCTCGGCTTGCCCGATGCGCCCCCGCCGCCGCCCACTTAAGCGATAATTGCAAGTTACCCATCTTGATGTCTAAGGAGCCTTCCCCATGCCTCTGGTTTCAATGCGGCAGCTGCTCGACGACGCTGCCGAGAACGGCTACGGAATCCCTGCGTTTAACGTCAATAACCTTGAGCAGGTGCAGGCCATCATGTCTGCCGCGGCCGAGCTCGATGCGCCGGTGATCATGCAGGCCTCGGCGGGCGCCCGGAAATATGCGGGAGAGGCCTTTCTGAGACACCTGATCGAAGCCGCCACCGAGGCCTATCCCAAGGTGCCGGTGGTCATGCATCAGGATCACGGTCAGTCGCCCGATATCTGTCGCGGTGCGATCGACCTCGGCTTTTCGTCGGTGATGATGGATGGCTCACTGCGCGAAGATGGCAAGACCATCGCCAGCTACGACTACAACGTTGAGGTGACGCGCAAGGTGGTCGATATGGCGCATGCCCTGGGCATCACGGTCGAGGGTGAGCTGGGGTGCCTGGGGTCGCTTGAAACCATGAAGGGCGACAAGGAAGACGGGCATGGTGCCGAGGGCACCATGACGCGCGAGCAGCTGCTGACCGACCCCGAACAGGCGGCCGATTTCGTTCGTCGCACGCAGGTTGATGCGCTTGCCATCGCAATCGGCACGTCGCACGGGGCCTACAAGTTTTCGCGCAAGCCCACCGGCGAAACGCTGGCCATGGGCCGCGTGCGCGAGATCCACGCCCGCATCCCCAACACGCATCTGGTCATGCACGGCTCATCGTCGGTGCCACAGGACCTGCTCGCCGAGATCCGGCAGTTCGGCGGTGCCATGAAAGAAACCTATGGCGTGCCGGTCCAGGAAATTCAGGAGGCGATTCGACACGGTGTGCGTAAGATCAACATCGATACCGATATCCGTCTGGCGATGACCGGTGCAATTCGTCGCTTCATGGCCGAGCACCCTGACAAGTTCGATCCGCGCGAGTATCTCAAGCCGGCGCGCGAAGCAGCCCGCCGCATCTGCCTGCAGCGTTATCGCGAGTTTGGTTGCGAGGGCCGTGGCAGTGGCATTCGTCCGGTTCCGCTTTCCGTGATGATTGGTCGCTACGCAACGGGCGAGCTGACTCAGGCCGTCAACTGATTGCCAGGCACGCCAGCCCATCGCCTGCCATGAGCGCCAAGCCGGTTTATCAGTCGTCGCTGCGGTCGCTGCCGCTGCTCGGTCGCGGCAAGGTCCGCGATAACTATGCGGTCGCGCAAGACCAGTTGCTCATCGTCACCACCGATCGTCTGTCTGCGTTCGATGTGATCATGGGTGAGCCGATCCCCGACAAGGGGCGCGTGCTGAACCGCATGACGCTGCATTGGCTGAAACGGCTCGCCGATGTCATTCCGAACCACCTGCTCGATATTCGTCCTGAGGCGGTCGTCGCCGAGTCCGAGCGCGAGCAGGTGCTCGATCGATCGATGGTGGTGCGGCGCTTGCGCCCCATACTGGTTGAAGCCGTTGTGCGGGGCTATCTGATTGGCTCGGGCTGGAAAGACTATCAACAGACCGGTTCGGTCTGCGGGCTCGCGCTGCCTGCAGGTCTTCGGCTAGCCGAACAACTGCCGCAACCCATTTTCACGCCGGCGGCCAAGGCCGAACTCGGTGAGCACGACGAGAACATCTCGTTCGACGACATGGTGTCGCGTATTGGCGCGCCGCTATCCGAGCGAATTCGCGCAGTCAGCCTTGCGCTGTACAACCGGGCAAGCGTCTATGCGGCTGAGCGCGGCATCATCATCGCTGACACCAAATTTGAATTCGGTCTTGATGCGCAGGGCACGCTTTATCTGATGGACGAGGTGCTCACGGCCGATTCATCGCGATTCTGGCCCGCTGACCAGTATCGGGTGGGCGAGTCGCCGCCTTCATTTGATAAACAGTTTGTGCGCGATTACCTGGAGACCGTTCCAGGGTGGGGCAAGCGGCCGCCCGCGCCGCGCCTGCCCGAGCCGGTGATTGCGCAAACCGCCGAGAAGTATCGGGAGGCGTTGCGGCGCCTGACCGGAGAAAGCCTTGACTGATTCGGTGGCAGACGCTCCCCAGGTTGGCGTGGTGATGGGCTCAGCCAGTGACTGGGACGTGATGCAGCATGCCGTTGCAATCCTCCATGAGTTCGGCGTTCCTCACGAGGCGCGGGTGGTATCAGCCCACCGCATGCCAGACGACATGTTCTCGTATGCCGAATCTGCGCGTGCGCGCGGTCTGCGCGCGATCATCGCGGGTGCGGGGGGCGCGGCGCATCTGCCTGGCATACTTGCCTCCAAAACCATCGTGCCCATCTTTGGCGTACCGGTGCCTTCGCGTTACCTGCGCGGCGAAGATTCGCTGCTGTCCATTGTTCAGATGCCGCGCGGCGTACCCGTGGCGACATTTGCGATCGGCGAGGCGGGCGCGGCCAATGCTGCGCTTCACGCCATTGCAACGCTCGCGGTCCACGATGCTTCGCTGGCGGCGAAACTTGAAGCGTTTCGCGCGGCGCAAACCGCTGCTGCGCGCGGCATGTCGCTGCCGCCGCCTGCCCGCCAGTGAGCGCTGGCGCATCGCGTCCGCTCGCCCCGCTTAGCTGGCTTGGGTTGCTGGGCGGGGGTCAGCTGGGTCGGATGTTTGCGCAGGCTGCGCAGGCGCTTGGCTACCGTGTTTGCGTGCTCGATCCCGATCCGCTCAGCCCCGCCGCGGCGGTGGCCGACCGTCACCTCTGCGCGGCATACTCCGATCAGGAGGCGCTGTCGCAACTTGCCGCGCACTGTCCCGCAGTGACGACCGAATTCGAGAATGTGCCCTCCGATTCGCTCGACTTCCTGGCGGCGCGCGGCAGGGTGAGCCCCGATGGCGCATCGGTTGCGATTGCCCAGGATCGGATTGCCGAGAAGGCATTCGTCAGAGGCTGTGGCATTGCCACCGCCCCCTATGCCGACATTCGCTCAGCCGATGACATTGCGCACGCCGATCCTTCGCTCTTCCCCGGCATCCTGAAGGCTGCACGGCTTGGCTATGACGGCAAGGGACAGGCCAGGGTAGCCGATCGATCGCAGGCCCTGCGAGCGTTTGAGGCGCTTGGCGGTGTCGCGTGCGTGCTTGAGAAGCGCGTTGATCTGCAGTGCGAGGTGTCGGTGCTGCTTGCACGTGGGTTCGATCAAAGCATGGTGGTCTGGCCCGTTGCACTCAATGTGCATCGCGAGGGCATTCTGTTCACCTCGACAGCACCGGCCGACATCGACCCGCTGGTCAGCGCGCGTGTCGTGTCGCAGGCCCGGTCGATTGCTGAGTCAATGCACTATGTGGGCGTGCTCTGCATTGAATTTTTCGTGCTTCGCGATGGCAGCGTCTGCGTCAACGAGATGGCGCCTCGGCCGCACAACTCGGGCCACTGGACGCTCGATGCCAGCCTCACCAGTCAGTTCGAGCAGCAGGCGCGGGTCCTGGCGGGCCTGCCGCTCGGCAATCCCTGGGCGCTTGCGCCGGCGGTCATGCTGAATCTTCTGGGCGATCTGTGGTTCGATTCGACCTCGCATGCCTCGCAGGCCTCGCAGCAGATGCGCGAACCCGATTGGGCGAGCCTGCTCCGCGAGCTGCCCGAAGCGAAGCTCCACCTGTACGGCAAGGCGCAGCCGCGACCCGGACGCAAGATGGGCCACCTGACGCTGGTGGGTGAATCTGCCGAGACGGCGCGCGCTGCCTGCGATCGGGCCATGGCGCTGCTCGGGATCCGTGCGTGACGCGAGCCCCGGCAGACGTGGGGCCTGACAGGGGCCCGGCAAGCCGTATTCTGCCGGCATCACCCGCCTCGATTGCAAGGGCTGCGGATGAGCTGATCGCGGGCAGGTTGGTCGCGTTTCCCACCGAGACGGTGTACGGGCTGGGTGCCGATGCCGCGAACCCTGACGCGGTCGCAAAAATTTATCGATTGAAGGGTCGACCGGCTGATCATCCGCTCATCGTTCATGTGCGCGACAGCGCGGCCGCCGAGCGTTGGGCGGTCTGGTCCGACGACGCGGAGCGTCTGTCGCGCGCATTCTGGCCAGGGCCGCTCACCCTGATTCTTGAACGCCTGCCGACCGCGTGCGCGGCGGCCTGCGGCGGCCAGCCCACTATCGGAATTCGGGCGCCCGCTCACCCGGTTTCCGTCCGCTTGCTGGAAGCGTTCGCTGAGCGCGGCGGCTCTGCGATTGCCGCACCGTCAGCCAATCGCTTTGGACGTATCAGCCCCACGCGTGCGCAGCACGTCCTGGATGACCTGGGCGCGGATTCGCCGCTGATCCTCGATGGCGGAGACTGCGAGCTTGGCCTCGAGTCGACCATTGTCGATCTGTCGCGCGGCCAACCCGCCTTGTTGCGGCCGGGTGGACTGCCCCGTATGGCAATCGAGCAGGTGCTTGGATGCTCGCTTGCGGCGCCCGATGCGGCCGCGCCGCGCGTCTCGGGCGCGCTGGCTGCCCATTACGCGCCGCGAACCCTGCTCGAACTGGTGTCCGCAGCCGAGCTCGAAGCGCGACTCGCGTTGCTGAATCAGGTGGGTCAGCGAACCGCCGTCTGGTCGCGTACGAAACCGCATGCGAGCAGTGTGATGTGGCGGGAGCAGGCAACCGACGCAACTGTCTTCGCACATCAGCTGTACGCGGTGCTGCGCGAATTGGACGCCTCGGGCGTCGACCGTCTGCTTATCGAGCGCCCGCCGGACGGTGAGGCCTGGCGGGCGATTGCCGATCGACTCGGCCGGGCTGCTGTCGGATCCGGGCCTGAGGAGGCGGTGAGCGACGTTCGCCCGCCGAGCTAGCCTGCGAAGCGCTGGCGGCCGCGCGCTTTGACGCGCTGTCTTGCAGACGCTCGGATACACCAATCTGGAAAGCGCTGACCGCCGATAAGGCGCGGAGCGCCGGCGGCAGCGACCGCAGCTGCGCGGCCGCGTGCTGACGCATGTCATCCATGGATGGCGCCGCGCGGAGTCGCTGGCCCTCGCGCATCACGGGCATGAGCAATGCGTGCCACGCCCTGCCTTCCGGCGCGCTCGACTCGGTGAGCGGCAGTCCCTTACCCCCTGTCAACGCGCACGCGTCCTGTGCAACCTCTGGCGCAGGCTCGTCTGCCAAAGCAATCTGGTCGGCCGCGATCAATCCGTGAGCATCATGTCGCCGCCACACCTGCTTGCGCCCAGGCAGGGTGGATTTTCCAGGCGAGTGCTTGCTGCATGGCCGGCCGTCGTACTCAACCAGCTTGTACGCCAGGTCCAGCGAGGGCGCATCGGCCGATGTCGTGAGCGCGGCTCCGACACAGAACGCATCAATCGGCGCGTGCGCCGCGCGCAACGCGGCGATGCGCCATTCGTCCAGATCGCCGCTTACGAGAATCCGCACCTGCTGCAAGCCTGCTGAATCCAGAATCATCCTGACCCGCCGGCTCATCAGGCTGAGATCCCCGCTATCGATTCGAACAGCCTGCAAACGAATGCCGGAGCGGGCCAGTTCATGCGCGGCCGCCACTGCGCGGTGGGCCCCCTGTTCGGTGTCGTAGGTGTCGATCACGAAGGCAACATTGCCTGGATTTGCGTGCCCAAATTGTTCGAACGCGATCGCCTCGGCCTCATGTGCAAGCACATACGAATGCGCCATCGTTCCCGCCAGCGATAGTCCGTCGCGCAGTCCCGCCAGCAGGTTGGCGGTGGCGTCAAAGCCCGCCAGGACCGCTGCGCGTGAGGCGATCATGGCTGCTTCGGCGCCGTGAGCCCGACGCAGCCCGAATTCAATCAGACGCGATCCCGGTGCCGCCAGCACGCATCGCTCAGCTTTCGTCGCCATCACGCTGTGCGCATGAATCAGGTTCAGGATCCGGCTCTCAACCAGCTGCGCCTGTGCAATCGGTGCGGTAACGCGCAACAGGGGTTCGCCTTAGAAGACCACAGTACCTTCCGGTACCGCGCACACCTCGCCCGTGAAGCGAAAGTCGCCCAGCTTTTTGATCAGCGACTGGCTGAACCGTCCGGTGTTTGCCAGCCAGTTAAGCTCATGCGGCCGAAACTGGAGCGACTCAAGCCACGCCGGTGCGGGTTCCAATCCCGCTGCCATGATGAATCCGCGGCGCGCCGGCAGCCTTCGACAGAACAGCTGAAAACTCGCCTGCGCGTTCATGCCTGCTGCGTCATAGGCCTGCAGCATCGTCAGCTGATACAGATCGGCGAGCAACGCGCTCTGCGCAGGGTCGCTCACGTCACGGACACACAATTCGGGCGCATTCATCGGCGGCGTTCCAGGTAAGGTGCGATTGGATCGCGCCGGACGCCTGTCGGATTGATCCTGCTCAGGGCTTGCGACTTAAATGGCAACCTGATGCGCAAAACATTGATGGCGTGCAGGCCGATGACGCCGCGCGCGATAATGCACGTTTGGATTCCGACACGGACCTTGCCGATGCGCATCATTTCCCACCTTGCTGACCTGAAGTCGATGATTGGACAGGAACTGGCCGTCAGCAACTGGTTTGCTGTCACCCAGCAGCGAATCGATCAATTCGCCCAGGCGACGGGCGATCATCAATGGATTCATACCGACCCTGAAAAGGCCGCCGCCGGGCCCTTCGGAAAAACCATCGCGCATGGTTTTCTGACGCTGTCGATGCTGCCGCTTTTCATCCAGGATGCGCTGCGCTTTGACGATGTCAGGATGAGCGTCAATTACGGGCTCAACCGGGTGCGATTTACCTCGCCGGTACCCGTTGACAGCGAGCTGCGGGCGCGGTTTCGGCTGCTCTCGGTCGAGGATGTTGCAGGGTCAGGCATGCAGGTGACGATCGAGGTCACCATTGAACGCAAAGGGTTCGACAAGCCAGTCTGTGTGGCCGAAGCCATCACGCGCCGCTATGTCTGAGTTCGGCGATCGGTTGTTTCTGCTTGCGCAGCGACTGCTCCCGAAGCAGGCCCTGACCGAAGCGATTGGCTGGCTGGCCGCGCGCGAGGGTGGGGCGCTTACCCGCCTTGCGATTCGCCGCTTCATTCAGCGATATCGGGTTGACATGGCCGAGGCCGCCAACCCCGATCCGGCAGCCTACCGGAGCTTCAACGAATTCTTCACCCGGCCGCTGCGAGATGGCGCGCGGCCGCTTGCCTCAGCGGATTGGATCTGCCCGGTGGACGGGGCGGTGAGCCAGTGCGGGCCGATCAGGTCGGGTGAGATTCTGCAGGCGAAGGGCCACCACTACACCGCCGCTGAACTGCTGGGCGGCGATGCGGCGCTTGCGCATCAATTTTCTGATGGCGCATTTGCAACGCTCTACCTCAGTCCGCGTGACTACCATCGGATTCACATGCCTGCGGCTGGCCGCCTGCTTGAGATGCGGCATGTGCCGGGCTCGCTCTATTCGGTCAATCCAGTCACTGCGCGCGGTATTCCCGGGCTCTTTGCGCGAAACGAACGCGTGGTCTGCGTGTTCGAATCCACCGATGGGTTGCGCTTTGTCATGGTGCTGGTGGGCGCCACCATCGTGGGCAGCATGGCCACGGTCTGGCACGGCGTTGTCAACCCGCCGCGACCTCAAGGCATCCGAAGCTGGTCTTATCGCGATCAGCGAATTGAACTGCGGCAGGGCGACGAGATGGGCCGCTTTCTGCTCGGCTCAACCGTGATTCTGCTGGTCGAGCAGTCATCAGCCGCCCACTGGCCCACTTGGGAAAGCGGGCGGCCGGTGAAACTGGGCGAGGCCCTGGCTTAGAAAAACGCCTGGATGCCCGTCTGGGCACGACCGAGGATCAGCGCATGAATGTCATGCGTGCCTTCGTAGGTGTTCACCACCTCAAGGTTCACCAGGTGGCGCGCAACGCCGAACTCGTCGCTGATGCCGTTACCACCCATCATGTCGCGCGCCATCCGAGCGACATCGAGCGCCTTGCCGCACGAATTGCGCTTGAGGATCGAGGTGATTTCCACTGAAGCCGTGCCCTCGTCCTTCATGCGACCCAGCCGCAGACAGCCTTGCAGACCAAGTGAGATTTCGGTTTGCATGTCGGCCAGTTTCTTTTGGATCAGCTGGTTGGCGGCGAGCGGACGGCCGAACTGCTTCCGATCAAGAACATATTGACGGGCACGCAGCCAGCAGTCTTCGGCTGCGCCCAGTGCACCCCACGCAATGCCGTAGCGCGCGCTATTCAGACAGGTGAAGGGGCCGCGCAGGCCCTCGACGCCCGGCAGCAGCGCGGACTCGTCAACGGCCACCCGATCCATCACGATTTCGCCGGTGAGCGAGGCGCGCAAGCCCACCTTGCCTTTGATTTGGGGGGCGGACAGGCCCTTCATGCCTTTCTCAAGCACGAATCCCTTGATGCGACCATCGAAGTCGCCGCCCTGACACTTGGCCCAGACCACGAACACATCGGCGAACGGGCTGTTGGAGATCCACATTTTGTTGCCGGTGAGCTCGTAGCCTCCCGGGACAGCGCGCGCCCGGGTATCCATCGATGCAGGGTCGGACCCATGATTGGGCTCGGTGAGTCCGAAACAGCCGATGTACTCGCCCGTGGCAAGCTTGGGCAGGTAGCGTTTGCGCTGCGCCTCGGTGCCAAACTCGTAGATGGGCAACATGACGAGCGAACTTTGCACGCTCATCATTGAGCGATAGCCGGAATCAACGCGCTCGACCTCGCGAGCAATCAGGCCGTACGACACATAGTTCAGCCCGGGCCCGCCGTATTCAGCGGGAATCGTTGGGCCGAGCAGGCCGATCTGACCCATCTCGCGAAAGATTTCGGGGTCGGTGGACTCGGCGCGAAACGCCTCGACAACCCGCGGCGCGAGCCGCTCCTGGCAGTAGGCGCTGGCTGCTTCGCGAACCATGCGCTCATCGTCGGTAAGTTGGGCATCGAGCAGAAACGGATCCTGCCAGTTGAACTGGGCCTTGGCGCTGGACATCGGAACTCCTTGGAAAGCGACGATTCTATCGTTGCGGTGGGATTCGCCGCTCAAGCGTCCGGGATCACCGCAGTGGCTTCAATCTCAACCTTTGCCTGATCCTCGATCAGGGCAACCACCTGCACCGCGGTCATGACCGGATAGTGCACGCGGCCATCGATCGTGCGCATCAGCGATTTGTAAGCGTCGCCCAGCGCCTTGCCAGTCGCCAGATACTCGGCCTTATCGGTGACATACCAGGTCATTCTGACGATGTGTTCAGGGCGCCCACCGGCCTGAGCGAGAACCTCGAGAATGTTGGCGATCGCCTGACGGCACTGGCCAACGAATCCCCCTTCGACGAAACGGCATTGACCATCCCACCCGATCTGTCCGGCAATTGACACCAGTGTGCCGCGCGCGGCAATGCCGTTGGCGTAACCGCGCGGACGCGCCCAGTCGGGAGGTTGAAGAATCTGCATCGAAGCCTCGTGCGCAAAGCGCTTTGGAGTGGCGGGGTTTTGGCCTGGATCAGGCGAAATACTTTAGACTTAAAGAAAATTCCGGACAAGCCGGAATCGCGCCGAACTGGCTGAGGCTACGCAGCGGCGCCCGCTCCGACCCGAGGACATCCATGCGAATTGACGTGATAGGCGGCGGCCCCGCCGGACTTTATTCGGCGATTCTGCTGAAGAAATCGTTCCCCGACTCAACCATCGAGGTGGTGGAGCGCAATCGCGCCGACGACACCTTCGGGTTCGGAATCGTGCTGTCCGATGAAACCCTGGGCAACCTGCGCGCGGCCGATGCTGAAAGCCACGCCGAGATCGCCGCGAATTTCGCTTACTGGGACGACATCTACGTTCAGTACCAGGGCCATGTGATGAAGTCGTCCGGGCATGGGTTTTCCGGTATTCGGCGGCTGACGCTGCTCGAGATCCTGCAGCGGCGCGCGGCACAAATGGGTATTCCGGTGCGCTATCAAACCGATGACTCGGGCCTTGAGGCGCATCGCGGCGCTGATCTGGTGCTGGCCGCCGATGGCATCAACAGCGCGGTTCGCGAAGGCTGGCGCGATGCGTTTGGCCCCAGCGTTGATCAGCGCACCAACCGGTTTGTATGGCTGGGCGCCAAGATGAACCTCCCGGGCTTTTATTACAGCTTTCGCGAGCATGCGGGTGGCGTCTGGGCGATGCATGCGTATCAGTACACAGAAGGCGAATCCACCATCGTGATCGAGACCACCGATGCAGCCTGGCGCGCGTCGGGGCTCTCGATTACCGATGAGGCGGCCACTGTTGCGCTGATCGAGAAGGTCTTCGCCGATGACCTGAAAGGCGCCCGGGTGCTGTCGAACCGCTCGCACTGGCGGCAGTTCCCCACCATCAACTGCCGTACGTGGTGGAACCGGCTCGACGGCATTCCTTTTGTGTTGCTGGGCGATGCGGCCCATACCGCGCATTTCTCGATCGGGTCGGGCACCAAGCTGGCCCTTGAAGACGCAATCACCCTGCATGGTGCGCTGCTGTCGAAGTTTGGCGCGGGCGCGAAGTCAGCCACGCCGCAGGCGATTGACGCTGCGCTGGCTGCCTATCAGGACGTGCGCGGCCAGGAAGCCAGTCGTATTCAGCACTCGGCCAATGTGTCGCTGGTGTTCTTTGAAAACGTCGCCCGGTTCTGGAAGATGGACCCGGTGCAGTTCAACGTGTCGCTGCTCACACGCAGCAAGCAGATCACTTACGACAATCTCAAGATGCGGGACGCGGGTCTGGTCACTGAGGCCACCCGCTGGTGGAATCGCAACGAGGCAAAGCGGCTGCGTATTGCGCAGACCGGAACCGACCCGGTGACCGGCAAGCGCACCGACACCCCTTCCTGGCTGGACGCACCGCCGATGTTCGCGCCCTTCCGGTTGCGCGACATGTGGCTGCCCAACCGGGTGGTGGTGTCGCCGATGGCGCAGTACTCGGCGGTGGATGGTGTACCCAACGACTGGCATCTGGTGCACTACGGCGCGCGCGCGCAGGGTGGCGCGGGGCTGGTGTTTGTCGAGATGACCTGCGTGTCCCCGGAAGGCCGCATCACGCCAGGATGCACC
>VGHA01000011.1 GCA_016868375.1 Betaproteobacteria bacterium | reverse complement strand
CGACGATGCCGGCGCAGGCGGCGGGGCGCCGGCGCGTGCTGCCGCGCCCGCAGGTGCCTCGGCCGGCGGTGCGCGCAAGCCCGCAGGTCGGGGGCTTGACGATGTCGATGACGACATCCCGTTCTGAGCGTAGCAGCCGTCATGCAGCATTTCATCGGCAACGCCAGGCAGCATCCTTCGGGTGGCCAGCACATCCCGGTGCTTGATCCGAGCACGGGCGAGGCCTTCGGCCAGATCGCGCGCGGGTCTGCCGCGGACATCGACCAGGCGGTTGCGGCCGCCAGGGCCTCGCTCGGCGAGCGCTATGACGGCCCCTGGGGCGGTGTGTCGGCGGCTGCGCGCGGTCGGCTGCTGCAACGCTTCAGCGTGGCGGTTACAGCGCATGCCGATGAGCTGGCGCAGCTCGAGGCGCGGGACACCGGCAAGTCGCTGAAAACCGCGCGCGCCGATGTCTCAGCGCTTGCGCGTTACTTCGAGTTCTATGCCGGAGCGGCCGACAAACTCCACGGTCAGACGCTACCCTACGAGCCCGGCTACCTGGTTGCCACGGTTCGAGAACCGCACGGCGTCACCGGCCACATCATTCCCTGGAATTACCCCATGCAGATCTTTGGCCGCACGGTGGGCGCGGCCCTGGCTGCGGGCAATGCCTGTGTGGTCAAGCCGGCCGAGGACGCAAGCCTCAGCTCATTGCGGCTGGGCGAACTCGCAGCCGAGGCAGGGTTCCCGGCGGGGGCGCTCAACATCGTCACTGGCTATGGTGCTGAGGCGGGCGCAAGCCTCTGCGAGCATCCTGATGTCGATCATCTGTCGTTTACCGGGTCGACTGCCACCGGGCAGCGTGTGGCCGAGGCCGCAGCGCGTCGCCACTGCCCGGTTACGCTGGAGCTGGGTGGCAAATCACCACAGCTCGTGTTTGCCGATGCCGATCTCGACGCTGCAATCCCGGTCATCATCAACGCCATCGTTCAAAACGCGGGCCAAACCTGTTCGGCGGGCAGCCGCCTGCTGGTTGAGCGCAGCCTCTACGAAACAGTGCTCGAACGGTTGGTTGAGCGCTTTCAGGCGCTGGTCGCAGGCCCTCCGGCGCTGGGCCTGGACATGGGTCCGCTCGTCAATCGCAAGCAGTTCGATCACGTGGGGCGCCTGCTTGCGCAGGCACAGGCCGATGGCCTGCGGGTTGCTGCGCGCGGCCAGCTTCATCCGCAGGCAGCCTCCGCGGGGTTTTATCAGCCCGCGGTGCTGTTTCGCGATGTTCCGTCCCAGCATCCCCTTGCTCAGCAGGAAATTTTCGGCCCGGTGCTGGTGGCAATGCCCTTTGACGATGAAACGCATGCGGTGCGGCTTGCGAACGGTACGGCGTATGGGCTGGTGGCTGGCGTCTGGACGCGTGACGGTGCCCGCCAGCTCCGAATCGCGCGAGCGCTCCGGTGTGGCCAGGTGTTCATCAACAACTATGGTGCGGGCGGTGGCGTTGAGCTGCCCTTTGGCGGCGTTCGCTCAAGCGGCTACGGCCGCGAAAAGGGCTTCGAGGCGCTGTACGGCTTCACCGTCCTGAAAACCATTGCAATCCGGCATCAGTAACGCCGCGCTTTCGGCCTGTATCAAGCCTGCCCAATCCCCTGATATCCACAGCCTGTCTGGCTGCCGCTATACTTTAGGGTTGTCCTTTTCCCTTTTAAGTCGCGCAAGCGACCTCAAAAACATCATGCCGATTTACGCCTATCGTTGCCAAGACTGCGGCTTCGAAAAGGATCAGCTGCAGAAAATTTCCGATGCACCGCTCACGGTCTGTCCGTCATGCAACGGAAACGGCTTTGCGCGACAGCTTACCGCGCCGGCTTTTCAGCTGAAGGGGTCGGGGTGGTACGTCACCGACTTTCGCGACGGCGGCAATAAAAAGGCCGGCGGTGAAGGTGGCGAGTCCGCCGACAAAACGTCCGATAAACCCACCGACACGGCTGCCGGCTCAGGCAGTGCGGGAAGCGGCGAAGCCAAGGCCGACAGCAAGCCCGCAGCCACTGAATCGTCGTCCGGGTCCGGTGGCGGATCGGCAGGTAAAGCGGGCGAGTCCCCCGCCGCGTCCACCACCAGCAGCGCCGCCACGCCGCGAGCTGCCAGCAGCCCCTCCCCGGGGGCACCGGCCTGAACGCGTCCGCCACGCGTCATCGCGCCGTCACCTCAGGCCGGCAGCATCGCGCTGCAGTCTGAATCGAACGCGCCTCCACGAGCCCAACCATGCGCAAATATGTCGTCACGGGTCTTCTGATCTGGGTTCCTCTGGTGATCACGATCTGGGTGCTCAACCTGATCGTTACCACCATGGACCAGACGCTTCAGCTGCTGCCTGAGCGTTGGCATCCGCACACATTTTTCGGGCGCGACATTCCCGGCGTTGGCGTCGTGCTCACGCTGGTGGTGCTGTTCGTGACGGGCCTGCTCCTGCGCAACATCATCGGTGAGCGGCTGGTCGTTTACTGGGAGGCGCTGCTGGGCCGCATTCCCATCGTCCGCAGCATCTACTCAAGCGTCAAACAGGTCAGCGACACCATTCTGTCGCCCAACGGTCAGGCCTTCCGCAAGGCGCTCCTGGTGCAGTATCCCCGAGCCGGCAGCTGGACCATTGCGTTCCAAACCGGCACGCCTGCCGCTGAAATCCGTCGCCGGGTCACCGATTCCGAGATGGTGTCGGTTTATGTTCCCACTACGCCCAATCCCACCTCGGGCTTTTTCCTGATGCTGCCCCGTGCCGACGTGATCGAGCTCGACATGAGTGTCGACGAGGCGCTGAAGTACGTGGTGTCGATGGGAACCGTTGCGCCGGGCGATCGCTCGCCGGGCCAGTCCTGAGGTCATCATCCGCTTTCGGAGAATCCGTGATGCGCACCTGCTATGCCGGGGAAGTCTCTACCGACCGCCTCGACCAGACTGTCACCCTGTTCGGCTGGGTTCACCGCCGCCGCGACCATGGCGGGGTGATCTTCATCGATCTGCGCGACCGCGAAGGGATCGCTCAGGTGGTGTGCGACCCCGACCGGCCCGACATGTTCAAAGTGGCTGAGCGCATTCGCAATGAGTTTTGCGTTCGCGTGGTGGGTCGCGTGCGCCGGCGTCCGGAAGGCACCGACAACGCCAACCTGAAAAGCGGTGCCATCGAGATCCTGTGCCACGACATCGAAATCCTGAACGCGTCGGTCACGCCGCCCTTCCTGCTCGATGACGAGAACCTCTCCGAGACCACGCGACTCACTCATCGGGTGCTCGACCTGCGCCGCCCGGCAATGCAGCGCAACCTGATGCTCAGATACCGGGTTGCGATGGAGGTGCGCAAGTATCTCGATGCCCAGGGCTTTCTCGACATCGAAACCCCCATGCTCACCAAGTCCACGCCGGAAGGCGCTCGCGACTATCTGGTTCCCTCACGCGTGAACGCTGGCCAGTTTTTCGCGCTGCCCCAGTCGCCGCAGTTGTTCAAGCAGCTGCTGATGGTGTCGGGGTTCGACCGCTACTATCAGATCACCAAGTGTTTTCGTGATGAAGACCTGCGTGCGGATCGCCAGCCCGAGTTCACGCAGATCGATTGCGAAACCTCGTTTCTCACCGAAACTGAGATTCGCACCATCTTCGAGGACATGATCCGCACGGTGTTCCGAAACGTCGCGGGTATCGATCTTGCGGCCAGCTTCCCGCAGATGACCTACTCCGAAGCCATCCGTCTGTACGGGTCCGACAAGCCCGATCTGCGGGTGCAGCTTGAGTTCACCGACATCACCGATGCGATGCGCGATGTCGAGTTCAAGGTGTTCAGTGGCCCGGCCAACATGACAGGCGGGCGCGTGGTGGCCCTGCGCGTACCGGGTGGCGGCAAGCTCACGCGGGGCGAAATCGACAGCTTCACGCAGTTCGTCGCTATCTATGGTGCGAAGGGACTCGCCTGGATCAAGGTCAATGAGGCCGCGCGTGGCCGAGACGGTCTGCAGTCGCCAATCGTCAAGAATCTGCATGATGCTGCGCTGTCGGCCATCCTGTCGCGCACCGGTGCCGCCGACGGCGATCTCATACTGTTCGGCGCTGACAAGGCCAAGGTGGTCAACGATGCGCTGGGCGCGCTGCGGATCAAAATCGGACACTCCGATTTCGGCCGTGCCAACGGCCTGTTCGAAAACGTCTGGAAGCCGCTCTGGGTGGTTGATTTCCCGATGTTCGAATACGACGAAGAGGATGGTCGCTGGACTGCGGTTCACCATCCGTTCACCGCGCCCAAAGATGGCCACGAAGACCTGATGGGCTCCGACCCGGGGCAGTGTCTGGCCAAGGCCTACGACATGGTCTTGAACGGCTGGGAAATCGGCGGTGGTTCGGTACGAATCCACCGCGAGGAAGTGCAGAGCAAGGTGTTTCGCGCGCTCAAAATCGGCCCCGAGGAGGCGCGTGCAAAATTCGGCTTCCTGCTTGATGCGCTTCAGTACGGCGCGCCGCCCCACGGCGGGATCGCGTTTGGCCTTGACCGCATCGTCACCATGATGACGGGCGCCGAATCGATCCGCGATGTCATTGCATTTCCCAAGACCCAGCGCGCGCAGTGTCTGCTCACGCAGGCGCCGTCGCCGGTTGACGAAAAGCAGCTGCGCGAACTGCATATCCGGCTGCGCGGTGTCGAGGCGAGCGCCTGAGCCGTACGCAAACCGCACTGTCACTGCCCTGCAATGGCCGGCAACAAGATCCCCGAGTCGGTACTGGTCGTGATCCACACGCCAGCACTCGAGGTACTGCTTCTTGAGCGCGCCGACCATCCGGGGTTCTGGCAGTCGGTCACCGGCAGCAAGGATGCGCTGGACGAGCCACTGGCTGAAACCTGTCGGCGCGAAGTGTTCGAGGAAACCGGGATCGACTGCGCCGCATTCGATTTGACCGATTGGCAGTGGACCCAGCGCTATGAAATTTTCGCGCACTGGCGCCATCGCTATCCGCCGGGCGTCACGCACAACACCGAATATGTCTTCGGTCTTCAGGTGCCCGAGCGCATCGAGGCGAAGCTTGCGCCGCGCGAGCATCTGAGCCAGGTCTGGCTACCCTGGCAACAGGCGGCCGACCGTTGTTTTTCCTGGTCCAACGCAGAAGCCATTCGGCAGCTGCCGCGTCGAGCGCATGACGCCAATGCCCTCGCGCGGTGAAGCAACGATGCCAACGCAGCTGCGGGTTGCCACCTACAACATTCATAAAGGCGTGCTCCGAGACCTGTTCGGGCTACGCCGTGTGGCGCGCATTCACGAGTTGCGTGCCCGGCTCCATGAGCTTGATGCCGACCTGATCCTGCTGCAGGAAGTGCAGGGGCAGCATGAGCGTCATGCCAGGCGCTTTGAGCATTGGCCGGTTGAGCCGCAGGATGTGTTCCTTGCGCAATCACCGGGGCTACGGCAGACGTTCGAGAGCGCTTACGGTCCGAACGCCCAGTATCTGCACGGCCACCATGGCAATGCGCTGCTGTCGCGATATCCGATCCTGCACCGCGACAATCGTGACTTTTCCGATCACGCACTGGAAAAGCGCGGCGTGCTGCATTGTGTGGTTGATATCGCTGGTGATCCGGTGCACTGCTTTGTGGTGCACTTCGGCCTGTTCGCGCGCAGTCGCGAACGCCAGCTCGATGCGCTGATCGATTGGATTCGCCGCTCGGTCCCGCCCGAGGCGCCACTCATCATCGGAGGCGACTTCAATGACTGGCGCAGCCAGCTGTCGCGCCGCCTGTGTGATGAGATCGATGTGATCGAGGCGTTCGACTCGCTGCGCCCCAGCATGGTCCGCACGCAGCGCGCGGTCCGGTACATGCGTGATCGACTGGCCGATCTGGGCGTCGACGTCAAACCCGAGTCCGTTCGACTGCCTCGCCGGGTGCGGTCGGCGCGAACCTTTCCCGCGCTGGTGCCGTGGCTGCGAATGGACAGGATTTATCTGCGCGGCTTTTCGGTGCGTGACGCGCGTGTTCCAAGGGGGCCAGGCTGGGCGCGTCTGTCTGACCATAGCCCCGTGATCGCTGATCTGGAGCGCGGGCACGCGTGAGCGTTTCGCGCGCGATGCCACCCGCCTGGCGGCAATGGCTGGGCAGACGGCGACGACCGGTATTGCGTCAAGGGCACCAGGTGCGGTTGCTGCAGTCCGGCGCTGAATTTTTTCCATTGCTCGAGCAGGCGATTGACGCAGCGGTTACTTCGGTCTGGATCGAAACCTATATTTTCAATGACGATGCGAGTGGACAGCGCATTGCCTCGGCGCTCGCGTCAGCGGCCCGGCGCGGGGTCGAGGTCAGGGTGGTGGTCGATGGCTATGGCACCGGCGAGCCCCGCGGCAGGATTGCCCAGCTGCTTGCCTCAGCACCGCTTGATCTGCGAGTGTTCCGACCGCTTGCGCGCTGGCGATTCAATTGGCAGGCGCTGCGACGCCTGCATCGCAAGCTCGCGCTGATCGACTCAACGACGCTCTTTGCGGGCGGTATCAATCTGATTGATGACCACCAGGATCCTGCCCGCGGCCGACTCGATTCGCCGCGACTGGATTTCGCCATCGAGGTTCGCGGGCCACTGGTCGAGCAGGCCTTGATTGCGATGCGGCACGTGTGGCGGCGAGCCACACTGGCGGGCGGCGCTGGGGCGTGGTCTGATGCCGGGGTGTGGCCTGATGCTGGCGCGTGGCGCGATGCTTGCGCGGGGCCCGATGCAGCCACTGCGCCGGCGCCGCTGCCCGTGCCCGCAGCCCGCGCGACCGATCGCCCCCAAGCTTGGCTAGGCGCTCCCGGGAGGCTGGTCAGCGCGGCATTTGTTGAGCGTGACAATTGGCGCCACCGTAAAGCGATAGAGCGCGCTTATCTGCGAGCCATCGGCGCCGCGCGCCATGACGTCCTGATCGCATGCGCCTACTTTTTCCCCGGCGCCAGGTTTCGCCGCGCGCTGGCAGAAGCGGCCGCGCGAGGCGTGCGGGTACGCCTGCTGCTGCAGGGGCAAATCGAGTATCGCCTGCCGCATTTCGGTACGCTTTCACTCCATGAGGAACTGCTGCGCGCGGGCGTCGAAATCATCGAGTATCAGCCCGGCTTTCTGCATGCCAAGCTCGCGCTTGCCGATCAATGGCTGACTGTTGGCTCATCAAATATCGATCCGTTCTCGCTGCTGCTTGCGCGCGAGGCCAATGTGATCGTTCACGACGCGCAGACCGCTGCCGCGTTGCGCGCTCGCGTCGAGCAGGCGATCGCCGAGGGGGGCGTGCCGGTTGGCTGGTCGCACATCGTGGCGCGCCCCTGGTGGGTGCGGCTTACCGCGCACGGCGCCGCCTTGATCCTGCGTATCGGCGTTGCGGTATCGGGGCGCGGGCTTCGCTACTGAGCTGGTGCGCCCACACGCTGCAGGGGCGTCGCTGATGCAGGGCGACCTGATTTCGCTGCGCCCGGAAGGGCTCTATTGCGAGGCGGGCGATTTCTACATCGACCCCTGGCGTCCGGTTGATCGGGCGGTCATCACTCATGCCCATGCCGACCATGCCCGGGTCGGTCATCGGCACTATCTTGCGAGCGAGCCCGCCCGCGAGGTCATGCGATGCCGGCTCGGCGCGATATCGCTGCAGACGCTGCGCTGGGGTGAGCCGATGACGCTTGGCGATACGCGCGTATCGCTGCATCCCGCCGGGCACATCCTCGGATCCGCGCAGGTGCGCGTTGAACGCCGGGGCGAGGTGTGGGTGGTGTCGGGCGACTATAAGCTGCAGGCCGATCCGACCTGCGCGCCGTTTGAACCGGTGCGGTGCGATACCTTCATCACTGAATCGACATTTGGCCTGCCGGTTTATCGCTGGCAGACCGATGCGCAGTGTCTGGCCGAGATCGCAGGCTGGTGGGCTGACAACGCCGCAGGCGGGCGCGCGAGCGTGCTGCTCTGCTATGCCCTTGGCAAAGCCCAGCGGGTGCTGGCGGGTCTTGCGCAGGCCCAGGCGCTTCTGGGCCCGATGGTGGCACATGGTTCGGTCACGGCGGTCAATGCAGCGTATCGAGCCTCGGGCGTTGCGATTCCCGACATTTTCACCGCAACCGACTGGCGCCGCAACGCAGCCGATACGCCCCCGCTGGTCCTGGCGCCACCGTCGGCTGCAGGAAGCCCCTGGCTGTCGCGGTTCGGCGATGCCAGCATCGCATTTGCCTCAGGCTGGATGCGGGTGCGTGGCGCACGGCGGCGGCGGGCGCTCGATCGGGGCTTCGTGCTGTCAGACCATGCCGATTGGCCAGGCCTGGTGCAGGCGATTGAGGCAAGCGGCGCGCAGCGGGTGATCGTGACGCACGGCTTCGAAGCGGCGATCGTGCGCTATCTGAGCGAGCGCGGCGTGCAGGCGCACGCGCTTCGAACTGAATTCGGCGGTGAGGCGGGTGCCGAGTCCGACACACCCGTCAGTGCGGACACCCACCCCGTGGCCGAGCATCTGTCGGAGTCGCCCCACTGATGGAGCGGTTCGCCCACTTGATCGCAGCACTGGATCGCTCCAATTCGACGCTGGATAAAGTCGAGGCGATGCGGTGCTACTTTCAATCCGAGTCCGCGGAAGACTGCGCGTGGGCGGTGTACTTTCTTGCGGGCGGCAAGCCCCAGAAGCTGGTTGCAACACGACTGCTCCGCGAGGCTGCCTACGAGGTCGCAGCGGTGCCCGAGTGGTTGTTCGATGAGTGTTATCAGGCCGTCGGGGACCTGGCCGAGACCATTGCGTTGCTGCTGCCTGAGCAGAGCGCAACCGCACACGATTGCGCTGGCAGCCTTGATCACTGGATGCGCGCCCGGCTGCTGCCGCTTCGAGCGCTGGAACCCGAGGCAACGCGCGCTGCGCTCGCGGGTGTCTGGGCAGTGCTTGACAGTTGGCAGCGCTTCGTCTTCAACAAGCTCATCACGGGCGGCCTGCGACTGGGCGTGTCGCGGCAGCTCGTCCTGCGCGCGCTGTCCGAGGCAAGCGGTGTCGATGCGCGCGTGATCGCCCAGCGAATCATTGGCTACACCGACCGTAAGGCGAACCCAGAGGCGGCCCGCTATCGTGCACTGGTTGCCGCCCAGCCCGTCCCGCAGCCCGCTGCCAACCCGCAGCCCGAGGCCAACGCGGATGAGGCGGCGCACCAATCAATGGTTGGCGCCGCGCCGGTCAGCGCTTCGCCAAGCGATCCCGTAACCTTGCTGCTGCCTTACCCATTCATGCTCGCCACCAGCTGGGAGGCGCCGCGCGCGACCGCTGAGCGCGCATCGGACTGGCTTGCCGAGTGGAAATGGGACGGCATTCGCGCGCAGCTGGTCCGACGCGGCGAGCAGGTGGCGATCTGGTCGCGCGGCGAAGAGCTGCTGACCGATCGGTTTCCTGAGATTGTTTCGGCCGCCCAGCGCTTGCCCCCGGGCACGGTACTTGACGGCGAGCTGCTCTGTTGGATGCCAGGCTCGCAGCGCCCGATGGACTTTGCAGCCATGCAGACCCGGATCGGTCGACTGCAGCCCGGGCCGGCCACGCTTAAAAAAGCGCCCGCGCGCTTCATCGCATTTGACTGTCTGGAGCGTGAGCATGCTGATCTGAGGGCGCTTGCGCTCATTGAACGGCGTGCTGCAATGCTGGCCATTCTGGGCGAGGCGCAGGTTGATCCGCAAACCCTGTGCGCAGCCGCTGCAATCGATGCGCATGATTGGGCTGAGCGCGCCCGCATCCGTGAGGACGCGCGCTCGCACGGCGCCGAGGGGCTGATGCTCAAACGGCTGGACTCGGCCTATGGAATCGGCCGCAGCCGGGCCGACGGTGGCGCATGGTTCAAGTGGAAACTCGATCCGTTTTCAGTGGATGCCGTACTGATTTACGCGCAGGCGGGCCACGGGCGCCGTGCAGGGCTTTATACCGACTACACGTTCGCGGTCTGGGATCGTGACCGCGACGCCGAGCCGCGCCTGATCCCGTTCGCAAAAGCGTATTCGGGGCTCACCGATGCGGAAATCCGCGAGGTCGATGCAATCGTGCGTCGCACGACCCTTGAACGCTTCGGACCCGTCCGAAGCGTGACGCCGTCCCTGGTGTTTGAAATCGGCTTCGAAGGGATTGCGCGCTCGACACGGCATCGCGCGGGCGTCTCAGTGCGATTTCCCAGGATGCTGCGATGGCGACGTGACAAGGCCGTCGCCGAGGCCGACGGCCTTGCAGCACTGGAGGCCATGCTCACGCTGTGCCGCGGCTAGCGCGGCATGGCCCCGGACGTCAGTTGCGCTTGAGCAGCGACAGCAGTTCGCGGCGCAGCGCATCCGACTTGAGGAAGCGGCCGCGCATGATGGACGAGGTCATTGAGCTTTCGTCTTTGACGCCGCGCCAATGCATGCAGAAATGATCGGCTTCCATGATGACCGCCAGGCCATCAGGGAGCAGCAGGCGCTCGAGTTCATCGGCAAGCGTTTTAACCGCTTCCTCCTGAATCTGCGGCCGGCTCATGACCCAATCGGCAACACGGGCGTACTTGGACAATCCGATCAGCTTGGAGTTGGCGTTGGGCAAGACACCGATCCAGATCCTGCCCAGGATCGGGCAGAGATGATGCGAGCAGGCTGAACGAACGGTAATCGGCCCGACCACGATCAATTCGTTAAGGCGCTCGACGTTCGGGAATTCGGTGACCGCGGGCATCGGCTCGTAGCGACCCCGGAATACTTCCTTCAAATACATCTTGGCCACACGACGCGCGGTGTCCTGCGTGTTGTGATCATGGGTGATGTCGATCACCAGCGATTCGAGCAGTGCCTGGACGCGGGATTCCACCTCCTTACGAAGCGCTTCGCGTTCGACATCAGATCGAATGAACTCAGAGATATTGTCGTTGGCATGAAAGCGACGGCCCGCCTGACGGACGCGTTCGCGAATCACCTCGGACATCGGACGCCCGCTGTCGTCGTTGCGCGCGCGGGCGGGTTTGCGGGGAAGGGCTTTAACGTTGGAGGAGTTGCGCATCGAGTTATTCTCCCGACTCCGTGTCCCGGAGCCTGTCGGGGTGTCCCGTCGCCGAATGACGGCGGGAGGCGAACGATGCGCGATTTCGCGACGTGCGTCGCGAAATCTTTCGTGCAACGTGCGGGTAAAAACCCCTACTACCCTATTCGCTTTTTGGCCTGCGGGCCAGACATTCCCGACCGTATGCACGACATCGATCATGCTCCGATGACAGTTGGCGATCACTCTCTCCACCCACCCCTGGATTCGGGGCGAGCGACGGTGCGCCCCTGTTGCGAAAACCCGACGGACAGCGTCGCGATTCTGGGGGTTGATTTTTCGAGTGCGCCATCGCGTGTCAAGCCGATCACCATCGCGCATGCGCGCCTCGCGGCCAAGGGCGTTTTGCGGGTGGAGGCGCTCGAACCGATTGAGACGCTCTCAGCATTCGAATCGCTGATTGCGCGTCGCGGTCCCTGGGTCGGTGGATTCGATTTTCCGTTCGGGCTGCCCCGCGAGCTGGTGCTCGAACTGGGTTGGCCGACCGACTGGTCCGCGCTGGTGAGCCACTTCGGGGCGCAGCCACGCCCGATCCTGCGCGATGCCCTGCGTGCCTTCTGTGCACGCCGACCAGCCGGATCAAAGTTCGCGCATCGCGCGACCGATCGTCCGGCGGGCTCCTCGCCCTCGATGAAGTGGGTCAATCCGCCGGTGGCGTGGATGTTTCACGCAGGCGCACCACGCTTGCTTGAAGCCGGCGTTCACCTGCCGGGCCTGCGTGCGGGCGACCCCTCGCGCGTGGCGCTTGAGGCGTATCCGGGGCTTCTTGCGCGAGCCCTCCATCGCGGCTCTTACAAAAGCGATGAGGCCGCTCGGCAGGACGCGGCGCGTCACGCGGGTCGGCGGGTCATCGTCGCTGCACTGTCGTCGGGGGCGCATCCACTGAGTCTGCGGGTCGAGTTTGGCAACGGTTTGCAGCAGCGCATCGAGGACGAGCCTCGCGGCGACTGGCTCGATGCGGTGCTCTGCGCGGTTCAGGCGGGTTGGGCGCTCTCGCAGGGCGCAGGCTACGGTTTGCCGTCGCAAATTGATCCGCTTGAAGGGTGGATCGTGAGCGCGCCCTCGACAACCGGCTACCATCACGAACCTGTTCTCGGATCGACTCAACCGTGAAACGAAGCTCGCTTCGCATCGATGGCGTTGACACGCCCATCATCCCAACCGTTGCCGCGCTGGTGCGCGAACACCCGGGCACGATCTCGCTGGGCCAGGGTGTGGTGCGCTATGGCCCACCCGCCGACCTGATCCGCGCGCTGCCCGACAAACTGGCTGATCCGCTGCTTCACCGCTATCAGGCAGTGGGCGGCATTGCGCCACTCACCGAGGCGCTGGCGGCGAAGCTTCGCGATGAAAACGGCATTGAGCTGGCTCGCGGCATGCAGGTCATGGTGACTGCCGGCAGCAATATGGCGTTTCTCAATGCGGTGCTGGCGCTCGGCGATCCGGGCGATGAATTCATTCTGCCGCTGCCGTTTTATTTCAATCAGGAGATGGCGATTCGCATGGCGGGGTACGTGCCTGTGTGCGTGCCAACGCGACCTGACTACCAACTCGACCTTGCCGCGATCGAGCGGGCGATCACGCCGCGCACACGCGCAATCATCACGGTATCGCCCAACAACCCGACCGGCGCGGTGTACGCCGAAGATGATCTGCGCGCAGTCAATGCACTCTGCGCCGAGCGTGGCCTCTATCACTTCAGTGATGAGGCCTACGAATACTTCACCTTCGACGGTGCCCGGCATTTTTCTCCCGCCTCCATTCCCGGCGCTGAGCGACACACGCTCACGTTTCAATCGTTTTCCAAGGGTTGGGGCATGGCCAGCTGGCGTTGCGGTCATGTTGTGTATCCGTCCGACCTCGCCGAGGCGATGAACAAGGTGCAGGACACCAACCTGATCTGCGCACCGGTCATCTCGCAACTGCTTGCGCTCGAGTCGCTGCGCCTGGGGCGTCGGGCACTCGAGCCAGAGCTGCAATCGCTTGCATCGGTACGCGTTCAGGTTCATCAGGCCCTGCGTGCACTCGACGGGCTGGCGAGCTTTGCCAGCACCCAGGGCGCGTTCTACGTCATGCTGAGACTGCCGGGTATCGATGATCCGCTCGGCTTTACCCGTGCGATGGTCGCGCGCCATCGCGTTGCAGCCATTCCGGGGTTTGCGTTTGGGTTCACCGATACCCGCCAGGCGAACTATCAACGGCTGTCGTTTGGTTCGCTTGATGCGGCCACGGTGGCCGAAGGCGTCCAGCGCTTCATCGCCGCGGTGCGTGACTGGTACGGCCGCTGACCGCGCCACCGCGCCTGGGCTGACCGAGGCCAGGATTTCCGCCTGGTTTGCGCAGCGCGGCTGGCAGCCGTTTGCATTCCAGCGACGGGTCTGGCGCGCAGCCGCACGCGGCAACAGTGGGCTGCTCCATGCGGGCACCGGGTCCGGCAAGACGCTGGCGGTCTGGCTGGGCGCCCTCATGCGGGCTCTGGGTTCGCGGGGCCGCAGGCCGGTGGCGCAGACCGGTCGCACGCGGGTGCTGTGGATCACGCCGATGCGGGCGCTGGCCGCCGATACCGAACGGGCGCTCCTTGAGGCGGTGATCGGGCTTGAGCTTGAGCTGTCCGTCGGATTGCGCACCGGCGATACGCCGTCTGCCGAGCGTACGCGTCAGGATCGCCGGCCGCCGTTTGCGCTGGTCACAACCCCGGAGAGTCTGTCGCTGATGATGTCGCGCGCCGATGCGGCGGCGCGCCTGGGCGCGATCGAGGTGGTGATCGTCGATGAGTGGCATGAGCTGATCGGATCCAAGCGCGGGGTTCAGCTGCAGCTGGCGCTGGCGCGCCTTGCCACTCTCGCAGGGTCGCCTCCGGTTGTCTGGGGGCTATCGGCAACGCTCGGCAATCCCCACGAAGCACTTGATGTCCTCCTCGGTGGGCGTGCGGGCATGCTGATCGATGCGCCGGCCAGGCGACTGCCGGTCATCGATACGCTGCTGCCAACCACGCTCGAGCGCTTCCCCTGGGGCGGTCATCTAGGCGCGCGCATGCGCGATGCCGTCGTGACCGAGCTCGAGGCAAGCGCCTCAGCGCTGGTGTTCTGCAATACACGGGCCCAGGCCGAGCTCTGGTACGCCATGCTGCTCGATGCACGCCCTGACTGGGCTGGCGCCATTGCGCTTCACCATGGCTCGCTCGATGCGCAGGTGCGCCGCTGGGTCGAGCGCGCCATTGCCGAGGGTCGATTGCGCGCGGTGGTCTGCACATCCAGCCTCGACCTGGGCGTTGACTTCGCGCCGGTGGAGCGGGTGCTGCAGATTGGCAGCGCCAAGGGCATTGCCCGGCTGCTTCAGCGCGCCGGGCGCTCGGGTCATCGGCCCGGCGCGGTATCGCGGATCACGCTGGTACCCACCCATGCGCTGGAGCTGGTGGAGGCGGTTGCCGCACGCGATGCCGCGGCGGCCGGCCGGATCGAGGCCCGCATCGCGCCGCAGTGCCCGGCCGACGTGCTGGCGCAGCATCTGGTTACAGTGGCGGCGGGTACCGGCTTCGATGAAGCCCAGATGCTGGCCGAGCTGCGCACGACGCACGCCTATCGAGCGCTCGACGATGAAACCTGGCGCTGGGCGCTTGCCTTTGTATCTGATGGTGCCAGTCTGGCCGCTTATCCCGAATATCGGAAGCTCACACGAGACGAGGTGGGTCTCTGGCGGGTGACTGATCCGCGTATTGCGAGGCGTCATCGAATGTCGATCGGAACCATTGTGGCCGACGCATCGATCGATCTTAAATTCATGAATGGCGCGCGTCTGGGCTCGGTCGAGGAGGGTTTCATCGCGCGTCTGCGGCCCGGTGATCGGTTCATGTTCGGTGGCCGGGTGCTCGAACTGGTTCGCGTGCACGAAATGAGCGCCTGGGTTCGCCGCGCCGAGGCAAAAACCGGCGCGGTGCCGCGTTGGAGCGGCGGCCGCATGCCGCTGTCAGGCGAGCTTGCCGATGCGGTGCTCGATCGGTTGCGTGAGGCGGCAGGCGGGCGCTTTTCAGATCCTGAGATGCGCGCTGTTCGGCCGCTCCTTGCTTTACAGGCGCGCTGGTCCCGGCTCCCGCAGCCCGACCTGCTGCTCGCTGAAACCTTGCAATCCCGCGAAGGGCATCATCTGTTTGTCTATCCGTTCGCGGGCCGGCACGCGAACCTGGGTCTGGCCTGCATGTTGGCGTTTCGCGCAAGCCGCGGCCAACCGGCGACCCTCTCGGTGGCGGTCAACGACTATGGCTTTGAACTGCTGTCGGCCGAGCCGATTGCAGCGGCGCAGCTCGCAAGCGATCAGGGCCTGGTGTCACAGACGCCGGCGCAGGATCTGGTGGCCGCAGTCAATGCGGCCGAACTGTCCCGGCGGCGTTTCCGAGAGATTGCCCGGGTCGCGGGACTGGTGTTCCAGGGTCATCCTGGCGAGCGGCGCTCGTCGCGCTCGCTGCAGGCCTCGGCCACCATGTTTCACGATGTGTTTGCCCGGCATGATCCCGATAATCTGCTGCTCGCGCAGTCCCGTCATGAAGTGTTGGCCGACGAGCTCGATCTGGCGCGCGTTGAACGGGGGCTCGATGTGATGCGTTCACGGCGTCTCGAGATCGTGAGAATCGAACGCCCCACGCCGTTTGCTTTTCCACTCATGATCGAGCGGCTGCGTGAAACCGTCAGCAGTGAAAAGCTCGCCGATCGCATTGCCAGGATGCTCGCTGAACTTGAAGAGGCCGCCCGATGATGATCGAGCTCGGCAGCGATCGCGTCACGCTGTTGCCCGAGCGTGCGGTATGGCTCACCGATTCACGCAGCCTGCTGGTGGCCGATCTTCACTTGGGAAAAGCGCAGAGCTTCAGGCGTGCCGGTATTCCGGTGCCGGCGGGCACCACCGCTGCGACACTGGGTCGTCTCGGGACGCTGATCGAGCGCCACGCACCCGCCGAGCTGATCGTGCTCGGAGACTTTCTGCATGGCCCCTTGGCGCAGCAGGGACCGGCGATCGATGCGCTCGCGCTCTGGCGCGCCCGGTATCCGAGGCTGCCGATCCGAATGGTGCGCGGCAACCATGATGACGCGGCCGGCGATCCGCCCAAGCGCTGCGGGATCGAGTGCCTGACGGCGCCTCTGGCACGTGCGGCGTTTGCGCTCTGTCATGACCCTGATGAGCCCGCCGACCGCTTCAAGCTTGCGGGTCATGTGCACCCGGTGATCAGCCTTCGAGGGGCGATTGATCGGGCACGTCTTGGCTGCTTCTGGTTGCGGCGCGATGCACTGGTACTGCCCGCTTTCGGCGATTTCACCGGAGGCTGGGAGGTGCGCGCAAAATCAGGCGAGCGCACCTTCGCAATCGCCGATGGCCAGGTGTTCGACGTGGGGACGCTGGCAGCCAGACCCCGCGCGCGTTCGCGGTGGCGGGCAGGCTCGGCCTAGCGCGGGTTCGGCTCGTCGCGGTCTCGAGCGATCTGATCGCGCGCCAGTGCCTCGCGGACGGGCGCAGGCTCCTGAATCAGCATCCGATGCGGATAGGGAATCGAGATGCCTTCGCGGTCGAAGGCGATCTTCAATCGCTTCAGAAATTCGCGTCGAACCCGCCATTGCTCGGCGGGGACGGTCTTCATCCGGCACCGGATCACAATGGCTGAATCGGCGAGCTGCTCGACCCCGGCAATATCGAGTGCATCGACAATCGCAGCGCTGAAGTGGGAATCGGTGCGCAGTTCGGCGGCGGTGGCCCGCATCACCGAATACACGTGGTCAAGATCCTCCCGGTAAGACACGCCGACATCAGCGACTGCGAACGCGAATTCAGTTGAAAAATTACTGACCGTGGTAATCAGACCATTCGATACGTAGTGCACCGCGCCATCAAATGAGCGCAGTTTGGTTCGACGCAGTGTGAGCTCTTCCACCACGCCGGTCTTGCCCGCGATTTCCACCACGTCGCCAACGCGAATCTGGTTTTCCAGCAGCAGAAACATGCCGCTGAAAAAGTCCTTGACCAGGCTTTGCGCACCGAAACCGATTGCCACACCGGCGACGCCCGCTGCGCCGAGAATTGGGGCGATTGAAACACCGACGGTGTTAAGGCCCACCAGCACTGCCAGGATGATCAGCGTGAGCGACACCGCGTGTCTGAGCACGCGCGCCAGCGTTGCGATGCGCTTTTTCTCCTCGAGCGAGGGCGATCGTGCGGCCAGCGCATCAAAAAAGCGCGCGAGCAGGTTGAGCACCACTCTGCGCACGACAAACGCTGCGATCAGGACGGCGACCAGCGTCGCTGCCGTCACCCACTCGGGTGACCACTCGATTTGAGCAAGGCTGTTGAACCAGGATTCCGTCACGGCCACTGACTCCTTGTTGCGCTGATGCGGTGGTCGCCTTGTGCACCGTCAACCTCGGCAGACCCGTGCTCACCTATCGTGAGCGCCTGATGGGATGCGGGGTGACGCCGAAGTCGACCGGGCCCGGCTGGGGAGCGCGATGGTAGCAAAGAAACTGTTGTTCCGATCGGAGGCGCGCGAGCGGATTCTTTTGGGCGCCACGTAGCTTGGGCGTGCCCGGCGGGTGCTGGTCACCCGCGAGGCCACCACGCTGGTGGGGGGCCGGCGAGCGCGAGCGCATCACGGCCCGAATCGCGCAGCTGCGATCGCAGCTTGCCGAGGCCGCAAGCGACTATGACCGTGATCGCTTAAAGGAGCGAATCGCGCGGCTGGCCGGCGGGGTGGCCGTCGTGAGGGTGGGCGCGCCCAGCGAAGCCGAAATGCGGGCGCGCAAGGACGCCTTCGAAGATGCGATTGCAGCGACCCGCGCGGCGGTCGCTGAGGGAATTGTGGCCGGCGGCGGACTGGCTCTGCTGCAGGCCGTACCGGCGCTGCGCGCCGAGCTCGGGTTGGCTGAGGGCGATGAGCGAACCGGCATGCAGATTCTGCTGCGAGCGCTCGAGGCGCCGGCGCGAACGATTGCTGAGAACTCGGCCGCCGACCCGGGCGTGGTCGTCGAGCGAACGCTGGCCGGGGGCGGCTCGGTGGGCTTTGATGCGGCACGCGGTCGCTATGTCGACCTGTTCGAGGCCGGAATCATCGATCCGACGCGCGTGGTGCGGGTTGCACTGGAAAACGCCGTGTCGGTGGCGAGTCTGCTGCTGCTCACCGAAGCGACGATGACCGAAATCGTGACCCGAGAGCGCGAACCGGCCGGTGTCGATACCGGTGCGCCCTGATGACCGCCTGATTTGTCTCACCCAACCGAAAGGAGCAAGACCATGGCTGAGGAGAAAACCACCGAGATTCAGGAGGCCAAGCTGGTCCGGATGGCGTCGCCCTTTGATGAGATGGATCGACTGTTTGACCGGCTGCTTGCGCGGCGCGGCTGGATGCGGCCCTGGCGCACCGATTGGCCGTCGCTCGGCGAGATCGGCTGGGCCGAGCCCCGTCTTCCCAAAGTTGACATCGTTGACCGGGAAGACGACATCCTGATGCGGGCCGAGGTTCCAGGAATCGACAAGAGCGAACTCGAGATCTCTGTCGGCGAGGACAGCGTGACGCTGCGCGGCGAAACACGATGCGAGGAAAAAGCGGAGGCTGGCGACCTGTATCGCTGCGAAATCTCGCATGGCGCGTTCAGCCGGACAGTGGGTTTGCCCGCCGCAGTCGACGGATCGAAGGCGAAAGCCGTATTCCGCGATGGGGTACTGACGCTCACCCTGCCCAAGGTCGAGCGCGCGCGCCGGCACACGGTGCACATCGACTAGCGGCGCTGGTGGGGCTGCGCCCTGCGCCATTGCGGCGGATCCCGTATGCTTATCTCTCGCGCGGCGGCGTGGCTGCCGCGCGCGTCCGACCCGCTCGGGCGTTTCATAGCATTCGGAGTGCCGCATGAACAGCATCGATGTCGAAGTCCTGCGCACCGCGATCCAATGGATGGATGCGGGCCACCGTGTCACGCTCAGCACCGTTGTTCGCACCTGGGGGTCCGCGCCGCGGCCGCCTGGGTCACTGATGATCATCCGCGACGATGGCCAGGTGGCGGGCTCGGTGTCGGGCGGCTGTATCGAAGACGACCTGATCCGTCGTCTGCGCGAGGGCGACCTCGATTCGGCGCTCCCCATGAGTACGATTTACGGCGAGACCGCCGAGGAAGTTCAGCGCTTCGGTCTGCCGTGTGGCGGCACGGTCCAGGTGGTGCTCGAGCCCCTGTCCACCAAATCGGGTCTGCGCGATCTTCTGTCACGTATCGAGGCCCATCAGGTGGTGCAACGCTCGCTCGATATGCAAACGGGCGTGGCAACACTGCGGGTGGCACAGGCGGGCGATATTGTGGCCTTTGATGGCCAGTCGCTTCGCACGGTTCATGGCCCACGGTACCGGCTGCTGGTGATCGGCGCGGGCCAGTTGTCCCATTACCTGGCCAGCATGGCATTGATGCTTGACTACCAGGTCACCATCTGCGATCCGCGCCCCGAATATCACGGCACCTGGCAGGCCCAGCCAGGCGTGACGCTGTCGTCCCAGATGCCCGATGATCTGGTGCTCGCGATGCAGCTCGATGCCAACAGCGCGGTCGTGTGCGTCACGCACGATCCCAAGCTCGATGATCTGGCGCTGATCGAAGCATTGAAAACGCCGGCGTTTTACATCGCTGCCATCGGGTCGCGGCGCAACAACGATCGGCGTCGCGAACGGCTGCTTGAATTTGATTTGTCGCGCGAAGAGGTCGATCGCCTGCGCGGGCCCGCGGGGCTGTCCATCGGTGCGCTCACGCCGCCCGAAATCGCGTTGGCAATCGTTGCGGAAATGACCGCCACTCGGCGCGGCATCGATCTTTCGGGACCGCTGGCAGACTGGAGCGGTTCGGCCACTGAGTGCAGACTCGAGTCCTTACCCCTCCCGCGCTGAGTTCGCCGCGCGAGGCGCTGGCGCTCGCGCTGCTTGCGCCAGCGGCGCCGCTGATGCTGCTGCAGGGCCGGCGCGTGCGCCGCGACGCGCTGCGGCTTCCTGAGGCTGCAGGGCAGCGCGAAGGGCAGGGGCCCGCCGACCGCTCATCCGACAAGCGGCTTCTGATCGTTGGTGATTCATCGGCCGCTGGCGTGGGAGTGTCGAATCAGTCGCAGGCCCTGTCCGGGCAACTGGTCGAGGCGCTTGCGCTGGCTGGCGTTGCGCCCAGACGCTGGCAGCTGATCGCCCGAACCGGTGCGGCGGCCGCTGATCTGCCGGCGCTGCTTGAGCGCGGTTTGCCGGCCGACTCATCCGCGTCATCCCGCTTTGATGTTGCGCTCGTGGTGGTGGGCGTCAATGATGTCACCCGCGCCACGCCGATACCCCGCTGGCTTGCCGATCTTGACCGCATCCATGAACAGCTGCGCGGCTTAGGCGTGGCAGTGACACTGTTTTCAGGACTGCCGCCGATGGAGCGCTTTACCGCGTTGCCGCAGCCGCTGCGCAGCTGGCTCGGCTTGCAGGCACGTCGCTACGACCGGGCGCTCGGTCACTGGAGCCAGACCCGACCGGGCGCGTTGCATCAGGTGCTGCCAAGGCTGGATGATCCCGCGCTGCTCGCCTCCGATGGCTTTCACCCCGGCGAGGCGGGATGCGCGGTGTGGGCCCAGGCGTTGGCGCTCAGGTTGACCTCCATATTCATCCCGGATCAGTCCGCCGCTTCGGCGTTCGGAAGCTCGCGCTTTGCGCCTGACTCGTCGATCGCGACATAAGTCAGCGTGGCTTCAGTGACCTTCACCACGACGGGCCTGGCCGGGTTGCGTTCCGCGATGACCTCGACATGAACAGTGACCGAGGTTCGACCCGCCCGTTCGATATGCGCGTAGAACGACACCACGTCGCCCACCGAGATCGGCTGTCGGAATTGAAATGCGTTAACCGCGACCGTTGCCACGCGACCTCGCGCTCGCCGCGCTGCGCAGATGCCACCGGCAATATCGACCTGCGCCATGACCCAGCCGCCGAATATGTCGCCATTGGCGTTGACATCGGCGGGCATCGGCACCACGCGCAACGCCAGAGAGTGCCCGGGTGGGGCACTTTCGGTTGCCGGGGGTTGCTGGGTCGGGCGCTCGTTGGTCATGGCGCGAAGTCTCGCTTGATCGTCTGAGCGCACAATACTGCTCCTTTCCGCTTATCGATAACAATCCCGATGCGAGACCATGCCCGGCGCGCTGCGGCGCCGTCTGCTTCCGCCACGCCAGGCCGGAGCGCGAATCAGACCCATCAGCCCGTTCAGGGCGACTGGCAGACCGTTTCACGCCTGCTGCCATACCTCTGGGCCTGGCGCGGCCGCGTACTGTTTGCGCTCGCCTGCCTGGTCGCCGCCAAGATTGCCAACGTCGGGGTGCCGCTGCTGCTGAAAGCGGTCGTCGATGTGCTCGACACCCCGGACGCGGCCGCGCGCGCCGCGATCGCGGTACCGGTGGCGCTCATCGTGGGCTACGGTTTGCTGCGGCTATCGGTATCGCTCTTTACCGAGCTTCGCGAGCTGATCTTTGCCAGAGTCACCCACGAGGCGAACCGCACGATCGTTTTGCAGGTCTTTCGCCATCTGTTTGATATGTCGCTGCGCTTTCATCTTGAGCGACAGATGGGCGGCATGACGCGTGATATCGAGCGCGGCTCGCAGGGCGTTTCCAGCCTGATCTCGTACACGCTCTACAGCATTCTGCCCACGGTCATCGAAGTGTCACTGGTGATCGGCTATCTGTTCTGGCACTACGAAGCCTCGTTTGGAATGATCGCGCTGGTGGCGCTGGTGGTGTATGTGATCTACACCATACGGGTCACCGAGTGGCGCACGCATTTCCGGCGCGAAATGAACGAGCAGGACTCGCGCGCGAGCACACGCGCCATCGATGCGCTCCTCAACTACGAAACCATCAAGTATTTCGGCAACGAGCGCTTTGAAGCCGAACGCTATGACGTTGAGCTTCGCAAGCGAATGCGTGCGGCGATCCGCTCGCAGGCTTCGCTATCGCTGTTGAACTTCGGGCAGGCCACCATCATTGCCGTGGCGGTGTCACTCCTGATGTGGCGAGCGGTGTCCGGGGTCATGTCCGGCGAGATGACGCTGGGCGATCTGGTGCTGGTCAATGCGTTCATGATCCAGCTTTATATTCCGCTCAATTTTCTGGGTGTGCTCTATCGGGAAATCAAGCAGGCGCTCACCGACATGGAGCGCATGTTCCGACTGCTGTCCGAGAAGCGCGAAGTGGCGGACGCCCCCGATGCCAGGCCGCTCGCAGTGGGCGCGGGCCCTGAAATCCGCTTTGAGCGCGTCGGCTTTCACTACGATGCCGCGCGTCCGATCCTGCACGAAATCGATTTCGTGATTGCGCCGGGCACGACCACCGCGGTGGTCGGCTCAAGCGGCGCGGGAAAATCCACGCTCGCCCGGCTGATGTTTCGCTTCTATGACGTGAGCGCCGGACGCATCCTGATCGACGGGCAGGATCTGCGTTCGGTAACGCAGCAGAGCCTTCGCGCGGCCATCGGCATCGTTCCCCAGGACACGGTGCTCTTCAATGACACGATCCGCTACAACATTGCCTACGGATCCACCGAGGCAGGCCCCGAGGACATCGAACGCGTTTCGCGTGCGGCGCAGCTCCATGACTTCATCTCGGCGCTGCCGCAGGGCTACGAGAGCCCAGTTGGCGAGCGCGGCTTGAAGCTCTCGGGTGGTGAAAAGCAGCGCGTGGCCATAGCCAGAACGCTGCTCAAGAATCCGCCGGTGCTGCTGCTTGACGAGGCCACCTCTGCGCTCGACACCCGCAATGAGCAGGCGATTCAGCAGGCGTTACGCGCGGCGGCGGCGGGCCGAACAGCACTGGTGATCGCGCACCGGCTGTCCACCATCGTCGACGCCGATCAGATCCTGGTGCTTGAGGCAGGTCGTATCGTCGAGCGTGGCGCGCATGAGGGTCTGCTCGCGCAGGGTGGCGTGTACTCGCGAATGTGGGCCGCGCAGGCAGCGGGCGAACCCGCGGCCTGACGCAATGCCCAGCGCGCCGGCTTAACGGTCGAGGATCTGGCTTAAGAACTGCTGGGTGCGCTCATTCTGGGGCGAGTCGAAGAACGCGTCCGGCGTGTTCTGTTCAACGATTTCCCCGCGGTCCATGAAGATCACCCGATCGGCGACCGCGCGGGCAAAGCCCATCTCGTGCGTCACGCAGAGCATCGTCATGCCCTCGCGCGCCAGCATGATCATGGTGTCCAGCACCTCTTTGACCATTTCCGGGTCAAGCGCCGAGGTGGGCTCATCGAACAGCATGATGGATGGGTTCATGCACAGTGCCCGAGCAATGGCCACGCGCTGCTGCTGGCCGCCTGACAGTTGCCCCGGGTACTTGTGCGCCTGATCGGCAATCCGCACGCGCTCGAGAAGCCGCATCGCGGTGGCGTCCGCAGCGGCGCGCGGCTGCTTGCGCACCCAGATCGGCGCCAGCGTGCAGTTATCAAGCACGGTCAGGTGAGGAAACAGGTTGAAGTGCTGAAACACCATGCCGACTTCCGAGCGCACCTGGTCGATATTTTTCAGGTCATCGCTCAGCTCGGTTCCGTTGACGACGATGCGCCCACGCTGGTGAATCTCCAGGCGATTGATGCAGCGGATCAGCGTGGATTTGCCTGAGCCCGATGGGCCGCACACCACGATCCGCTCGCCTTTGCGAACCGTGAGCGAGATATCGCGCAGCGCCTGAAACTCGCCAAACCATTTCGACAGCCCGGTGATCTCGATGGCGTTGGGGGCGGTATCGGACGCGGCGGCGGTCTGGGCGGTCATGGGTTGAACTCCAATTGAGACAGCGGGTGCGGCTAACGGCGCTCGCCGCGTGCGAACTCGCGCTCAAGCCATTGGCTGTAGCGCGACATCGCAAAACAATAGATCCAGTACACCACAATCGAGAACAGGAATGCCTCGATGAAATACTTCTTCCACGAGATATCGGTTTCAACCGATTTCTTCACCGCATAGGCGAAGTCGTAAATGCCGATGATCACCACCAGCGAGGTGTCCTTGAACACCGAAATGAAGATGTTGACGATCGGCGGAATCGAAATCTTGAGCGCCTGGGGCAGCACGATAAACCCCATGGTGCGCCAGTAAGACAACCCCAGCGCCTCCGCTGCCTCGTATTGACCGCGTGGCACCGCCTGCAGGCCGCCGCGCACCGCTTCGGCCAGATAGGCCGCGATGAACAGAATGATGGCCACCTGGGCGCGAAGCAGCTGCTCGATTCGCAAACCTTCGGGCATGAAGAGGGCAAACATGATCGAGGCCATGAACAGCACGGTGATCAGCGGCACGCCCCGAACGATCTCGATATAGAGCACCGAGACCGCGCGAATCACCGGAAGCCTGGAGCGACGGCCAAGTGCCAGCAATACGCCCAGCGGAAACGCGAAGCCAATGCCAAAGATCGCCAGAATGAGCGTGACCGACAGCCCGCCCCAGCGCTCGGCGGGCACGGGTGTCAGCCCCAGGCCACCGCCCATCAGCCAGAATGCCAGCGCGATGCCCACCACCCAGATGGCGATCAGGCGCTTACGCCAGAAAAAGCGCAGCGCCGACACCACCAGCAGCGCTGTGAGAACCACCGCGGCGACCGCTGCCCGCCACTGCTCTTCAAACGGATAGACGCCAAAGAGCATGAAGCGGATCTTGTTCCAGACGACTGCCCAGCAGGCGCCTTCACCGCGAACCGCATCGCAGGCCGATGCGGGCTTCGGGCCCCAGACCGCATCCCACACCAGCCATCCGCCGGCCTTGGGCACCAGCCAGGCGAGTGCTGCAAGAATGACGAGCGTGAGCGCGCTGTTGAGCGGGGTCGAGAACAGATTGACCCGCATCCAGCCAAGTGGCGAAACCGCGCGTGCATCGCGCATGGCTTATCGCTCCACCAGACGCACGCGGGCGTTGTACCAGTTCATGAATACCGAGATCGCGATACTGATGCTGAGGTAGACAGCCATCAGCATCGAAATGGCTTCAATCGCCTGGCCTGTCTGATTCATGGTGGTGTTGGCGATTGCCACCAGATCCGGATAGCCAATGGCCACTGCAAGCGATGAGTTCTTGGTCAGATTCAGATACTGACTGGTCATCGGTGGAATGATGACGCGCAGCGCCTGCGGCAGCGTGACCAGCCGCAGCCGCTGGTTGGGCGACAGGCCCAGCGCCATGGCGGCTTCGGTCTGCCCGCGATGGACCGCAAGAATGCCTGCGCGCACCACTTCCGCGATGAAGGCCGCGGTATAGGTGGACAGGCCCAGCAACAGCGCGGCGAACTCGGGCGAGATGACCTTGCCGCCTTGGTAGTCAAAGCCCCGAAGCACGGGTGTTTCGATGGCGGTGGGCGCGCCAGACAGCGCCCAGGCCACGACGGGTAAGCCGATGATGAAACCGGCCAGGGGAAGGGCCATGGGCCATTGCGCGCCGGTGGCTGCCTGGCGCCGGCGGGCGATTGCGCGCCACACGAGGCTAAGTGCAAGCCCGGCCGCAAGTGCCCAGAGCGCGGCGGTCCAGCCAGGATGCGCCTCGGGCCACGCAAAACGGAAGCCGCGCTGGCTGATGAAAACCCAGTCGCCAAGCTTGATGGCCTGTCGCACGCCGGGCAGCAGCTCTGTGAACATGCCGTACCAGACCAGCAGCTGGAGCAGCAGCGGAATGTTGCGCATGAACTCAACATAGGCCCCGGCGATTCGAGCCAGCAGCCAGTTGTTGGAGAGCCTGGCAACGCCCAGCAGCGTGCCCAGCACCGTGGCAATGACAATGCCAAGCAGTGCGACATGCAGCGTATTGAGGAGTCCGACCGCGAGCGCATGCGCATAGCTGCGCGTGGCGTCGTATTCGATCAGCTTTTCAGCGATTTCGAACCCGGCCTCGCGGCCGAGGAACGCAAAACCAACCTGGATGCCACGCGAGGCAAGGTTGTGCAGCGTGTTGGAGAGCAGGTACCAGACGATGCCGCCGACTGCGATCAGCAGCAGCGCCTGGTAGAGAACGCCGCGCGCTCGCTCGCTCTTGATGAGCATAACGATTTCGCGCGCGGGGTGACGGTCAGCGGATCGGGGGCGCGTACATCAGGCCGCCGTCGCGCCATTGCGCATTGACACCGCGCTGGATGCCGAGCGGTCCGATGTTGCGGCTGTACATTTCGCCGTAGTTGCCCACTGCTTTCACGATCTTCACCAGCCAGTCGTTGTCGATGCCCATGCCTTTACCGGCATCACCGGTTGTGCCCAGCAGGCGCTGCACCGGGGGGTCTTTCGACTCGGCCCGCATCTTGTCAACATTGGCGGCGGTGATGCCGTACTCCTCGGCCTCGAGCAGACCGAAGAGGGTCCACTTGACGATCGTAAGCAGCTCCCAGTCGCCGCGACGGATCATCGGGCCGAGCGGCTCCTTGGAGATGGCCTCAGGCAGGATCAGGTAGTCGTCCTGCTTGGGAGCTTTCAGGCGGGTGGCGGCCAGCCCCGAGATGTCGGTGGTGTACACGTCACAGCGACCCGCGAAAAACGCCTGCTCGATCTGGTTCAGCTCGGCGATCACGACCGGCTTGAAGGTCATCTTCTTGCTGCGGAAGTAGTCGGTCAGATTCAGTTCGGTGGTGGTACCCGGCTGCACGCAGACGGTTGCGCCGTTCAGATCGGCCGCCTTGGTCACGCCGCTCGACTTCTTCACCATGAAGCCCTGGCCGTCATAGAACAGGGTGCCGGCAAATACCGAGCCCAGTGTTGCGTCGCGCGAGGAGGTCCAGGTGGTGTTGCGCGACAGCAGATCGATCTCGCCCGACTGAAGCGCGGTAAAGCGGGTCTGCGCATTGGTGGGCACATACTGGACCTTGTTCGGATCGCCCAGGATGGCGGTGGCTACCGCGCGGCAGAAATCGGCGTCGATGCCATTCCAGCGGCCGGCGCTGTCGGGGGCCGAGAAGCCAAGCAGTCCGGTATTGACACCGCAGCGCAGCGCGCCACGCTGCTTGATCGCGTCGACGGTGGGGCCAGCCAGCGCGACCGCCGGCGCTACGAGCGCGGCGGCGAGCGCCAAGGTCTTCGCCAGGGTTCGAAACATTGGGGTCTCCTTAATAAACGAGTGGAACGGCGGCGAGTTTACGGCCGTTTGCATGCCCTGCCCAGTACAGGGGCAAGCGGTCCGCCAGGCCGGGCGTGGCGCGGCTCGATCCGGCCCGCGAAGGTAGGATGTCGCCTTTTCCATAATCCGTTCATGGAATCTGACACGATGAGCACGCACCGAATCGCAGTTCTGCCCGGCGACGGGATTGGCAAGGAGGTTGTTCCCGAGGGGCTGCGCGTGCTCGACGCGGCGGCCCGGCGATTCGGCATTGATCTGCGCCTTGACCATTTCGACTTTGCCAGCTGCGACTACTACGCCAGGCACGGGCAGATGATGCCCTCCAACTGGAAAGATCAGATCGGCGGGCACGACGCGATTTTTTACGGCGCGGTCGGCTGGCCGGCAACGGTCCCCGATCACATCTCGCTGTGGGGATCGCTCCTGCTGATGCGCCGGGAATTCGACCAGTACATCAATCTGCGGCCGGTTCGGCTGATGCCTGGCGTGCCGTGCCCGCTCGCCAACCGAAAGCCTGGCGATATTGATTTTTACGTGGTTCGTGAAAACACCGAGGGCGAGTATTCGTCGGTGGGCGGCAAGATGTTCCCCGGCACCGACCGGGAATTCGTGCTGCAGGAGTCGGTGTTTACCCGAACCGGCGTTGACCGGGTGCTGCGCTACGCGTTCGAGCTTGCGCGCCGTCGGCCGCGCCGCAGTCTGACCTCGGCAACCAAGTCAAATGGCATCTTCATTTCGATGCCTTACTGGGATGAGCGCGTTGCCGAAATGAGCGCTGCCTACCCCGACGTGAAGGTCGACAAATTCCACATCGACATCCTCACGGCGCATTTTGTGCGCAATCCCCATTGGTTCGACGTGGTTGTTGCCAGCAACCTGTTCGGCGACATCCTGTCGGACCTCGGGCCCGCCTGTACCGGAACGATCGCGATCGCGCCCTCCGGCAACATCAATCCCGAGCGCAAATACCCGTCGCTGTTTGAGCCGGTCCATGGCTCGGCGCCCGACATCGCCGGCAAGGGCGTTGCCAATCCGATCGGACAGATCTGGTGCGGCGCCATGATGCTCGATCACCTCGGCTATCCCGCGGCGCACGATGCGATCGTGCGGGCCATCGAGAAGGTCACCGCTGAGGGGCCCCGTACGCCCGACATGGGCGGCACGGCCGGTACCGGCGATGTGGGCCGCGCGATCGAACAGGCGCTGCGTGATTGACCCCCATTGACCTGCTTGCGCTCGGCGAGCCGCCGGCAAACCCGCTGCCCCGGGTTTGATCCGGCGCAAGCCCGTGGAGAGCGGCAGACCACAGCCGCCTTGCCGATACGCTAGGCTTTGGCATACTCAGCCTGACTCAGATCGAGGGGAATTCAATGTTCAGACAATCCATGGCGTCAGTGGCCGCTGCGGCGATCATGTCGTTGACCGGCGCCAGCGCTTCCGCTCAGCAGTATCCGACGCGCCCAGTATCCATCGTGGTGCCCTTTGCAGCGGGCGGTCCCACCGATATCGTGGCGCGCAGCCTGGCCGATGCGATGGGCCGGACGGTGCCGGGCGCCAATTTCGTCGTCGATAACGCGGCGGGCGCGGGCGGCACGATTGGCGTATCGAAGGTTGCGCGTGCATCGCCCGATGGCTACACGCTCCTCGTGCATCACGTGGGAATGGCCACTGCGCCCACCCTTTACCGCAAGCTTGCATTCGATCCGCTCAAAGATTTTGAATATGTCGGGCTGATCAATGAAGTCGCGATGACCCTGCTGGTCAAAACCTCGCTGCCAGTGCAGGGCTTGAAAGACCTGTTTCCGTACCTGAAGCAGAACGCCGCGAAGGTGAGTCTGGCCAATGCGGGGATCGGGTCAGCCTCGCATCTGTGCGGTCTGCTCTTCATGAGCGCCATTCAAACCGATCTGACGACGGTGCCCTACAAGGGCACGGCCCCCGCGCTGGCCGACCTGATGGGCGGGCAGGTCGACATGTTGTGCGATCAAACCACCAACACCGTGCCGCAGATCAAGGCGGGCAAGGTTCGTGCGCTGGCGGTCACTTCGTCCACGCGGTTATCGATCCTGCCCGATCTGCCCACCCTCGCCGAAAGCGGTCTGAGCGGGTTTGATGTCTCGGTCTGGCATGGTCTGTATGCGCCCAAAGGCACGCCCAAGCCGGTGGTCGATCAACTGGTCGCAGGCCTTAAGCAGGCGCTGAAAGATCCGGCCATCGTGAAGCGTTTTGCAGAGCTTGGCACCGAACCGGTTGCTGATGCCAAAGCAAGTCCCGAAGCGCTTCGCGCGCACCTGGCCGCCGAAATCACCAAGTGGGCGCCGCTGATCAAGAAAGCCGGCATCTACGCGGATTGAGCACCACCGATCCGGCCGCGCTGCTGGCGGCAAGTTTTTCCGCCGCAGTCGCGGCGGCCGACCCCGCCCGGGTCCTGCCAGCGCATCTTCCCGGCGCTCACACGCTGCGCGCTTACCGCCGAACGCTGGTGGTGGGGGCTGGCAAAGCGGCGGCCAGCATGGCTCGCGCAGTTGAGTTGCACTGGCCGGCCGACTGCGCGCTGGCCGGGCTCGTGGTAACCCGCTACGGTCATGGCGCGCCGTGCAAGCGAATCGAGGTGGTCGAGGCCGGGCACCCTGTACCCGACGAAGCGGGCGAAGCGGCGGCGCGAAACATTCTTGCTGAGGCGCGGTCGCTCACGCGGGACGATCTGCTGATCGTGCTCGTGTCGGGCGGCGGCTCGAGCCTGCTCAGCCTGCCGGTGCCCGAGGTGCCTATGCACGACCTGAAGGCGGTCACCCGCCAGCTGCTGGCAAGCGGCGCGCCCATTCAGGACATCAACGTCGTTCGCAAACATCTGTCGCAGATCCAGGGCGGTCGGCTGGCTCAGGCAACTGACGCCCGGGTACTTGCGCTGGTCATTTCCGATGTCGCGGGCGATGACCTGTCGGCAATCGCAAGCGGGCCCTGCGCGCCCGACCCGAGCACGTATCACGATGCGGTGTCGCTGCTCAGGCACTGGAACGTCGATCCACCGGCACCGGTCGCGAAATGGCTCGCCCGAGGCGCAGCGGGCGAGATCGCGGACACGCCCAAACCTGGCGACCCGCTGTTTGCCCGCGTTGACAATCGACTGATCGCAAGCGCGCATCAAAGCCTGGAGGCGGCTGCCGCGGTATTTCGTGAGGCGGGGATCAGGCCAGTCATCCTCGGCGACACCATCACAGGCGAAGCGCGTGATGTCGCGCAGGTGATGGCGGCGATCGCGCGCGAGATCGCCGTTCATGGCGCACCCTTTGCGCGACCCGTTGCGCTCATCTCCGGGGGTGAATGCACCGTGACGGTTCGTGGTGACGGTCGCGGCGGACGGTGCAGCGAGTTTCTGCTGGCGTTCGCGCAGGCTTCGCGCGGTATCGACCGGCTCTGGGCGATTGCGGCCGATACCGACGGTATTGATGGCATCGAGCACAATGCAGGCGCGCGCCTGGCGCCCGACACACTGGTCCGGGCACAGGCGCTCGGCCTGGATCCCCGACGCATCCTCGAAGACAATGACGCCTTCGAATTTTTTTCCCGACTCGGCGATCTGGTGGTCACCGGGCCCACGCTGACCAACGTCAATGACTATCGGGCGGTGCTGCTCGGCTGACTCGGAGATTTCCGTTGAATGCGATCGACACCCTCACGCTCACCCGCCCCGATGACTGGCATCTGCACCTTCGCGATGGCGAGGCGCTGGCCGCAGTGGTGGGCGCAAGCGCGCGTCAGTTCGCGCGTGCCATCGTGATGCCCAATCTCAAGCCCCCCATCACAACCGTGGCGCAGGCGCAGGCCTATCGTGATCGGATCCTTGCCGCATTACCACCGGGCACCGGCTTCGCGCCGCTGATGACGCTCTACATGACCGACCGCACCGGGCCCGATGACATTCGGCGGGCGGCGCAAAGCGGTATCGTGCACGCGGTCAAGCTGTACCCGGCTGGTGCAACCACCAACTCCGATGCGGGCGTGACAGATCTTGCCCACACCTATCGCGCGCTCGAGGCGATGCAGGCCTGCGCCATGCCCTTGCTGATTCACGGCGAGGTCACCGATCACGCGATCGATGTATTCGATCGCGAGGCGGTTTTCATCGACACGGTGCTTGCGCCGCTTCGGCGCCGGTTTCCCGAACTCAGAGTCGTGCTTGAACACATCACCACCCGGGAAGCGGCCCAGTATGTCAGCGACGCAGGCGGACCGATTGCCGCCACGATCACCGCCCACCATCTGCTCTGGAACCGCAACGCGATCTTCTCAGGCGGGATGCGGCCGCACTGGTATTGCCTGCCGGTTCTCAAGCGCGAACAGCACCGCGAAGCGCTGGTGGCCGCGGCCACATCCGGCAGCCCGAAGTTTTTCCTCGGCACCGACAGCGCGCCGCATGCGGCCCGATTGAAGGAGCACGCGTCAGCCTGCGCCGGCTGTTACACCGCGCCGCATGCGCTTGAGCTCTATGCCACCGCCTTCGAGCGGGCCGGCGCACTGCATCGTCTGGAAGCGTTCGCAAGTTTCTACGGTCCCGATTTTTATCGGTTGCCGCGCAACACCACGCGTGTCGAACTCAGGCGCGAGACCTGGCAGATTCCCGAAGCGCTGCCGTTCGGCGCTGACACGATCGTGCCGCTGGCGGGTGGTGAGTCGCTTGGTTGGCGGCTCGTGTCGTAAGGGCCGTGCAACCCTGGCTTGAGCCCCATGAGCGTTGGGCTCGTGCGCTCGATTGGCCGGCCGCTGACGCCCCGGACATTGAGCGCCTGAACGCGTTCGCACACGCTCGGCCCTGCGAGGCCGGATCGGGACAGCCGCTTCGGTTTGTGGAATCGGATCAGACGGCCGTGCCTGACCGCGGGTACGAACGCCTGATTTTTGATCAGGCCTGCGTGCCCACGCGTCTGGCCGGGCGCGGTGCACGCCACGATTTTGCCAATGCGCTTGCATGGCTTGCCTTCCCGAGACTGAAGGCGCGCCTGAACGCACTGCATGTCGAGGCGCTGGCTGATGCACGCATTCCCGGGCAACGGGGCCGCCTGCGCGACCGGGCCACCCTGTTCGATGAAAGCGGCGCGCTGGTGGTGACATCGGATGCGCGGCTCGCGAAGCTGATTCGCGAGTTCCGTTGGCGCGAACTGTTTGTCGATCATCGCAACCAGTGGGCAACCAGCATCCGCGTGCTGATTGTCGGGCACGCTTTGCTGGAGAAGCTGTGCACGCCGTACAAATCGATTTGTGCCCAGGCGTGGCTGCTCGATCAGCGGGTGTCCTTCTCGCTGGATCAGATTGATGCCGCCGCCGCAGGGGGCTTGGATGCCGACGTTCTGGCCTCGCTCACACCGCTGCCGATCATGGGGATTCCCGGCTGGTTGCCAGCCAACGAAGATCCGACGTTCTACAATGATCCCAAGGTATTCCGAACGGGACGGCGAGCATGAATCTGTTGATCACAGGCGGGGCCGGGTTTCTGGGCCAGCAACTCATCCGCGCGCTGCTTGCTCGCGGTGAGCTCTCGGTGGCAGACAACCAACGGCCGCGCCCCATCGAGCGAATCACCTGCTTTGACCAGATCGAAGGCGCGCTGGTCGATTCGCGTGTGCGCAATATTGCGGGCGATATTTCAAGCGCTGCCGACCTCGCCGCCATGGTCGATACGGATACCGCGGCGGTCATTCATCTTGCCGCGGTGGTAAGCGGTACCGCCGAGGCCAACTTCGATCTCGGCATGCGGGTCAACGTTGACGGCACGCGCGCGCTGCTGGAAGCCTGCCGCCATGCCGGATCGCGTCCGCGGGTGGTGTTTTCCAGTTCATTGGCGGTATTTGGCGGCGACCTGCCCGAGGTCGTTGACGATTCGGTGGCGCCTACGCCGCAGGGCTCCTATGGCGTTCAAAAACTGATCGGTGAGTGGCTGGTGCACGACTACACGCGCAAGGGCTTCATCGATGGCCGCAGTGTGCGCATTCCCACCGTCGTGGTGCGTCCCGGAAGGCCAAATGGCGCTGCGTCGGGCTTCGCCTCCAACATCATTCGCGAGCCGCTCGCCGGCCGCGAAGCCGTGCTTCCCGTGCCGATGTCGATGAAGATGTGGATTTCATCGCCGCGCAGTGCAGTCGCCAATCTGCTTCACGCGGTGTCATCCGAGGCCACTGCATGGGGTTGGAACCGGGCGCTGAACCTGCCCGGTCTTACCGTGAGCATGGGCGAGGCGCTCGCGGCACTTGAGCGGGTGGGCGGCACTGCCGCGCGGGCGCACGTTCGCGAGCAGCATGATGAGGCGATCATCCGGCTGGTACGCACCTGGCCTGACCGGTTCAGTACGGCCCGCGCCCATGCAATGGGTTTTGTGGCCGATGCGGATTTCGAGTCGGTGGTGCGGGCGCACCTGGCGGATCATCCCGCCCGCTAAGCGGCGCAACGTGCGGCGCGTCTTGGCGGGCCAAGATAAGTGCGAACCAGGCCTGTAGGCCGGATTCTGTGCGCCGGCGAGCCGGCTGACGATCATTCCTCTGGGCGTAGGGTTACCCGTACGCTCTAGCCATCTACCCGCACACTCGGGCGGACCGCCCGTCAGGCCTCTCGGCCCGGCGTGTGCCTATTTGATGTTGCTCCGGGTGGGGTTTAGCGTGCCAGCCCTGTCGCCAGGGCCGCGGTGAGCTCTTACCTCGCCATTTCAACCTTACCGTCGCGGCCGGTTTCCCGGCCACGCTTGGGCGGTGTGCTTTCTGTTCCACTTTCCGTCGCCGCCACGCCTTGCGGCATTGCGACGCCTGGCCGTTAGCCAGCACCCTGTCCTGTGGAGTCCGGACCTTCCTCCAGTGGATGCGACATGCGCGCCCACCAGCGATCGCCCAGCCTGATTCGCACTCGAATGGTATCGCATCGGTCGCCCCCGCTGGCGTGCCCGGAGGCGCCTGGTCGGGCGGTTGTGATCCGCGGCGCGGCCAGCAATTGAAGTGTTTTAGAGGAAGCGCTGCTAAGTAGCTAATTTATCGAACGTTTTCAACTGAAAGTTTTGTGCGACACCGCCGCTAAGTCATTGACCTGCCAATAGAAATTCTCCGACTGCCTTGACCGTGGATAGCAGGATTGCGTATAGTGGGAAAAAGTGCAGGGAAGTGCATTTTTATGGGGCGAAAGCCCGTTCAAGCTCGATTTTTTGTCGGCGGGTGGATAAGACGTGTTCCAGGGAAGTTCAGCGCTTTTGCTCGATGCGAAGGGACGGATGACCGTTCCCAGTCGGCATCGTGACGCGCTGTCGGTCCAATGTGAAGGGCGACTCACCCTGACCCGTTCGCCGGATGGCTGCCTGTTGCTCTTTCCGCGTCCGGTATGGGAGGTGCATCGCGAGCGAATCGCTGCGCTTCCGATGAACGCACGTGCGTGGACCCGCATTTTTTTAGGCAGCGCCTGCGACGTCGACATGGACGCCACAGGCCGGATCCTGATCGCGCCCGAGCTGCGGCAGGCGGCGCGCCTCGACAAGGATGTGATGCTGCTGGGCATGGGCAGCCATTTTGAAGTCTGGGATGCGCCCACCCTCGTCCAGCGCGACGAGGAAGCGATCGCGGCCGGCATGCCCGATGCGTTGTCCAACTTTTCGTTCTAGACCGGTGCGAATTGATCGATTCAGCGCAGACCGCGGGCACCAACCACCCGAACGGTCACCAGCCGGTCATGCTTGCCGAAACGCTTGCCGCACTCGCGCCCCGGCCCGACGGCTGCTATCTCGACGGGACATTCGGGCGGGGGGGGCACAGTCGCGCGCTGCTCGAGCGGCTGGGACCCGCCGGGCGACTGATCGCTCTGGATCGGGACCCTCAGGCGGTTGCCTCTGGACGCACGCTGAACGATCCGCGACTGTCAATCACGCAGGCGCGATTCTCAACCCTGGCTCAGGTGCTCGATCAATTCGGCGTCGCGCGACTGGATGGGGTGCTGCTCGATCTGGGGGTGTCGTCGCCGCAACTGGACGACGCCACGCGTGGATTCAGCTTTCGAGCCGAAGGGCCGCTCGACATGCGGATGGACCCGGGCAGCGGTCAATCGGTTCGGCAATGGCTTGGACAGGCCACTGAACAGCAAATCGCAGAGGTGCTTACAGACTATGGGGAAGAACGGTTTGCTGTTCCGATTGCAAAGGCGATTGCAGCTAGCCTGCGCCGCGACGGCGAACAGGCGCTCCAAACCACCACCGAGCTTGCCGGGCTTGTTGCGGCTATCCTGCGCGGTCGGCGCGGGGCGACGGTCCCCGGACGCGATCCGTCCACCCGAGCCTTTCAGGCTCTACGGATTTTCATCAATCAGGAGCTTGACGAACTCGCGAGCGGCCTTGCGGCAGCGTGCGAACGCCTTGCGCCTGCAGGACGCCTCGCGGTGATCAGTTTCCATTCCCTCGAAGACCGAATCGTCAAGCGGTTCGTCGCGCAGGCGTCGGGCCGAGATGCGCCGCGCGATCCGATCACGGGGGCGGTGCTTGCCCACGAGCGCACGCTCCGGCCGCTGGGCCGGTGGCTCGCCGGTGCGCAGGAAGTGGCCATCAACCCGCGTGCCCGTTCGGCGGTGCTGCGCGCGGCCGAGAAACTCTGAGGCGCGCCGGGGCCCCATGCACCGTCTCAACATTGTGCTGATTGCTCTGCTGGCGGCCTGCTCGATCGCTCTGATCACGTCGCAGCATCATGCGCGGCGACTGTTTGTCGCGCTCGAACGCGCCCAGGCGCAAAGCCGTCAACTTGAAATCGACTGGAACCAGCTGCGCGTTCAGCAGACCTCGCTTGCCACCGCTGCGCTGATCGATGCGAAGGCGCGGCGCGATCTCGGTATGGAGTCGGTGGCGGCCGATCGAACGCTGCATCTGCTGCGCGACCCCGAGACCCGAACGCTGCAAATAGGGCCATTGCCGGCCGCGCTCGCGCGTAAGCCCGCGCCGCCGCCTGCGCGTCGTCAGGAAGGGGCGCGTTGATGGTCACGCGAAGCCGGCGCAACGTGCCCTTCACCTCCAATCCGTTATTGCGGGTGACCCTGCCCGCGTACCGCTCGCATCTGTTGATGGGCTTGATCGCGGCGGCGTTCCTGGCGCTGGCCGGGCGCGCGGTGTATCTGCAGGTGTTTTCGCAGGACTTCCTGCAGCGTCAGGGCGAGTCACGGTATGCGCGAACGCTGGACCTGCCCGCATCGCGTGGCGAAATTCATGATCGCAACGGCGTGGTGCTCGCTTCAAGTCTGCCCGCGCGGGCGATCTTCGCGGTGCCCGGCGACGTGGACCTTAGCCATCCCCGCTTCGGCGACCTCGCGCGTCGGCTGGGCCTTGATGAATCCGATCTGCGGCAGCGGATCAGTGGCACCGAAAAAACCTTCGTCTTTCTGCGCCGTCAGCTCGAGCCTGATGAAGCCAAGCAGGTGCTTGATCTGAAAGTGCCAGGCGTACATAGCCAGCCTGAGTACAAGCGGCGATATCCCGAGGGCGATCGACTGGCCCATATCGTCGGATTCACCAACGTCGAAGACATTGGTCAGGAGGGTATCGAGCTCGCGCAAAACAAGCTGCTTGCCGGGCGTTCGGGCAGCCGTCGCGTCATCCGGGATCGGCTTGGCCGGGTCATCGAACAGATCGAAGCGATCCGGGAGCCGCTGAACGGCAACGACATCGTGCTGTCGATTGATGCCAAGGTGCAGTACCACGTGTATGCGGCACTGCGCGACGCGGTCGCTGAGCACCGCGCGCAAGCGGGCGGTGCTGTGGTGCTCGATGCGCGCACGGGCGAAGTGCTTGCGCTGGTCAATCTGCCCACCTACGACCCGAACCAGCGTGGCGAACTGAGCGGTGCGCAGCTTCGTAATCGCGTACTCACCGACACGTTCGAGCCTGGCTCGACCATGAAGCCGTTTATCGCGGCGCTTGCGCTCGAGCTCGGCAAAGTCACGCCCCAAACCGTGATTCCCACATTCGGCGGAAAGATCACGATCAGCGGCCACACGCTGTCGGATGTCAAAGGCCATGCCTCGATGACCGTTGAGCAGGTGATCCAGAAATCTTCCAACGTGGGCACGGTTCAGATGGCGCTCAAACTTGCGCCAAAGGACATGTGGGAAACATATGCCGCGATTGGATTAGGCCAGGCGCCGCAGCTGGGCTTTCCCGGTGCGGTGGCGGGTCGTCTGCGGCCGCACCGGAATTGGAAACAGATTGATCAGGCCGTCATGTCGTACGGCCACGGCCTGTCGGTGTCACTGATGCAGCTTGCGCGCGCTTACATGGTGTTCGCACGCGATGGCGATCTGATCCCGGTGTCGATCTTCAAGCACGAGGGTGAGATTCAGCGCTCCCAGGTGTTTACGCCCGAGACCACCCGAACGGTACGTCGGATGCTTGAGCTCGCGGCGGGCCCCGGCGGCACCGCGCCTCAGGCGCAGGTTCCCGGTTATCGGGTTGCGGGTAAGACCGGCACCGCACACAAGATCGAGAACGGCCGTTATGTGAACAAGTACATCTCGTCGTTTGTGGGATTCGCGCCGGCATCGGATCCCCGCTTCGTGGTGGCTGTGATGATCGATGAGCCGTCGGCGGGCAAGCACTATGGCGGGCAGGTTGCGGGTCCCCTGTTCTCTCGGGTGATGGGCGAAACCCTGCGCACGCTGCGCGTGCCTCCGGATCTGCCGGGGTCGGGCTTTGCCGATGCATCGGCTGCGGTGCGGGGTCGGATGTGAGCAGCGGATCCACGCTCCACCCGCGGCGGCCGTCGCTCCGGCCGGAGGCGATCGCGGTCGCCAGCTGGTTGCGTTCGCGCCTCGCGTCTGGCGCGCACCTGCGAACCGACAGCCGCAGCGTGATGCCGGGTGATGCATTTTTCGGATGGCCCGGCCATCTCGCCGACGGCCGCGCCTTTGTCGACGATGCCCGTGCGCGGGGCGCCGCCGCCCTGGTCGTTGATGATGTGCCGCCCGCGCCCGAGCCCGCGTCTGATCTGTACCGGGTAGCGGGCCTGCGCGAGCTTGCCGGTGAAATCGCAGCCAGCTGGCACGGCGAGCCTGCCTCGAAAATCCAACTGATTGCCGTGACCGGCACCAATGGCAAGACCAGCTGCTCGCAATGGATCGCCCAGGGTCTCGCGCGCGCTGGCCGTCGCGCGGCAGTCATCGGCACGCTGGGCAGCGGTCTGCTCGATGAGCAGGGAAGCAGCGAGCTCGCATCATTCGGCCTGACCATGCCGGATGCGCTCACGCTGCATGCGCTGCTCGCTGACTACGTCGCTCAGGGTGCGAGCTGCTTGGTCATGGAGGCGTCTTCCATCGGCCTTGATCAGGCGCGGCTGTCGGGCGCGCAGCCTGCCGTTGCGGTGTTCACCAACCTGAGCCGCGATCACCTCGATTATCACGGCAGCGAAGAGGCCTACGCGCAGGCCAAGTTGCGTCTGTTTCAAATGCCTGGCCTCGCGGCAGCGGTGCTCAATGCCAACGATGCGCTGTCGGTTCGCGCGCAGGCTGTACTGGCAGCCGGCTGCCGCACGATTGCCTACGGCGAGAAGCCGACACGCCTGCACGCTGCGGGGATCGAACACCTTTTCGCCGATCGCATCACCGAGCAGGCTGATCGACTGACCCTGGTCATTGAGGGTGACTGGGGGCGCGCGCAGGTTGACCTACCGCTTCTGGGACGCTTTAACGCCATCAACGCGCTGGCAGTTCTGGGCGCCTGGCTCGCCGCTGGTGTGAGTTTTGACCATGCAATCGCGCAACTTGGCATGTTGCGCCCCGTGGTTGGGAGGCTGCAGCGGATCGATCCCGCCGAGACCGCTCACGTAACCGAAGCCGGGTCGGGGCAACCCTGTGTCGTGATCGACTACGCGCACACACCGGACGCGCTCAAGCAGGCGCTCATCGCACTGCAGCCGGTTGCATCGGCTCGTGGCGGTCGCCTGTGGTGCGTGTTCGGCGCTGGCGGCGATCGCGACGCGGGCAAGCGACTGCTGATGGGCGCGGCTGCAAGCGCTTACGCTGATCACCTGGTGCTTACCAGCGACAACCCGCGAAGCGAAGACCCCCTGGCAATCATCGCGGCCATCCAGGTGGGACTGTCGCGAGCGCCCGATCTTGTCGAGCCCGATCGCAGCGCCGCCATCGGCCAAGCCCTGGCGAGCGCCGCGCCCGAGGATGTGGTGCTGATCGCCGGCAAGGGCCACGAACAGACGCAGGAGATCGCCGGTCGTCAGATTCCTTTCAGCGATGCCGATGAGGCGCGCCGCGCACTGATGGCAAGGCGGGCGGGCGTAAGCCTGGCTGCTTCGACAGCGCGGATCGGGTCGGGAGCGCGCCGTGCTTGATCTGCGGCGCATCGTCGGCTGGCTGTCGCAGGCAAGCTTTCATGGCGCTGGCAATGAGCGCGTCAGCGGCATCTGTACTGACTCGCGGTCCGTTGATCCGGGAAGTCTCTTCGTTGCGCTGCGGGGCGACACCTTCGATGCGCACAATTTTGTCGAGCAGGCGCGGGCCTCCGGCGCGGCAGCGGTGCTCGTCGAGCGATGGATTCCAGGGCTTGTACCGCCTGTGATTCAGGTGCCCGATTCGCGGCGTGCGCTCGGTGAGATCGCACGCGGCTGGCGTGGGCAGTTCCAACTGCCACTGATCGCTGTCACGGGAAGTAACGGCAAGACCACCGTCAAGGAAATGATTGCGGCGATTATTGCTGCAAGTGTCGGCGAATCCGCTCGGCTTGCCACGCGTGGCAACCTGAACAATGAGGTCGGTGTTCCGCTCACGCTGCTCAGGTTGCGCGAGTCGCATCGATTGGCGGTGGTTGAGCTTGGCATGAATCATCCTGGCGAAATCGCCTGGCTGTCTCAGGTGGCCCGTCCAACCATCGCGCTGGTCAACAATGCGCAGCGCGAGCATCAGGAGTTTCTGGCGGGCGTTGAAGCCACCGCTCGTGAAAACGGCAGCGTGTTCGCGGCACTTGATGCCAGTGGCGTTGCGGTCTTTCCCGGAGATGATCCGCTGCATACGCCCATCTGGCGGGCGCTCGCAGGCACCCGGCCCACGCTTGAATTTGGTTTGACCCCGAACGGACAGGGCGCGCACGCCTCGCCGTTTGCGGTAAGCGCCGAGGTCGGCGCGCGTCCCGATGGCTTTGATCTCCGGTCGACCGCGGGCTCGCGCCGCATCGCACTGGCAATCGATGGTGAACACAATGTACGTAACGCGCTGGCGGCGGCTGCGTGCGCGCTCGCCGCGGGTATCGGTCTCGATGACATCGCCCGAGGACTGGAGCGCTTTCGACCCGCGCCGGGGCGACTGGTCCGCCATCGGCTTGCAAACGGCGCCACGCTGATCGACGACAGCTACAACGCCAATCCCGATTCGGTGCTGGCGGCCATTGCGCTCCTCGCCGCGCGCCCGGCGCCCCGGGTGCTGGTGCTGGGCGACATGGGCGAAGTGGGTGACAACGGTCCGGCGTGGCATCGCGAGGTGGGCGAGCGGGCTGCGCGCGACGGCATCGAACATCTGTTGTTGGCTGGCGGCGCGAGCATCGAAACGGCCCAGGGGTATGGTCCGAGCGCCGAGCACTTTGGCGACGATATTGCCGCGCTCACTGTACGCGTCTCGGCGCTGGCAACGCCCGGGGCAAGCGTGCTCGTCAAAGGTTCGCGCTTCATGCGGATGGAGCGGGTTGTGCAGTCAATGAGCGCGCAAAGCGCCAACGGAGCGCACTGATGCTGCTCGAATTCGCACAGTGGCTCGCGCGGGATATTCGCGCTTTTTCGGTGTTCAACTACATCACGCTGCGGGCCGTGCTGGCGGCGATGACCGCCCTGCTGATCGGGCTGATCTTCGGACCGTGGGTGATCCGCAAACTCGCCGAAATGAAGATCGACCAGGCAGTCCGTACCGATGGCCCGCAAACGCATCTGGGCAAGAGTGGCACCCCCACGATGGGCGGCGCGCTGATCCTGATTGCAGTGGCTGCGGCCACGCTGCTCTGGGCTGATCTCGAGAACCGCTTTGTCTGGGTGGTCATGCTGGTCACGCTGGGATTCGGCTGCATCGGCTGGGTCGATGACTATCGGAAAGTCGTTCGACGCGATCCGCGAGGCATGTCCGCGCGTGAAAAGTTTTTCTGGCAATCGCTGATCGGTATCGCCGCGGCGGTCTATCTGGCCTTTGCCGTGTCGGCCTCCAGCAGTACACCGGCGTTTTCGCTCTTCATGAAGTGGCTTGAAAGCGGGCTCACCATGGAGCTGCCCGCACGCGCCGAACTGATCGTGCCGTTCTTCAAGAACGTCGCCTATCCGCTGGGGGTGCTGGGCTTCATCGGGCTCAGCTTCTGCGTGATTGTCGGCACCAGCAACGCGGTCAACCTGACCGATGGCGCCGATGGCCTCGCGATCATGCCGTCGGTGCTGGTGGGCTCCGCGCTGGGAGTCTTTGCCTATGTCGCGGGCAATTCGGTCTTTGCGCGCTACCTGCTGATGCCCTACATACCGGGCGCAGGAGAAATGACGGTGGTGTGCGGCGCGATCGCTGGCGCCGGGCTCGCGTTCCTCTGGTACAACGCCTATCCGGCTCAGGTATTCATGGGCGATGTCGGGGCGCTGGCACTCGGTGGGGCGCTGGGCACCATCGCGATCATTGTCCGCCAGGAGATCGTGCTCTTCATCATGGGCGGCGTTTTCGTGGTGGAAACGCTTTCGGTGATGCTGCAGGTCGGCTATTTCAAGTACACCAAGCGACGCTACGGCGAAGGCCGACGGATTTTTCGGATGGCCCCGCTGCACCACCACTTCGAGGTGGGCGGCGTGAAGGAAACCCAGGTTGTCGTGCGCTTCTGGATCGTCACGATGATTCTGGTGCTGGTCGGTCTGTCCACGCTGAAGCTGCGCTAGGAATGATGCTGTGAGCCCGCCAGTCGCCGACCACGAACCCGCCCAACTGCAGCTCTTCGACCTGGCTGATCGCACCGTGCTGGTGCTCGGTCTGGGTGAGTCGGGCGAAGCCATGGCGCGCTGGGCCGCGTTACGTGGCGCGCGGGTACGGCTGGCCGATACGCGCTGTCCCGATGGCACCGCGCTGCCCAGGCTTGCCGCGCTAAGGGATGCGCTCGGCGAGGTTCCGTACCTGGGGGGCGGGTTCGACCCAAGCTGGCTCGATGGCGTTGATCTGGTCGCGTGGAGCCCGGGCCTTTCGATTGAAATCGGCGAGTCGGCAGCCTTTTACGCGCTGGCCCGCGAACGCGGCATCACCGTGGTCGGTGAGCTCGATCTGTTCGTGCAGGCGCTCGCGATGTTGTCCGAAACCGGTTATCGGCCACGTGTGGTGGCCATCACCGGCACCAATGGAAAAACCACCACCACTGCACTGGCCGCGCATCTGTTCGGGGCCACGGGCCGCAAGGTCCGGGCAGCGGGCAATATCGGCCCGGCGGTGCTCGCAGCGCTGACCGATGCCCTCAACACCGAAACGCTGCCCGATATCTGGGTGCTCGAGCTGTCGAGCTTTCAGCTTGCGCTCGCGCAGGGCTTTGAGCCCGACGCTGCCGCAGTGCTTAATCTCACCGAGGATCATCTCGACTGGCATAGCGATCTGGCGCACTACGGCGAGGCAAAACGCCGGATTCATGGCGCCAATGCCTGGGCGGTGTTCAACCGTGATGATCCCGCGACGGTGCCGCGGCCTGCACCTGCGCTGGGGCGTGCGCCCGCCACTCGCGCCGGTCGACGGCAGCAGGCCGACTTGCTGCCCGTGCGGCGAAGCTCAAGCTTTGGGCTGGACGCTCCCAGGTTGGCGGGCGATTTCGGCATCGTCCACGATGGTGGGCTTGTCTGGCTTGCCGCTGCGGAGGCCGATGATCCCTTGCCCGGCCGCACGCGCGATGCGGATAGCGCCACCGTGATTCGCAAGCTGATGCCCGCTGAGGCGCTGCCGCTGGTGGGTCGTCACAACCAGTCCAACACGATGGCAGCGTTGGCACTGGGCACAGCCATCGGCCTGCCGCTGGCTCCGATGCTGCGCGCGATTCGCGATTTCGATCCCGGTGAGCACCGCTGCGAGCAGGTGGCCACCGTCAATGGCGTGATCTTCGTCAACGACAGCAAGGGCACCAATGTTGGCGCAACGGTTGCTGCGCTCGATGCTATGGCGCCCGGTTGCGTGTTGATCGCAGGCGGCGTAGGCAAGGGACAGGACTTTGCGCCGTTGGCGCGCGCGCTGGCTCGGCGCAGCGCGCGAGCCGTGCTCATTGGTCGTGATGCGCAGACCATTGCCGAGGCGCTCGCAGCGGAGGCCGTTGCCTTTGAACATTGCAGTGATCTGACGCATGCGGTGGCCCGGGCCGCCGAACTGGCCCAGCCCAACGGAACGGTGCTGCTGTCGCCGGCATGCGCAAGCTTTGACATGTTCCGCGATTACGCCGACCGCGGTCAGTCATTCCGGCGTGCGGTGCGTGATCGGGCGCTTGAGGCCGGCCAGCCACTGGAGCTCGCATGCTGAGCCAAACCCTCGGACGGATGCGTGCAGGCATCGGCTCGGTCACCGGCCGCGCCCAACCTGCTGCGCCGCTTGGAAGCGTCGATACCGCGGTGATCTGGGTTGCCGGCATCCTGATGGCGATCGGTGCCGTGATGGTGTATTCGGCTTCGATTGCGCTACCCGATGCGCCACGCTTTGCAAATTACAAGCCCTGGCACTTCCTGGTTCGACATCTGTTTGCGATGGCCGTGGGCATCGCCTTTGCCATCCTTGCCTTTACCGTGCCGATGCGCGAATGGCAACGCTGGTCGAAATGGTTGTTCCTGTTCGGGCTGATTCTGCTCGTCATCGTGCTGATCCCCGGTGTCGGAAAAGTGGTCTACGGCGCGCGGCGCTGGCTCTCGCTTTATGTGCTCAACCTGCAGCCCTCCGAGCTCATGAAGATCTTTGTCATCCTGTATGCGGCTGACTACACCGTACGCAAACAGGATGTGATCCTGAGTTTTGCCAAGGGTGCGCTGCCCATCGGGGCCGCGGTGGCCGCGGTGGGGCTTCTGCTGCTGCTTGAGCCTGACATGGGCGCATTCATGGTGATCGCGGTGGTGGCGGGCGGCGTGCTGTTTCTGGGCGGCGTCAGCGGCCGGCTGTTCACGGGCCTGGTCGGCGTTGGCGTCGTAACCTTCGGCGCGCTGATCATGCTCTCGCCCTGGCGACGCGACCGGATCTTTGCCTACCTTGATCCTTTCAGCGCACAGAACGCGCTGGGCAAGGGCTATCAGTTATCGCATTCGCTGATCGCCTTTGGTCGGGGTGAGTTGTTCGGTGTGGGTCTGGGGGGCTCGGTCGAAAAACTTCATTACCTGCCGGAGGCCCACACCGATTTTCTGCTCGCGGTCATCGGTGAGGAACTGGGCCTGGTCGCGGTGCTTGCGATCGTGCTGATGTTTTTCTGGTTGACGCGGCGCGCCTTTGAAATCGGGCGGCTGGCGATTCGGCTTGACCGAACCTACGCGGGCCTGGTCGCTCAGGGAATCGGGCTCTGGCTCGGATTGCAGGCGTTCATCAACATGGGCGTCAATGTGGGGTTACTGCCAACCAAGGGCCTGACGCTTCCGCTCATGAGCTACGGCGGCAGCGGCATTCTCGCCAACAGCATCGCGGTGGCGATCCTGCTGCGGGTCGACTTCGAGAACCGGATGCTGATGCGAGGCGCCAAATGAGCGGCCGCACGCTTCTGGTGATGGCGGGGGGCACCGGCGGCCATGTGATGCCAGGCCTGGCGGTGGCTGCGGTCATGCGCGAACGCGCCTGGAACGTGGTCTGGCTCGGTAATCCGAATGGAATGGAGGCAACGCTGGTACCGCGTCACGGTATCGCCATCGAGCCGGTTCAGATCGGCGGCCTGCGCGGCAAAGGCCTGCTCACCGCGCTCGCGATGCCCCTTCGGCTCGCGCGCGCCTGCTGGCAGAGCCTTGCCGCGCTCAGGCGCACACGGCCGTCAGTGGTGCTCGGCATGGGGGGCTACGTGGCCTTCCCAGGTGGATTGATGGCCGCGCTGTTCGGTTATCGGCTGGTAGTTCATGAACAGAATTCGGTCGCCGGCCTCACGAACCGGCTGCTCGCGCGACTGGCTGATCGCGTGCTCGAGGCGTTTCCCGGGACGCTGCCCGGCGCAACCTGTACCGGTAACCCGGTCCGGATCGACCTGGCGCACAGCGCGCCGCCCGCCGAGCGTTATCGCGCGCGTACCGGCCCCATTCGGTTGCTGATCGTGGGCGGCAGCCTGGGTGCCCAGGCGCTCAACGACGTCGTGCCGAAAGCCCTTGCCCTGTTGCAACCTCAGACCCGACCGATCGTCATGCATCAGGCTGGGCGTGCCCACGCGGACAGCGTCTCGCAGCGCTACCTTGAACTGGGCGTTGCCGCCGAAGTCAGGCCGTTCATCGATGACATGGCCGCCGCGCTGGCGCAGGCCGATCTGGTGATCTGCCGGGCGGGCGCCATGACCATCGCTGAACTTGCAGCGGTGGGCGTTGCCAGCGTGCTGGTTCCGTTCCCGCATGCGGTCGATGATCACCAGACCGGAAACGCACGTTTCCTGTCGGAACAGGGCGCAGCAACGCTGATCCCGCAGTCAGAACTGACGCCGGAGCGTCTGGGCGAATTGCTGGGCGTGGTCCATCGCGGGGCGCTCGCCGACCAGGCAGCGCGCGCGCGCGCGCTGGCGCGGCCCAGCGCCGCCGCCGATGTTGCCGATATGTGCGAAGCGCTTGCCGCAGGGGCTGCCGCATGAAGCACAAGGTCAAGCGAATCCATTTCGTCGGCATCGGCGGCGCCGGCATGAGTGGCATCGCCGAGGTGCTGCTCACGCTTGGCTATCAAATCAGTGGCTCTGATCTGTCTGAGTCCGCCGTCACGCGCCGCCTCGGCTCACTTGGCGCCGAAGTAATCGTTGGCCACCAGGTGGCCAACGTAAGCGGCGCTGACTGCGTGGTCGTGTCGTCGGCGGTGCGTGGGGATAATCCGGAGGTCATTGCGGCACGCAACCAGCGCATTCCGGTGGTTCCGCGCGCGTTGATGCTTGCCGAACTGATGAAGCTCAAGCAGGGTATTGCCGTGGCGGGTACGCACGGCAAGACCACCACCACCAGTCTGATCGCGTCGGTGCTGGCGCGCGGCGGGCTCGATCCAACCTTTGTGATCGGCGGCCTTCTGAACAGCGCAGGGGCCAATGCGCGTCTGGGTGCGGGTGACACCATTGTGGTGGAAGCCGATGAGTCTGACGGCTCGTTTCTGAACCTGTCGCCGATGATCGCCGTGATCACCAACATTGATGCCGACCACATGGACACCTATGGCCATGATCTGGCGAGGCTCAAACAGGCGTTCGTCGAGTTCACCCACAGGCTGCCGTTCTATGGCGCGGCGGTTCTTTGTATTGACGATCAGCAGGTACGCGAAATCCTGCCTTTCGTTTCAAAGCCAGTGCTGAGCTATGGACTGGTGGAGGGCGCTCAGTTTCGAGCGGTCGACGTGGTCGCTGATGGCCCCACCATGCGCTTTACCGTGCTGCGCGAAGACAGCGCGCCACTGCCGATCGTGCTGAATCTTCCGGGCGCCCACAACGTGCGCAATGCGCTGGCGGCGATCGCGGTGGCTGATGAACTCGGTGTGGCCGACGAGGCGATCGTTGCCGCATTGGCCGAATTCCGCGGCGTTGGCCGGCGCTTCCAGCGCCATGGCGAGGTCGCAGTCCCCACTGGCGTTGGACGCTTTACGCTGATTGATGACTACGGTCACCACCCTGCTGAAATGCACGCCACGATCGCCGCAGCGCGCGGCGCCTTTCCCGGCCGCCGGCTGGTGCTCGCATTTCAACCGCATCGCTACACGCGCACGCGTGATCTGTTTGAAGATTTTGTGCAGGTGCTCTGCACGGTTGACGCGCTACTGCTTGCCGAGGTGTATGCAGCCGGGGAAGCGGCGATTGTCGCCGCCGATGCTCGCTCGCTTGCGCGTGCGGTTCGGGTGGCAGGCCGGGTCGAGCCCGTGTTCGTTGAAAAAATTGCCGAGATGCCGCGCGCCATCCTCGCTTGTGTGCGCGATGGCGATGTCGTGCTGACGATGGGAGCAGGCTCAATTGGCCAGGTGGCCGCTGCGGTTCGAGAGCTCGCCCAGCCCGGCTCCGGAGGCGCCCATGCCTGATCTGCGCACCTCCCCGATGCTCCCCGATCCCCGGACGCTTGGGCGCGTTGCGGTATTGCTGGGCGGCGCGTCGGCTGAACGCGAGGTATCGCTCATGTCGGGAACCGGCGTGCTCGAGGCGCTTCGCAGCCGCGGCGTCGATGCGCATGCGTTTGATCCGTCTCAGCGCGACCTCGGCGATCTGCGCCGCGAAGGGTTCGATCGCGCATTCATTGCGCTCCATGGCCGGTTTGGCGAAGACGGCAGTGTTCAGGGAGCGCTCGAGCTGCTGCGAATTCTGTACACCGGCTCGGGCGTGCTGGCATCGGCCATGGCGATGGACAAGACCTGTACCAAAGACATCTGGCTGGCGCGGGGTCTGCCGACACCGGCTTTTCGCCGGGCTTCCGACCTTGAGGGCGCGCGCCGCGCGATCAATGAACTGGGGCTGCCGCTTGCGGTCAAGCCCAGTCGTGAGGGCTCCAGCCTCGGCTTTGCGCGCGCCGATTCGCTGTCTTCGCTCGAGGCGGCCTTTGCCCAGGCTCGCCAGTACGACAGTGAGGTGATCATCGAGCGGTTTATCGACGGGGCTGAACTGACTGTTGCGATCCTGGGGTCAGGTGCTGCCGCGCGCGCGCTGCCTGTGATCGAGATTCGAGCGCCCTCTGGCAACTACGATTACCAGAACAAATACTTCGGCGACGATACGCGCTACCTGTGCCCTGCGCCGCTCCCGCCCGAGGTGGCCCGTGAGGTGGCTGAGCTGTCGCTTGCGGCCTATCGCGCTATCGGTTGTGAAGGTTGGGGGCGGGTAGACCTGATGCTCGCCCGCGCCGATTCGAAGCCCTGGCTGCTCGAAGTCAATACCTCGCCAGGCATGACCGGCCACTCGCTGGTGCCGATGGCAGCGCGCGAGGCGGGCCTGTCTTACGAGGATCTGTGCCTGAGTCTGATCGGCTCGGCCTCATTGAAGATCTCGCCGGCACGTCCAGCGCAGGACCCGAACCAGGGAGCATCCGCATCATGAGTACTGCCTGGCACGACACGCGACTGTTGAATTCAGTGGCCAACGCGCTGTTCGCGGCCGCGCTGGCCGCGCTTCTTGCGTCATCGCTCTGGTGGCTGTCGCAGCGGCCGATGTTCGCCATCCAGCATATCCGGGTCGAGGCCGAGCCAGGGCATCCGCTTCGCTACGTGCATGAGCCGGTGCTTCGCTCGGTGGTCGGCGACAGGGTGGGAGGGAATTTTTTTGCGATCGACCTGCAGGAGGTTCGGTCGGCCTTCGAGACCGTTCCCTGGGTACGGCGCGCAACCGTGCGCCGGGTCTGGCCCGATTCGCTGCACGTGACGCTGGAAGAGCATCGCGCGTTCGCGATCTGGAACGGCGAGGGGCTGATGAACACCCACGGTGAGTCGTTTGCGGCCAATCTCGACGAGGCCGAGGAGGACCGTTCGCTGCCCCGGTTGTCGGGACCTGCAGGCACGGAAAAGCTGGTCATGGAGCGCTGGCTTGAACTGATCGATGCGCTCAAGCCTCTGGGTCTTGCCCCCGCTGAACTTGAGCTGTCGCCGCGCCAGGCGTGGACTGCAAGGCTGGTCGATGGCTCGCAGTTGCTGCTGGGGCGCGACCAGGGCGTGCCCGTGCGGGAGCGCCTTGCGCTGTGGGCCGAGGTCTACCCGAAAGTGGCCGAACGACTCAATCAGCGCGTAATGACCATCGACCTGCGGTATCCGAACGGCTTTGCGCTGCGACCGGTGGCGCTCGGCGGCGATCCAGCGCGCGATTCAACCTCCTCCGGCAACACCAAACGGCCATGAACAGAATTTTCAGGACAAGGCGATGAGCAGGGACGCGAAAGATCTGATCGTCGGGCTCGACATCGGCACCTCCAAAGTGGTGGCGATCGTCGCGCAGATGCACACGGGCGGCCACTACGAGGTGGTGGGGCTCGGACAGCACGAGGCTCGGGGCCTGAAGAAAGGCGTGGTGGTCAATATCGAGAGCACCGTTGCATCGATCCAGCGCGCGCTCGAAGAGGCCGAGCTGATGGCCGACTGCAAGATCCGCACGGTGTACACCGGTATCGCGGGAAGCCATATCCGCAGCTTCAATTCAAGCGGCATGGTGGCGATCAAGGACAAAGAGGTGAGCGAGGCCGATATGGCTCGCGTGATTGAAACCGCGAAGGCGGTGAATATTCCGACTGACCAGCAAATCCTTCACGTGCTGCCGCAGGAATTCATCATCGACGGCCAGGAGGATATCCGCGAGCCGATCGGCATGAGTGGCGTTCGGCTCGAAGTCAAGGTTCACATCGTGACCGGTGCAGTGTCGGCTGCGCAGAACATCGTCAAATGCGTGCGCCGCTGCGGGCTCGAGGTTCAGGACCTGATCCTCCAGCCGCTTGCTTCATCGGTATCGGTGCTGTCGCAGGACGAAAAAGAGTTGGGTGCCGTGCTGGTGGACATTGGCGGCGGCACCACCGATATCGCGATTTTCACCGCGGGCGCGATTCGCCACACCGCAGTCATTCCCATCGCAGGCGATCAGATCACCAACGACATCGCGATGGCGCTTCGAACGCCGACCCAAGATGCCGAGGAAATCAAACTGCGTTTCGGCATCGCCAAGCAGGCGCTGGTGGACGCCGCCGAGCGCATCGAAGTGCCTGGTCTGGGCGATCGCGGGCCGCGAACCCTGTCGCGTCAGGCGCTTGCCGCCGTGATCGAGCCCCGCGTCGAAGAGCTCTTCTCGCTGGTGCATCAGGTGATCCGCGAGTCGGGCTACGAGGAGCTGGTGTCCTCGGGAATCGTACTGACCGGAGGCAGCGCCGAGTTACCTGGCGTCGCCGAGCTGGCGGAGGACATTTTCTTGAAGCCGGTCCGCGTGGGCCGGCCGGTGTATTCGGGAGGGCTCGCCGACGTCGTGCGTTCGCCGCGCTACGCGACAGCGGTCGGGCTGCTTGAAGAGGCGAGGCTGCAGAGGTTGAGGGGCAGAAAGGTTGCGGAGCAGTCGGGATCCTTTACGGAGACTCTGCGCCGCATGAAGGACTGGTTCACGGGTAATTTTTAAGGAGACCGCGATGTCGTTTGAAATGATCGAAGAGGAAGTCGAAGGCGCCGTCATCAAGGTGATCGGTATCGGCGGGGCGGGCGGCAATGCCGTCAACCACATGGTTGGGCGTGGTGTTCAGGGCGTTGATTTCATCTCGCTCAACACCGATCGCCAGGCGCTGGCCCGCTCGCTGGCCAGCCATACGATTCAGCTCGGTGGCAATGGGCTGGGCGCAGGCGCACGTCCAGAGGCCGGGCGCGCAGCGGCTGAGGCGATGCGCGACGAAATTCATGCGGCGCTGGCGGGCGCCCATATGGTGTTTCTCACGGCAGGCATGGGCAAGGGCACCGGTACCGGCGCCTCGCCTGTGGTGGCCGAGATCGCCAAAGAGCTGGGCGTGCTGACGGTGGGCGTGGTCACCAAGCCGTTCGATTTCGAAGGCGGTCGCAAAATGCAGATCGCAGAGTCGGGCATCGAGCAGCTGGTCGAGCACGTCGATTCGCTGATCGTGGTGCTCAACCAGAAGCTCTTCGACGTGATGGACGAGGACGCGAGCCTCGAGGACGCATTCAAGCGCGCCGATGATGTGCTCCACAACGCGGTGGCCGGCATCGCTGAAATCATCAATGTGCCGGGTCTGGTGAACGTCGACTTTGCTGACGTGCGCACCGTGATGGGCGAGCAGGGCAAGGCGATGATGGGTATCGGCGAAGCGGGCGGCCTGGACCGTGCTCGAATCGCCGCCGAGCAGGCCGTTGCCTCGCCGCTGCTCGATGGCGTCGATCTTCAGGGCGCGCGCGGTGTGATCGTCAACATCACCGCCAACCGCAGCCTGAAGCTGAAGGAAACCAATGAGGTGATCAACACCATCAAGGCCTTCTGCGCTGAGGACGCCACGATCATTCACGGCACCGTGTTTGACGAGAACATGGCCGACAACCTGCGTGTGACCGTGGTGGCCACCGGTATCGGCAAGCGGGCGTCCCGCCCGGTTCTGGTGCCGCAGACATCGCTTCGCACTGGCACCGATAATGCGCCGATCGCCGACGCTACGGGCGGCTACGATCGTTTCGATCAGCCCACGGTGTGGCGTAATCCGCGCACCAGTGCCGCAGCGCAGGTTCAGGCGCTCGAGGAAAGCGGCGTCGAGCGGTTTGATATCCCGGCGTTTCTGCGCAAACAGGCGGACTGAGGCCGCGCCTCTTTCGACCTGCGACGATCGCCCCGGGTAGCGGACCTCTCCCGCTGCCCGCCGGCAGCCCATCGGGCAGCGGATGTCTCCCCGCTGCCCGGTGGTCCCGTCGCCGTTCGGGCCTGTGCGACGCGTGGCCATTCAGGGCTTGTGTGTCCGCGAGCGGTTAGAATCCGCTTCCCTTTAACTTCCCTTTCAGGAGCCCTCACCATGACGATCCAGGTCGGCGATCGAGTGCCGGATGCCACACTGTTTGAATTCATCGAGGTCGAGGGCAATGGTTGCTCGGTCGGCCCCAACGCGTTTAAGGTCGCCGATCTCGTTGGCGGCAAAAAAATTGCGGTGTTCGGTTTGCCCGGCGCGTTTACACCCACCTGCTCGGCGCAGCATGTACCCAGCTACGTCAAGCATTTCGACGCATTGAAAGCCAAAGACATTTCCGAAGTCTGGTGCGTATCGGTCAATGACGCCTTCGTGATGGGTGCCTGGGCGCGTGATCAGAAAGCCGCCGGTAAAGTGCGCATGATGGCTGATGGCAGCGCTGAATTCACGAAGAAGCTTGGCCTCGAGCTCGACCTCACCGCCCGCGGCATGGGGCTGCGCCTGCAGCGTTTCTCCATGGTGATTGATGACGGCGTCGTGCGTCAGCTCAACATCGAAGCACCGGGCAAGTACGAGGCTTCGAGCGCCGAGGCGATGCTCGCCAAGCTCTGATCCGTCCCCAGACCGGCGAACCCATGATGCGGCAGCGCACGATTCGCGAACTTGTCCGCACGGTGGGCGTCGGTCTGCA
>VGHA01000010.1 GCA_016868375.1 Betaproteobacteria bacterium | reverse complement strand
AGGACGAAACCTGGGTCGAAGACAGGCTGGAAATTGCAGCCGTGTTCAGCGCATCCATCTGCGCGGTAGTAAGCGAGGGGATCTGCTCAGTCGTGAGCGCAAAGAGCTGACCAGTGGTCAACGCGGTGATGTCGCCATCAATGGCTACCAGCTGCGCGGTAGACAGTGCTGCAATGTGCGACGTCTTGAGTGCTGCGAGGTCGACCGTCTCCAGCGCTGCAACCTGCTCGGTCGTGAACGCGGCAACCTGCGCGTTCGACAACGCCTGAATCTGAGCTGTTCCAAGAGCAACGACGTCATCGGTGCCCAGAACTGGAATTTGGGCAGTCGTCAGCCCAGCGATTTGACTGGTACGGAGCGCAGCGACATCCTCGGTCGCCAGGGCATTAATCTGAGCCGTTGAGAAAACAGCCAACTGCGAGCTGGAGAACGACGCGATCTGAGCAGAACCGAGCGCCTTAATGTCAGTCACATCCAGCGCACCGATATTACCGACATCAATTGACGGTAGTTGCGCGGTAGTGAGCGCCGCCACCTGATCACTCGACAAGGCTGCCAACTGACCAGAGGTGATCGCACCCACCTGGCCAGCGCTCAAAACCCTCAGCTGTGCGGTAGACAGTGCTGCAAAGTCAGCGGTTTCAAACGACGGAATTTGGGTGACTGTCAGCGCAGCGACCTGGCCGGTGCTAAGCGCAACAACGTCTTCAGTCGCGAGCGCTGGAATTTGCCCTGTTCCAAGGGCCGCGATCTGCACGGTCGACAGCGCGCGGATGTCCTCCGTTGCAAGCGCAACGATCTGCGCCGTGCTCAACGCGGCGATGGCGCTGGTCCGCATACCAGCGAAATCCGCCGTCTCGAGCGCTACGATCTGGCCGGTGGTCAGCGACGGAATCTGGGCGGGTGTCAGCGCACTGATTTGCGCGGTATTCAACGCCAAAATGCCGTCGGTTCCCAGCATGGGCAGCTGTGCGGCTGACAGTTCAACAAGTTGGGTCGTGCGAAGTGCTGCGATGTCCGCCGTATCCAGGGCGTCGACCTGGGCGGTAGTGAGGGCCGCAATCTGCGCGCCTGACAGCGAACCGATCTGTTCTGTGTTGAGAGACGCGATGTCGCCAGAGTCCAGGGAGGAAATCTGGGAAGTGCTAAGGGCCTGGAGTTGCCGCGTGCTGAACAGCGCGAGATCGCCGTCTTCGAGCGCCCGCAACTGTCCCGATGTCATGGCAGAGATTTGGGACGTGCTGCTCAGTACCTTGATTTGATCAGAGGTGAGCGCAACGATGTCTGCCGTTTCAAATGCGGCGAACTGCGTAGCGTTGAACCCTGCGAGCTGCGAGGTTTGCAGTGCCGCAATGTCTGCCGTCTCAAGGGCAATAATTTGCGCAGTGGTAAGCGCTGCAATCTGACGCGTATTGAGGGCCGCCACATCTTCAGTTGCCAGCGCAACAATTTGGGCAGACCCAAGCGCCGGGATTTGAGTTGTGGTCAGCAGCGCGATTTGTGCACTGGTAAGTGCAACGATATCGCGCGTTTCAATGGCTGCAATTTGCGCTGTGCTAAGCCCGGCGACCTGCGCTGTGCTAAGCAGCGGCATGTCCGCCGTGTCAAGCGCAACAATCTGGGCGGTCGTAAGGGCTGAGATCCGGTTCGCGGGCAGCGCCACAATATGCTCGGTACCGAGCGCGGCAATTTGGTCGGTAGTGAGCTCGGGAATCTGCGTAACCGTGATCGCTGCAACCTGATCGGTGCGAAGCGCTGCGATGGTCCCTGTAGACAGAGCAGCGAGTTGCGACGGAGAAAGCTTTGAAATCTGCGTCGACGTGAATCCCGCAATATCGTCGGTCGCGATTGCGCGCATCTGAGCCGTACTAAACGCTGCCAGCTGGACGGTGTTCAGATCGGTGAAATCGGCTGACTCAAGCGCTGGAATCTGGTCTGTCGTCAGGGCACCCAGTTGCGCTGCCGACATCGCGTCGATGTCGTCTGAACCCAGGGTGGTGATCTGCGCAGGCAGTAGCGCGGCAATCTGAGCCGTAGACATCGCAACGATGTCGGACGGATCAAGGGCAACGACCTGGTCGGTACCAAGCGCCCGAAGCTGCCCAGTGGTCAGCGACCCAATCTGCGTACCTGTAAGCGCATTGATATCGTCTGTTTGCAGCGCCCTCACCTGCTGTGTGGTCAGGGATGCGATCTGCGCAGTAGTCAGCGCGCGGAAGTCGCCGCTCTCGAGTGCAACAATATGGTCGGTGCTAAGTTCAACAACCTGCACGGTTCGAAGCGACGCGAGCTGTGCCGTACTGAAGGCCACCAGATCTTCAGTCTGGAGTGCGCGTATCTGCGCCGTGGTAAGCGCCTGAATTTGCGCCGTCGACAACGCAGCAATCTGGTTGGACGACATCGCAACCAGATCTACCGTCTCAATCGCCACGATCTGGGCGGAGGCAAGCGCCCTAATTTGAGCGGTTTCCAGCGCGCCAATCTGGCCTGTCGTGAGCGTCGCAATATCCTCGGTCTGTAGCGACGGCAGTTGCGACGTCAGCAGCGCGGCGACCTGGTCGGTGGCAAGCGCCGCGAAATCGGCGGGAACCATCGCCACCAATTGTGACGTCGTCAGCGCGCGAATCTGATCGACCGACATACCCAAGAAATCGGCCGTCTCGAGCGCAACAATTTGCGCTGAAGTGAGCGCTGTCAGGCGCGTATCGCTTATTGCACGCACCTGATCGGTACGCAACGCCACGATCTGATCTGAGCGAAGCGCGACAAGTTGTGCGGTCGACAATTGCGCGATATCGCCAGTCTCAAACGTGAGAACCTGATCGGTCCGAAGCGCCTGGATTGAACCCGTGGCCAATGCCGCAACGTCAGCAGGCTCGAGCGCCAGAATTTGATCGGTCGTCAGCGAGGCTGCGGCTGCGGGACTAAACGCCGCGAAATCAGCGGTCTCAAGCGCCAGGATCTGATCGGTGCGCAGCGCCACCAGCTGGCCGGTGGACAGCGCTGCCACCTGTTGAGTTACCAGCGCTTCAATCTGCACTGTGCGAAGCACCGCGATGTCGCGGGTTTCAATGGCAGCAACCTGTGCAGTTGTCAGCGCAGAAACCTGCGATTCAATCAGGCTAACCACCTGCGCCGTCGACAACTCGGCGATGTCTGCGGTTTCCAGTGCTCGGAGCTGGTTCGTGGAAAGCGCTGCGACGAGCGTCGTGGTAAGCGCCGCAATATCGGCTGGCGCAGCAGCAACCAACTGGGCGGTGGTCAGTACGGCAAGCTGGGGCTGCGTGAGCGCAGCAAAGTCACCAGGCTCAAGCGCAATAATTTGCGCTGTGGTGAATGCGGCCACGCGCGCGGGATCAAGCGCGGCAACCTGACCGGTTGTGAGGGACGTAACCTGGGCTTCGGACAGCGCCGCGATCTGCGCTGTCGTGAGCGCGTTCAGCTCAGTGGCGTCAAGCGTGGCGATGTGAGCAGTAGTAAGCGCTGCTATCCGGGTCGGCGCGATTGCCGCCAGCCGACCAGGTGCAAACATTGCGAAGTCAGCAGTTTGCAACGCCTGGAGTTGTCCTGTCGTTAGCGCGCCTACTTGGGTGGGCGACAGCTCAACCGCCTGGTCAGTTGTGAGCGCGACGACCTGATCGGTAGTGAAGGCAGCAATCTGTTGGCTGGACCATGCAGAAAAACGTGTGACCTGGATTGCCGCAACCGCCTGAGTGCTAAGGGACGGAATCTGATCGGACCGCAGTGCCTGCACGTCGTCAATCGCGAGCGCGGCAGCCTGGGCCGTGGTGAGCACCGCAATCTGATCCGTGCGAAGTGCCGCGATATCACCGGCTTCGAATGCAATAACCTGGGAGGACTTAAGCGCCACGACCTGGTCGGTCCGAAGCGCTGCAAGCTGGGCGGTGGAGAGCGCAACGATATCGTTGGCTTCCATTGCCTCAATTTGCGCGGTATCCAGCGCGGAGATTCCGGACGTACCCAGCGCGGTAAAGTCTTCCGGATCGAGCGCGACGACCTGCGACGTACTCAGAGCAACAAGTTGCCCCGCCAGAAGGCCTCCTACCTGACCGCCGGACAAGCCTTTAACGTCCGAAGTCTCGAGCGCCACGATCTGCTCGGTTCGAAGGGACGCCAGCTGGAAATTGGCGAGGCCGGCAAAGTCGTCCGCCTCCATTGCGCGAATCTGATCCGTGGACAGGGCCACCAACTGCTCGGTGATCATCGCCCGGAAATCAGCAGTTTGAAGCGCAGCGATTTGCTCAGTGAGCAACGATCGGATCTGGTCCGTGCGCAGCACGCTGACCTGCGACGTGGTCAGAGCGATCAGGCTTGCCGAGGACAGCGACTGCACCTGGTCCGTGGTGAGCGCACGAATCTGGTCAGTGCCAAGCTGCGCAAAATCATCCGTTTGTAGCGCAGCCAGAGCCTCGGTACTGAACTGCTGGAGGGTCTGGGGCCGAATGGCCGCCACCTGCGACGGCGAAAGCGCCTGCAGATCAACGCTGGTAAGCCCGGAGAGTTGCGCCCAGCTGAACACCCCCATTCGGGTGGGCGTGATGGCTTTTACGTCGTTATCTTCAAAGGCCGCAAGCTGATCGCTCGTCAGCCCAGCCAGCTGCATGGTCTGTAGCGCTGCGATCTGCGCGGTACCCAGGGCCACGATGTCCTGGGTCTCGATCAGGGCAACCTGCGCGCTGGTAAGCGCCTCAAGCGTGGACGCTCCAAGCTTGGACACCTGTGTGGTTGTAAGGGATACGATCTGGTCGCCTGTAAGCCGCGCCACCTGTTGCGAGGTGAGCGCGCCAAGCAAGGCATCAGGCATTGCCACCACCTGATCGGTGGTGAAGTGCACAACGTTAGCGGCCGAAATGTTTTGGACCTGTTCGGTCGTCAGTGCCGCGACCAGATCAGTGCTCAGCGCTTGAATTCTCGACGCATCGAAAACGGCCAAGTCCGAACCGTCAATTGCTCGAATCTGAGCGGTCGTAAGGGCGGCGAGTTGGGAAGTGGTGAGCGCCTGAATCTGGACCGAGTTAAGCGACTTGAGATCCTGAGTTTCGAGCGCCTGGATCTGATCCGTGAGAAGTTGCTGCAGATTGGTGGTGTTGAGCGACGCGAGATCGCCGTCGTCCAGCGCAACGACCTGAGCGGTGGTCAGCGCCTGCAGTCTGGCGACGTTCCAGAGGCCGATCTGGGCGGTAGACAGACTCTTGATGTCCTGCGTTTCTAGCGCCGCAACCTGCTCGGTGGTCAACGTTTGGATCTGGCTGTCGGTAAGATTTGCGACGTCGCCGTTTTCGAGCGCAACGATCTGCGCCGTGGTCAGTGCGCTGAACTGCGAATCGATCGCACGCAGCTGGTCACTGTTCAACGCCACGATATCTTCCGAGGCAAGTGCCCCCAAACGATCGGTGCTTAGGGCCAATACTCCGACCTGCACGGCGCTAAGCGCCGCGAAATCGGCGGTTGCCATTGCCGCGACCTGCTCCGAGGACAGGTAGCGGACCCCATCACCAACATTATTGAGCCCCCCCAGGAATCGGAATTGTTCGGGTTTAAGCGCAGCGATGTCAGCCGTTTCTAGCGATTCGATTTGCCCCGGCGACAGCCGCGGCAGCTGATCAGAGGTGAATGCCTGGAGTTCGTCGTCGGTGAGAACACGGATCTGATCGGTGCGGATTGACCCGATGACGCTGGGCTGAATCCATCCAATCTGCTGACTGGTGAGGAGGGCAAACGCCTCGGTGGTCGCATTGCTGATGTCGGTAGCTGAAATATTGCGAATGTCAGCTTCTTGGCGACTCGCAATCGTATCTGTGCTGTTGAATACCGACATGGTTCAGCTCTCACTCAATAGTCAAAACGGAGACGGTCGTGTCATCAACCCACCTCCCCGCTGTCTCGTAGTCGACCACACTATCTAGAACTTGAGGCCGATCATTTCCGAGCACCCGCTTATCCGCCGCCCTACACTCATAAACCTGCTCAAGCTGGCCAACATTCGGCCGATTCACCTTAAGAAGAAACAGACAACGGACCCATCATGTTCACGCTCGACCGAACAACGCCGCCCGAGACCGTGTTGGAACGCCTGCAGTACCCGTTCTCGGTTATGGAAGTTGGCGACAGCTTGCACATTCAGGACTTCCGTAAGGCGGAAAGCGCCCGCGTTTCTGCTATCCAGTACATCAAACGGCACCAGCTTGACTGGAAGTTCAGCATGAAAAAGTGCCGCGACGGCTGGCGAATTTTTAGAATTCGCTGAAAAAACAAGCTATTTCCCCGGTTTCCCCCAAACCAATTATCCTCCCGAAACGGCGTCTCCGCCAGCTTTCGCGTCAAAACTTCAACGTAAGGCGCTGTAACGTGCCGCTACGTCGTGCCGGTGGCAGGCTGTCCTTCGCCCACCGTCCAGCCAGTCTTGGACATTTGGCCCCACGCGTACCGCCGGCGGCCGCGCTACCCCTGAACCGTGCGCCGCGTTTAGAGAAATAGTTCCGCTATTCAACGATTTACCGGCCTGGGCCGACAAAATCCGCCTCCGCCGCAACCGATGCCTGACGAAAAACGGGGGTGACGACACCGCCGCCACCCCCGAAAGTACCGCCAGGAGACTTGCCGAAACTTACTGCAACAGGCTGAGAACCGACTGCGGCTGCTGATTGGCCTGCGCCAACATCGCCATCGCCGCCTGCTGAATGATCTGCTGGCGCGCGAGTTCCGTCGTGACCTGACCGTAGTCGGCATCCATGATCCGGCTGCGCGACTCATTCAGGTTCGTCCGGGTGGTCGTGATGTTGTCGATCGCCGCGGTCAATCGGTTTTGGAACGCACCAAGGGTCGCTCGGCTCAGCGCAACCTTCTCGAGCGCTTTGTCGATTGAGGTCAGCGCACGCCCAGCTGCTTCCTGGGTGGTGATCTGTAACGCACCGCCAACCAGGGTGTCGGAGCCGCCTTGCGCCGACAAACCGACCACGGCCAGCGAGTTACTTCGCACCGTGGCGTCAGTTGCGTAAGAGTCGACGCGGATTTCCGCTCCGATTTCCGACGACAGCGTCACGCGCCCTTTAACGGTTGAACCGCCAGCCGCGGTAATGGTGCCCGAAGACGCATCCCCATGAATCGACGCAACAACCGTCATGAAGGCGTTCGCGTCTTCAACCGAAATATCAGCGCCCTCCGAGGTCAGGATCAGGTTGCCGTCCTTGTCCGTAGATGCGCGTACGCCATTTAGCGCCGCGTTAATGTCCGAGACCACCTGCTGCATCGTGGTCCGAGAAGCGATCGTTGTAATGTTCGTGCCGTTGATGTTGATCGACGAGGCCGAGCCAATATTGCCCATGTTGATCGTCACCTTCACTTCCGTCTTGGCCCTTGCGACAACGCCAGTCTGATCGGTGAGCTTGTTAATGGCAGCCGCCTTGGATAACGCGGAACTGTCATCTGAAACGCCGATCTTGACGCCGTTTACGCGAAGGTCGTGGGTTAGGCTGATCGCGGTCGTGCTTACCGCCGTACCGGTGAAGCTCTTGCCGTCAGTTGACTGGTTGAAGCCCATCGTCTTCACATCAGCGATCAGACCGGCAGCCGCGGTTCCGTACCCATTAGCCTCGTTCTTGGCAACGATTGTGACATCGCCGTTGTCAAGACTTTCCAGGGTGACATAGCCCTTGTACGTCCCAGCCGTGAGTCCTGCGGTTTCAGGGGCGGTGCCCGCGATGGCAATTGTTTTTCCGGTGTTGTTTGAAAGCTCGATCGTTCCGTTACCGGCCAGCACTGCTGTAACGCCTGCGGCATCGCGGTTAATGTTATTCACGAGTTCCTGGACGCTGTGCGCAGCACCAATGCTAATCGCAGTTCCACCATCGATGGCAACCGTTACTGCGCCGGCGGCAAATACATTGGTTGTCGGAGCAACCCCCTTGATCGTGTTGAAGGCGGTCGCCTTAACCCGATGGTCGCCAATGTTCGTGTTGATGTTCGAAGCAAGTGCGCTCGCGGTCACGTCGGCTGTGATCGCCGTTCCGAGGGCATTCTTGCCATTGATCAGGACGTCATCCACAGCCTGGGTGGTGAAGGTACCGACGCGACCACTGGTCACGGTGCCTTCCACCATGAAGCCCTGCAACCCTAGCGACTTGCTTGAAGCGGACTCAATCGTAACCGCGACCTGGTCATTTTCCTTGACCCCGGTCTGGATCGCCACACCCTTAGCGGTTCCGTCCAGGAGCTTGATACTGTTAAAATTTGTGGTCTTTGCGACGTTATCAATCTCAGAGATGAGCTGATCCATCTCCTTCTGGAGAGCAACGCGGTTTTCGCGCATCATGCTGCCGGTGGCTGCCTGAACCGACAGCTCGCGCATCCGCTGGAGCATGTTGGTTACTTCGCCCAGCGCACCTTCGGCGGTCTGCATCATCGAGATGCCGTCGTTAGCGTTTTTAATCGACATTGCCATACCGCGCAGGTCGGCAGTCATGCGGGTTGCGATCGCGAGGCCAGCAGCATCATCCTTGGCGCTATTAATGCGCTTGCCGGTTGAAAGCTGCTGCATCGAATCGGCCATTTGGCGATTGTTAACCTGCAGGGCGTTCGACGCGTAAAGCGCCTTGGTATTGCTGTTGATGATTGTCATAGCTTCCTCGTCTCAGTCGTGGGTCGCCTTGCCTTTTAGGCAGGATCCTGCCGCGACGGCGAAGGCGACTTGCCACTGCACGTCAGGGCGCGCTCATACATGTTTCGGGTGAATTCCGACGCGTTATCGCCTTGCATGGCGATCAACCGCTCGAGCAGGACAACAGCCTGGTCCCACTCTTGGCGAACAACTGCAACCAGCGACGAAATCGCCAAAACGCCTTCACTTTCCGGGTACGCAGACAGGCCGTGCTCGGCAATGTCAGCGGCTTGCTCCAGATCGTCCTCGGCTACAAGTGCCTGAATTGAAAAACGAATCTCATCGGGTGTCGGAAACCCGGCAAGTTTCATTGCTTGTGTCATGGGAAACTCCTGTAATGGTTTGACACGGAAGGCTTAGCAATCCACGTGCCAGGCATGTTTTCGGAGGAAGAAGGCAAGCTATTGCCGCTTTTGGAGGGGGGAGCGGCAAACCCTGTTCGATTCTTTGCCGCTTCCCCTTCCGCCCGGCTTACCGGACCTATCCACCGCCTGCTGCCAGGCCGCTGACAGCCTTGCAGCAGGACGCATGCCAGGTTCGGACTCTCAGCAACGAGAACTACGCAGGGGCCAGGGGCTACCGTCAGGTATTGCTTGTGACCGCAGCCCAGCGCGACGGGATGGGGCGGCCGCCACATGCGGAGCGGGCGCCCAAAAGCAAAAGGCCGGGCGTGAAGCCCGGCCTTTTGCTTTTGAATTGCGGGAGAGCTAGGGCCTCTCCCGCGATCAGCTGCTACTACGCGGTTACTGCAGGAGCGCGAGCACTGTTTGCGGCTGCTGATTGGCCTGCGCCAGCATCGCAGTAGCCGCCTGCTGAATGATCTGCTGACGCGCAAGCTCAGTCGTGACCGAAGCATAGTCTGCATCGGCGATACGGCTGCGCGATTCGGACAGGTTGGTGCTTGTCGTGTTCAAATTGTCAACCGAAGCCGTCAACCGATTCTGGAACGCACCAAGGTTTGCCCGGCTGAGCGCAACATTATCGATAGCCTTGTCGATTGCGGTAATTGCACGCCCCGCTGCCTCCTGGGTACGAATCGATAATTCGCCGCCAACCATGGTGCTGCTGCCGCCCTGCGACGACATACCGATCAGCGCTAGCGCTGCCGTACGATCCGCGGCAACAGCCGATTGCGACTCGACCCGGATCTCCGCTCCGCTTGCAGAACTCAGGGTGATGCGCCCCTTGATGGTTTCACCACCGGCAGTCGCCCCCGCTGTAGCCGTAGTCACTGCACCAATCGCGGTGGCGCTCGGCTCGTAAGTGGAGGCGATGTCTGTGATGAATCCGCTGGCGTCCTCAACCGTGATGTCCGCCCCGCCTTGGGAAGTGAGCAGCAGGTTGCCGTCAACGTCGGTAGATGCCGTGACGCCGTTCACGTTACCCGCGTTGATCACCGACACGACACCCGAGATCTGAGTCTGGGCTGAGAAATCAAGGGTCTTACCATTAATCAAGACGCCGCTTGCCCCAGCGATACTCGCCACTGCCGTGGTGACCTTGACCTCAGTCTTAGCCGAGGCGGTTACGCCGGTTGTTCCCGAAATTTTGTTAATGGCAGCCGCCTTGGACAGGGCTGAACTGTTATCCGACTTTCCGACCAGGACACCGTTGATACGGAGATCCGTCGTGAGCGAGATGGCATTCGTATCGACCGCACCGCCGCTGAAAGACTGACCGTCGCTCGACTCATTGAAACCCATCGCTTTCACATCACCGACGGTACCTGCAGCCGAACTGCCATACCCGTTCGCAGCGTTTTTTGCGAAGATCTTGATATCGTTTCCATCCATGGAATTCAACGTGAGATAACCGTTGTAGGTAACCCCACCCCCGACGAAGCCCGCTTTTGCAGCGTTTGCGGCGGTTCCGCCGATAATAATGCCTTTGCCGGTCGTGTTTGATAGTTCGATCGTACCGTCGTTACCCAATACCGCGACCACGCCTGCTACGTCGCGATTAATATTGGACACCAATTCCTCAATATTGGAAGCAGCCCCGACTGAAGCGGTATTGATGGTCAAATCACCCGCTGCAAAGACGCTTGTCGTAGGGGCGGAACCCTTCAACACGTTGAACGCTGTCGCGGTGACGCGATGCTCGCCAACGTTGGTGTTAATCGCAGAAGCCAAAGCCGAGGCAATGTCGCTGGTAGGAGCGGTGAGGTTGGCCGAAAACGCATTCTTCCCGTTAATGAGGACATCGCTAGCGTCGATTGCAGCACCAGCGCCGACCCGGCCACTCGTCAATTGCCCCTCGACCTTGAACCCCTGCAAACCAAGAACTTTGCTTGAGGCAGCATCAATCGTGACGGCAATCTGGTCTTTTTCTTTTACGCCCGTTTGGATCGCCACGCCCTTTGCAGTGCCATCCAGCAACTTGATGCCGTTGAAGTTGCTGGTCTTGGAGACGTTATCGATCTCCTTGATCAGCTGATCCAACTCTTTCTGCAGCGCAACGCGGTTGCTCGCGGTCAAGCTGCCCGTTGAAGACTGAACCGACAGCTCCCGCATGCGCAGAAGCATGTTGGTGACTTCGCCTAGAGCGCCTTCAGCGGTTTGCATCATGGAGATGCCGTCGTTGGCGTTTTTGATCGCCATCGTCATACCTTTGAGGTCAGCGGTCATGCGCGACGCAATCGCCAAACCTGCGGCGTCGTCTTTAGCGCTATTGATTCGCTTACCGGTCGACAGCTGCTGCATGCTGATTGCCATGTTACGGTTGTTGACCGAGAGGGCGTTCTGCGCATACTGCGCTTTCACGTTGGTGTTGATGACTGATGACATGTTTCGATCCCCAAGATTGACAGGACTTCTGGTTTAGGCCCGAGCGGGGATTCCGCCCTCACCTGTTGATTCGACCGAATTTGAAGCCGCTTTAGCTACGAATAGTGATTTTTGCAAGCAGTTAAAGGATTTTGTCGAGCTCTGCGCCCTTCAGCTCGGAACCTTCGCTGATAAAACGCTCAATATTCCGAGCAACCCGCAAGAAAACCTCTCCGGGTATCTCGCGAACCACTTCGCCAGCCCGGTCAGTGACGGTAATGATCGTTCGGTTAACCATAGGGTCGACGCCAAACGCAAGATTGGTTTTGGTGGAGCGCAATTGCTCATTGAGCATTTGCGTAACCTCCTCCAAGCGCTGCCGGAGTTCGCCAGGATCAAATGCGGGTTCTGCTGGCGCAGCGACGGACCTCGCCGGAACGGGCAACGCTACCTGTGGAGCCTTGGGCATTACGGGAGCATCTACCTCGCCGTCGGTACTCACCCGAGCCGAAGGCGCCGGTCTTACCGCCGCCGCTGTCAGTCCTGACGTCGACGCGGCAGTGGAAGTTCTTATGCTGTCCATGGCCTTGTCCCCAACTAGCCGATAGCAACATACCATCGGCGACAAATATGCAGACGGACCGCAGGAACGCGACCCGCCTATCCCCTTCATCGTGAGGATCGGCGACAGAATTGGGAACTTTAGCGCTCGGCGCCGAACCTTACGACAGGTTACGGGGTTAGTGCCTTGGCAGAACGGCCAACGCTACTTTTTCGTATACATCGCCATGAGGCCTTCGAACTGACCACTGAGCGAATCACGAAGAGAGTTCATTTGTGAAACGACGGAATCCATGGCGGAAAGCTGCTTGAGATACCGCTCGTAAACCCCGTCCATCCTTTCCTGCAACTCCGAGAGCTCTTCCTGGCTAGACGTGACCAGCGATTCGGCAGATTTACTGCGCGACAGGATCGGGCCGTCGGTGGCCATAAGCTTTTCGAGCTTTCGCAGCGCCTCGCCCGCGATACCGAGCTTTATTGAGTCATCGGCCAGCGATGCGTTTTCGGTATTACCCGACAGCACGGCAGCGATCTCTTCAAACCGCCCCTTCAGCGAGACGTCTAACTTGACCGAGTCGGTCTGAAGGCGCCCTTCGCGATCGAGGGTAATCCCGATATCGCGTAACGCTGAAACGACAGATCCCGGCGTATTCGAAGTAGCCGTTACCAGCGAGCGAGCCTGATCGCGGGCATAGCGCAACAGCGTGTCAGTAGCGAGGATACCGCCGTACTCTTCATCAGTTGATTTAGGGTTTCCCATTGTGTCGAGAAACTCCTGAAACTCGTTATAGGCCTTTGTAAGTGCTTCGATTTTAGTTTTGACGGGCGCTGTATCGCGCGAAAGGCTTATGGTTCCCGAGCTGGCCGTAGGCGCAACAAGTTCCAATCGAACGCCTGGAATTGCGTCATCGATGGTGTTGAATGCGCGACTGATCGCAAGTCCGTCAATCACCACGTTCGCGTTGGACGCTGACTGCAGCGTGGTGGAAAAGGCCAACCCCGGTACCGCCGCTTCAGTTCCGGGCTGGGCAACACTGAACGCTGAGGCGGCCCCATCGGTTCCAGTAAGCAGGATGGTGTACGGGTTAACCGGATCACCCGTGCTGACCAGGCGCGCCTCGACCCCTGTGACCCCCGACTTGGTATTGATTGCCTCAACGACACCTTCCGGGGTGGTTTCGGTGACCTTAACAGAGTTGATTCGCCCGCCAACCGTGATCTGGAGGTTGAACTCTGCGCCAGCATTTAAAGGCTGCGTAGCGGAAGAGAAATAGTCACTACGCGTGATCTGCGGCTTCGCAACGGAATTGACTTGAACCGTATGCTGTCCAAGCTGCGCACCCGGCAGCGCAGTCGCTTCAAAAGCGGTGGGGTTGCTGTTACGAACGGTTGCGCCGCTGAAATCCGACAGATCGTTGAGACCCTTGAAAGCATCCTGAATCTGCTTCAAGCCGAACATGATTGCTGCATAGCCAGAAACGCGCTTTTCCGCCTTGGAGATCTTATCCTCAAGCGCTTTAGCACGCGGCTCACGCTCAACATCGGTAAGGCTCTTGGCCATCGCCTTGATGTCGATGCCCGAACCAACGCCGATTGCGCTGCTGATCTGGTTAGTATCCAAGTAGATTTCCTACTCAAACTCGAACAAACACTATTAGGTCGACAGGTATCTAAGGAACTTTAGGCGATCAATTGACGTAATCGAAAAGTGTCAACCGCGAAATTTGCGCAAAGCTTCGCTGCGCCGCCTCCAACGACATCATCTGCTTCTGCATTCGTGTAACGGCTTCGGCGTAATCGAGGTCTTCTATATTGGACAGCACACTTTTCAGCTGCAGCTGCGTCTCTTCGACAACTTCGGTCTGCATGCTCGCAACATGCAGGTCGGTGCCGACCTCCGAGATGTTGAAGGTTAACCGATGCATCATCTGATCAAGCTCGCCAATGCCCCGATTCATTTCGTCATGCTTACCCGCACGTATTGCCGTCGAAAGATCCTGTAGCGATTCAAACAAGCTCACCGCGCTCATGACAGGCGCTTCGGGATCACCGGTTTGGCGTGCCAGCGGACCGAACACGTCGGTGCCGCTTCGATTCAAGTTCAGGTCGCGGTGGTCGCCAACCGCGATTCGGAACCTTGTTTCATCTCCAACATAGATGATCCGACCATCGGCGTTCTTCTGGAACGGTTGCTCGCGAACTTTTGCTCCTGCAAACAGGTAGTTGTTTTGAGTATCGCGACCGTTGGCAAGGGAAAGCAACTGCTCCGCCATACCATCTATTTCAATGGCGAGCACCTCCCGGTTGGAGGCGTCGTAACTGTCATTTGAAGCGGTCAGCGCCAGCTCTTTGATGCGAGTGATCAGATTGGTCGAGTTCTTTAGAACAGCCTCCTCGGACTGAAGCCGATTCTTGGCGGCGACGAGCGCCTCCTGATGGCGGTCCTGGCGATCAACCATGCTTTTGATGCGAAGGATCGCTCCAGCGCGGTCTGGCTCGTCGCTGGGCTTGACGATCTTCTTACCCTCAGCGAGCTGCGCCTGAATCGTTGAGAGCGAGATCTGACGATCGCTCATCTGGCTGACGGCCCGATCGAAAAACTGCTGTGTGGATATTTTCATCAGCGCACCTGCAGAACGGCTTCGAACAACGTGTTAGCGGTTTGAATGATTCGAGCTGAAGCCTGATAGGCCTGCTGAAACCGGATCAGATCGGCGGCCTCCTCGTCGAGGCTGACACCTGACACTCTGTCGCGCGCTTCAACCGCCTGGTCATGAACGATTTTTAGCGCTTCCTGTGCGATCCTTGCCTGGCTGTTCAGATTCCCGATTTCGTTGATATGTCCGTTCCAGCTTTCAGCGATGGTGAACCCACCCTGGACGAGATCGCGTGAGGACTCGAGTCCAGCGAGCCTGAGAATGTTCGAGTTGTCACCCACACCGTCCTGATTCCCGTCGATGCGAAACGTATCGCCCTTTTCCGGTCGTCTGGACAAATTGATTTGAATGCCGCGGTACCGTATTCCATCCAACGCGTTGTAGTCGCGCTCCGCCAGCAGCGTATTGGTTGCGACATCAAGAATTTGGTACTCGGTATCAGTGGTGAACGTTAGCGAAAGTTGCCGCTCGCGTAGTGAACGTAGCGGCACCAACTCATCAACCTTCTGCGCCACCGAAAGCGCGCCGGCCGCACTTCCCTTCGCAACAACAACCAGGTCTTCAGGCACCTGCCCGTCAATATAGACATGAGTTGACAGACCCAGCCTGGCCAGTGCCGCCGGATCACCGGCAGGGCCAATCTCGAGCCGGATATCGGTGAGGTTATCGAGCGCCTTCAACTCGACGCGACCAGCATAGTTACCTGCGGTCACGTCCAAGGCATTCCCCGCTTTGCCGGTCAACCAGTTGTTCCCAGGGCCAATCTCGATATCGACGCCCTCGAAACCGCTGTCACCCATCAGAACGATTTCACCCTGCTCACCGAGATAAGCGCGGACGTTCGTGTGGACTGTCACCTGATTGATCATGTCCACCAGCGCCTGCGGCGAAGAGGGACGGGTTCCGGCGGGTACGACATCGACGCCATTGACGCTTAGCGGCAGATCCAGGCGGAGCGCGGATGGATCAGCACGCACTTCGTTGACCGCGCCAACCTGGATCTTGTCATTCAACCCCAGTCTGGAGACTTCAGCCGATAACCACGCCGCGATTTCTGTTGCACGCGGAGTCGAGCCAGGCCCGCCAGCGGGGGAAAAGGCGTTCAGCCAGTTACCGTTCAGACCGACTGCCGCAGCGGCAATCAAGGTTCCACTGTCAGGCACGGTTTGCACCGGAATACGCTCGGTCACAAGCTTCGCAGGCTCAACCGTTATCCCAACCACCAGGCCATTTGAGTCGAGTTTATCTACGTTGGTCGGGAGGGCCCGTGCGCCGCGAAGGATTGACAGATCAAGGTAGCTGTCTTCGCCATGGGCGTTTCGGTAGAGCTGGGAATAGGTTGCCCCTTTTACAAAACCGTTCGCGGTGCTGACGATCGCTGCTCTTTCCGCCTCGTTGAGAATACTGCCCGCCAGGTGGCGCCCATCGCGCGTGAACACTTCAAGTTCAACCGGGTCACTGATGTCGCTTGTCATGCCGAGCTGAACGTCGCGCTGACCCGCCGCGATTTTTCCAACCACGGCGAGAGAGCGATTGATCGACGGATCAACGCGCTGCGTATTGGTTTGCCAACGATTGCTCAGGTTGACCATCCCAAGCGATGGCAAGAGGGTGTTGTCACTTTGATCTGGCTGCCATGCGATCGTCGCGTCAGCCCCGCTGGGGTTCATCGGATCTTCAATCACCCTGAACGGTGCGGCTGCCGCAACCATCCGCGGATCCTCGATGATCTTTCGGATACCCATCGCCGGACGATTGGACGCTTCAAGCGTGACGGTTTCCTGTTGGGCCGGGGTTCCATCGATTCGGATTTGAATCCCGTTTATCTTCAGATCGCGCACGCCGGTCGCAGACAATCCCGTCTCGAGATCGGTCGCTGTCCATTGGACGGTATCGGGATCGAATTGGAGACGCAGGCTGTGGAACTTGGTGTCGCCCGGGTTAGTTACTTCCCATCGAATCCCGAGATCGGCAGACGAGGTCTCGGTGCGTAAGGTAAACACCGGGTCAATGGTAAAGAGGTCTTCGCCCAGCTTACCCATGGCATCCATGCCCAGACGGTGAACGCCGTTGAACTGTGTCTCAATGGTTTGAGCGAGAAAATCAAGCCGGCGCACCGAGGGATCGAGGACCTGATCACGAAAAGCAAGCACCCCGCCAAGCGTCCCGCTTCCCACGCCCGACACCACCTCATACGCGCTGCGCTTATCAAGAATCAGCTTGACGCCGAGTGTCTGCGGGTCGATTTCTGCGTCGAGTTGTCTGGCTACCTTTCCCTCGACGATCTTCCCGCGGTTATTGGTCGTCCCAATACTGACGTCCACCGCGCCAGATGGTGCCTCGGTCACCCGGATTTTCGCTACGGTGGAAAGTTCGCGCAGCAAGCTGTCGCGCTGGTCAAGAAGCCGGGGGGCCTGACGGCTTAGAAGCCCCCGTCGATTCAGTTCGGCGTTGACCGTTGCCAGTTGCTCAGAAAGCGTATTGATCCCGTCGATCTGGGTCTGAAGCGCCTCGGATGTTTCTGTGTTCAGAACAGCAAGTTGGCCACCCAGGGTGCGAAGCCGTTGCGCAAGCCCATCCGCCTCGCTCAGAAAAGAAGCGCGCAACTCGGCAGACGCCGCATCACTGGATACCGCGCGCGCGGCGGAAAAGAAAGAGTCAAGCGCTCCGGTGAGCCCCGTTCGCTGGCTACCCAGGATATCGACGACCCGCTCTGCGTAATCGATCAGAGGCGTCTGCGTTTCCAGGTCGCTGATGCTCGAACGCAGGCTGTGCTCGATGAAAGCATCGAAATTTCGTCCGATCGCGTCAACAATCGAACCGGTGCCCAGGAAATGACGACCATCCTGCTTGGGCACGTTATCAACGATGACAGTTTCCTGCCGGGAATAGCCTTCCGTCGCCAGGTTCGCAATATTGTTGGAGGTGGTATTTAGCGCACGCTGATAAGCCTGAACCCCACCTCTGCCAAGGGCAAGCAGATCGCTCATTCAGCACTCCGCTTCGGCATGGCGACGGAGGGCCTTGCTCCGGGCAGACTCAGATCGCGCTGAAGCTGCATGCCGCCGATAGCCTTGCGCGGCAACGGCAGCGGTGCGATATCGGGCGCAAGTGGCCGCCCGACGGCAGGACGTTGGATCACCATGCCTTTGGACGCGGTGTTATCCACGCTGAAGCCAGCAGGCTGCGCTTTGTTGTTGCGGGCCTCACGCGCCGCCAACATTTCCGCAGCCGGAACCGCCCGTCCCTGCTGCTCCATCGAACGAACCAGCATATCCGCCAGGCCGAAGCTGCCTCGCTTGGCCATCTGCAGCGAGATTTCCTTGTCATGCATCGACTGAAACGTATCCATCGCCTGCGACTCGATCAGCTCACCACCTTTGAAGCCAGCCTCGCGCATCGTCTTCATGATTTGCTGGATGAACATCGCTTCAAACTGCTGTGCCACCTCGCGCAGTGCGCCACTCTCATTGCGCTGCGCTTGCCCTTTGAGCTCGCCCAGTCCCTGAAAGTCGATGTGCGACTGCACACGAGACGACACCTGGCTCATCAGATCACCACCAGTTCCGCACGAAGGCTGCCAGAGCTCTTCAGTGCTTCGAGAATCGCAATCAATGACGACGGCGTGGCACCAATCTGGTTGACTGCGTCGACGATGGAGCGCAGATCGACCCCCGGCTGCAGCAGCACCATGGGGTTTCGAGGTTCAGTCACCTCAACTTCAGCATTCTGCACAGGAGCGGTCTGCCCTCCAGCGAGCGGATTGGGCTGGCTCACCTCGTTGGTCGCTGAAATTTTTACGGTAAGCGTTCCGTGCGTGACCGCAGCGGCTGTTACTCGAACATTACGGCTGATCACCACCGTGCCAGTACGCGAGTTCACCACAACACGCGCCACCGGTTCGGGGGCCTTCACGTCCAGATTCTCGATCATGCTGAGGAAGGCAACGCGTTGATTCGGGCCGGACGGCGCTTCTACCGCGATGGCGACACCGTCGATCGCGTTAGCGACGCCTTCGCCGAAACGCTCATTGATTGCCTGCGCGATCGCGGCAGCCGTTGAAAAGTCAGCCTCGCGTACATTGAGAATGATCTTTTCCGACGTTTCAAAGGGTGACTCGACGATACGCTCGACCAGGCCGCCGCCAGGCACGCGTCCGGCAGTGGTGACGCCCACCGATACCCGGGAGCCCGCTGCGCCCGCGTCAACGCCAGTAATTGACAACGACCCCTGGGCTAGCGCGTAGACCTGCCCGTCGATACCCCGTAGACGCGTCAGCAGCAGGCTTCCGCCACGTAAACTTTCCGCTTTACCCATTGCCGAGACGGTGACATCGATCCGTTGTCCGGGCTTTGCAAACGGGGGCAATTCCGCCGTGACCATCACTGCGGCTACATTCTTCAGATTGATCGCACCAGTGTTAAGTCGGGACGCGTCGTAATCGGACAGAGGTGACGCGACGCTCACACCGAGCCGGTCAAGCATTGCGCGAACGCTCTGACCTGTAAAGTTGATGTCCTGCCCGTCACCTGTACCCTGCAACCCCACAACCAAACCATACCCAATCAGCTGGTTCGCTCGAACGCCTCCAACGGTGACCAGATCCTTGATTCGGTCGGCTTGTGCAGGGCCAGCGATCAGAAGCGCGAGCACAAGACCGAACATCCGTGCAGCCCTGGATACTGATGAGACTTTCCGACCTGCAGCCAGCCCCCCCTGGACGAGGCGACACCAGTTGACTGACCTGATCGATTCAAGTTTTGAGCTCATGACCCGATTCCTCCTTTAGAGGCGCTTGAATCAGAAAGGCCACAGGCGGTGAAGAAGCTGGGTTCCCCAACCACCCTTTGAAGCATTCGCCAATTCGCCGGTTCCCCGATAGGCAATCTGTGCATTGGCAAGGCGACGCGATTGCACGCTTCCATCGGGCGCGATGTCTTCGGGGCGAACAATTCCCGCCACCTGAACAAATTCGCTTCCCTCGCTTAAAGCAAGCTGTTTTTCTCCGCGAATGACGAGGTTTCCGTTAGGAAGCACCTCAGAAATCGTGACCGATATTGCGCCGGTCAGTTCTGCTGTCTGGTCAGCGCGCCCAGTGCCTTCGCTTTTCAAGGTCGACTCACCACCTAGGTTAAGGTTTGAGAGCAGACCGCCAGTCGTCGGGGCCTTCGCGGAAATTTCCGCTGCGCGCGAGGATTTGGTGAGAGCGGATCTGGACGCGGCGGTGCGCTCCTGGAGAATCACTGTCAGCACATCTCCGACGCGGTACTGCCGTTTGCGTCCAAACCAGTCATCGATTCCACCCGCGTAAATTGAACCTGTCGCCATGCGCGGGGGATCCGCCACCGGCATCGTTGGCGCAAACGCGGGGCTCGGCGCAAGGACAGGTTCATTCGTCGCACAGCCGCTCACCAGCACAACCGCCGCAATGATCGTCGCGGCAAATGCAGAACGCAGATTCATCTCAGCCCTCATCAGAGGTTGTTATTCAGGAAGCGCAGCATGCCGTCCGCTGCCGAGATTGCTTTCGAGTTGACCTCGTACGCGCGCTGGGTCTCAATCATGTTGACCATCTCTTCAACGACGTTGACGTTCGAAGCCTCGAGAGCGCCCTGAACGAGTTTTCCTGCGCCATTGAGACCCGGCTGAACGACCTGCGCAGGACCACTCGCCACCGTGGGTTTGGCCAGATTTCCACCCAGCGGCTGCAGGCCGGCAGGATTCAGGAAACGCGCAAGCTGAATGTTGCCGAGCGCCTGCTGGCCGCCGCCAAACAGCGCAACTGATACTGTGCCGTCCGCGCCAATCGTCAAGCTCTCCGCATTGGGCGGCAGCACCAGCGCCGGTTGCAGCAGGGCGCCATTGACGGTCACGATCTGGCCTGTTGCGGACACCTTGAAACTGCCGTCGCGTGTATACGCAATCGTTCCGTCCGGCTGTAGCACCTGAAAGAACCCCTCCCCGCTTACCGCTAGGTCAAGTGCGTTTTGGGTGGAAATCAGATTGCCCTGGGCGTACAGCTTTTCGGTACCAACAACCCGGGTTCCAGTACCAAGCATCATGCCCGTGGGCGCTTGCTCGTTCGCGCTGGTCTGACCACCCGCCTGCCTGACGTTGTGGTAGAGCAGATCTTCAAACAGCGCTCGATCACGCTTGAAGCCGTTTGTGCTGACGTTGGCCAGGTTGTTCGATATGACACTCATTCGCTTTTGTTGAGCGTCGAGACCTGTCTTCGCAATCCACATCGAGGCATCCATACCTCAACTCCTTGAAGCTATGAGAGTCAGTTAATCGTTACAACCCGGGTCTCTAGCGAGCCCGCAACATGCTGGAACCCGATTCATCGAGGCCACGGCTTTCTTTGATGATCTTGATCTGGGTTTCAAATGAGCGCGTCTGGTCAAGCATCCGAACCATCGCCTCGATCGGAGAGACGTTGCTTCCCTCAACGACGCCAGCAATCACCGATACGGGCGCCGGACCACTCCGGAAATCGCCATTGGGAAGCACCTGATCGCCAAAAGGTTTGAACAGGCCGTCTTCGCGCCGACCCAAGGGCGTTGCGCTTGCGTCCCGCAGCAGAAGCCTTCCGACCTGTACAGGCGCCTGCTCTGCCACATTCGGGTCGCGTGCCCAGACCGTTCCGTCTTGGGAAATTTCGAGATCCAACCCGACCGGTACATTGATAGGCGCGGCGTTTTCACCAAGCACTGCCTGACCGCCACCCGTCTCGAGCAACCCCTCGTTATTAACGTGCAGGTCGCCTCTACGCGTAAAAGCCAGCTCGCCGTTCTTGGCGCGAACACCCATCACGCCCGAACCGTCGATTGCGATGTCAAGCTTGCGACCGGTGATCATCCTGACCCCCGGCTCCAGATTGATCTGATCGCGCTGCTCGAGTACCGGCATCAGCCGGCTATCGAATCCTGGGCCCTGGACCTTGATCGTACGAGTGGTGCTTTCGAAGCTCTTTTTGAAGCCTACCGAGGTGATATTCGCCAGCTCATTGGTGAGCATTTCCCGGCGAACCCGTTCCTCGGTGACAGACTTCAGTGACGTAAAGGCCAGGCGATCCATGTTCCGGGCTCCCCCCGGTCAATCATCAGCTCCTAATGTTGATGATCGACTGAGTCAGCGTGTTGTTCGTCTCGATCGCCTTCGCATTGGCCTGGAAGTTCCGCTGCGAAGAGATCAACTCAATCAATTCCTGGGTAAGATCCACGTTCGCGCGCTCCCGGGCACCTGCCCGGATCGTTCCAAAGCCCGCTGTTCCTGGTTCCCCCACCCGTACCCGGCCTGACTGGGAGGTGGCGAGGTAACTGGCCTCACCTACCTGTCGAAGTCCCGTCGGGGCTGAAAAGTTAGAAAGCACAATCTTTGCCAGGTTCTTCTGCGTACCGTTCGAGTAGTTCGCACTGACCAGACCACTATCACCTATATCGAGGCCAATTAGGTCACCTTCGGGGGATCCATCCTGGCTCTGGGAAAGAACGGAAAAGGGGTTCGAGTATTGGGTTGACCCTTCGTAATTGATTGAAAATTTAAGCGTGGCGCCAGTGTCTCCGATCGTTTCTGGCTTGAACTTGATTGCGCTGAGCGGAGATACGAGGTTACCGGCTGTGTCGAAGGTCAATTCTCCCTTATCCAAGAAAATAGGTGCCCACAGGTCTAGTGCTTCGGTTTCGTCAAAGCCATCGGAGCTTGTCGTTTCGTTACCATCCCGGTCCACGTAGAGCGGGCGCCTGCTCCCGTCCTCGCCAATTTCGGATGCCTGTTTCGGGTTCAACCACTTGGTCGTAGTGCCCCGCGCACTTTCAGAACCCGACAAACCCCATACGCTGTTAGCACCCACCTTCAAAAACGAGTTATCTCCTGCGGTACCTGAGATCAGTTTAAAGAAGCTTTGACCAAGGGCATTACGCTCGACGGTGACCTTTACGCCACTTACAGTACGCCCCTGGCTGTCTGCAAGCGAATTGATGCGCTTCTCAAGCTCCGTCCGGAACGAGTCGATCGTGTAGTCAGACTTTATGGGCATCTCAACTACGCCCGACACGTTATCAACCGTAATAACGAACTTACTGTTTGTAGAATCAACTGCGAACTTCCCCGAAACGTTCAAGCCAATTGGAGTCCCGGATAAAATCGCAGGTTTGGATGCAATACCGCGAAGAGGAAGCGAAGACTCGCCGGTAGAAATTGGAGAGCCGCCCACTGCAGGAAACCTGAACAGCGTGCTCATCAAATCGGAGCCATCCTTCACTGATATCGAAGACGAGTCGCCGGTTGAACCAGAGGATACGGTGAACACCTTATTGAAATCGTCGAAATCCACCCTGATGCCGTAGCGTTGAGAATCTTCGTCGACGATCGGCAGACCGTTCGGCGGCATATCAGCGCCGTAAAATCCAGTGTCCAGGTCGACATCGGAAGGAGAAACTGCAAGGCTAAAGATCTCGTTAGGAGAGGTCGTGGCCGAGCCAACGAACACCTTCTCGCCATCTCCGGCCGTGAACTTGAACGCTCGCTCTACTAGGTCGTATTTGATGACGAGGGTCGCCAAACGTTCCGCTGAGGCAAGGAGCTTGGATTTCTCCGGCGCAGCAAGCGTTTCAGCCTTGGTCCGTAGTGCTGCCGCCTGTGTTGCAATTTCCGCCTTGATCTTCTCTTCAGTCTCAGCGATCGTAATCTTGGAAAGAGAGCCTTGGCCGGTGCCGGTTGCGTCGATTTGAATCGCAGCATAGTGACTATCTGGAACCGGATCCTTCGAGTTGGCTTCGGCGACCGCAACCCTGAACAATTGAGCTTTACCGGTAACTGGACTCACTAAAGAATTAAAGTCGAAGTAGCGCTGGCCGCCGAACGCTTTGTTCAACTCGTTCGACAGAAGGCGACCAATTTCTACTCCCGAAAATTTTTTGTTTACAGTCGCGTCGCCGAACATCATCGATGTCACGTCAACTATGCGCTCTGAGCCATCGATGTTGATCGTGAACTTGAGACCACCAAGATTATTGGCAAGCTCTTTGACTTGTGCACCCGTACCCGAGGTCAGCACAATATCCTGTTTCAAGGAATCAGAGCGCTCTAGTGCGATTTTTAAAACGCTACTAGCCTTATCGTAAGTAGCCCCAGTCCCAATTGCTGCAGCAAGTTTCGCAGCGACAAAATCCCATTTGCTGTCGCTTCCGTCTGCCCAGTTGCCGCCAAAAGAAGATTTGCTAATCTGGTAAGACGTTCCGCCGATTTTTATCGAATATTGGTCAGCGTCTGGATCCCCGAGACCTTTCAGCTTCGTAAAGTCGATTACTCGATCAGGCAAGGTAAGACCGGCTCCGCTTACCCCGCTCTTCCAATTGGCGACCAGCTGATCAGTCAAGGCAGGGAAGCTCTGCGTTGTTGCTGGTACCGATGGATTCATACTCCGAAGATCATCCAAGTTGAAGAGCCGGGATACGCCTCTTGCGATTTTCTCAACCGGAATTGGAGGCGTCGAGTTCTCAGAGCGGATTTCGCCATATTTGTTGACGTACTGCTCATTTCCCTTGCTGTCAGTTGCCTGAATAAGGTTTTCGCGAAGCTTGCTGTTTCCGATATAGACGTGCGTTTGCCACTTGCTGTTTGGATCTTCTGGTGACGCAACCTGGGTCTTCACGTAGTACACGGTCGCCAGATAGTCGTTTCCGCCGGAGTCGAATACGGTAACAGCCGTAGTCAGGTTATAAGTCGCCGGGTCCGCAGGGTCGAATGGTTTGGTGATTACTGCGCCATCGGCTGGCACGTTTAGAGCAAGCTGTACTTTTTCGGTCTGCCTGGCCTCGCCTGCGGTTGCGCGCGGAATAAAAAGTTTCCGTAGGTTTTCAAGATCAGCCTTACCGCTCGAATCAACGGTTGCCGCCATCAGGGCCTGGCCTGCGGAGTTAACGACTGCAAACGAGTCGTTCAAGACGAAGGTCCCGTTCCGAGTGTAGATATCCTGCAGCCCATCGGCGGATTTAAGCGGGAAAAAGCCGTCGCCCGTTATGGCGATATCGAGTGAACTAGCCGAAAATTGCACGTTACCCTGGCTGAATTCCTGAGTGACCGCTTTCAACGCAACGCCCTGGCCGACGACCGATGAGGCTTTCTGAAGCGGCGAGGTAGCAAAGATGTCGCCGAAGTCAGCGCGCGAACGTTTGAAACCAGTGGTGCCAACGTTAGCGATGTTGTTGCTGGTCACGGAGAGCTGGGCGGTTGCCGCGTTCAATCCGGTTAGGGAGGTGTAGAAGGACATGTTTCAGACTCCTCGAGATTCTTTACTTGCTTTGACGCTTGCGAAATTCGGAAAGGGGCGTTTGCGGTCAACCGTCCACGCGTTTGACCTGCGACAGCGGCACGCTGCCACCGCCTTCAACCTCAACCATCATCTCGTTCGTCGTGCCGTTGAAGGTGACGCTGCGGACAACCGATGGCGTGCTAATTGGAACCTGCGTGACTTTGCCAAAACTTGATACCGTCGCCTGAACGTTGTAACGACCCTCAGGCATACGCTCGCCCTTGTCGTTGTAACCCTCCCACCGCACCTGCACTTCACCGGGAGCTTGCCGTCCAAGCGACTGCGTGAACACTTTGCGCCCTAGCTGGTCGTAGACATCCAACGTCACTTTGTCCGCGCCATTTGGTACAGAGACCACCCCAGCGATATTCGCGCCATTAAGAAGTTGTGCAGTGCCGTTTGGCGTTGCAACCTTTTTGCCGATAAGACTTGTGCCAGCCACCAACCGATCCGACTGCATGGCAGTGGCCATCGAACCCATCGATGCAGCCATCTTGGTGGTGGCCTCGAGCTGCGAGAACTGCGCCAACTGGGCAACAAACGCCTCGTTCTTGACCGGATCAAGCGGATCCTGGTTTTGAAGTTGGGTGGTGAAAAGCGTCAGAAAGGCCTGCTGCCCCATCTCCTCGGTCTGGCCAGGAGTCTTGGCTGCCTTCTTGATTTCCTCATACTTCGGAAGCGTTGATACGAAATTTCCAGCACCGGTCACAGGAGACGCCATGATCTGCTCCAGCCTTAAGCTTTGATGACGTCGAGGGTGCGCATCATCAATTCGCGCGCGGTATTAACCACCTCAACGTTGTTTTGATATGAACGAGCGGCGGCCATCATTTCGACCATCTCCGTCACTTCGCTGACATTGGACGAAAACACAAATCCGTCCTTGTCAGCGAGCGGGTTGCCCGGCGAGTAAATTTTTCTGACAGGCGTCTGCTCATCGACGATCCGGTCAACCTTCACGCCTCCGACATGCTGGAATCCCGAATTGGTTGCCTCTTTATCGACCAGTGTTTTAAACACCGGACGCTTGGCGCGGAATGCATCCTGTTCAGTGCCAGCAACGGTACCCGCGTTCGCAAGATTCGATGCGGTCGCGTTCATCCGGATCATTTGAGAATTCAGGGCTGTGCCCGCAATCCCAAATATGCGTTCGATCGACATGATGGGTTACTCCCCTCTCAGCGCTTTACGGATACCGCTGATACGGTTTTCCAGAAATGCAAGCGTTGCCTGATAGTCGCCGGCGGATTTACCGTAGCGCGCCTGTTCGACGCTCATCTCCACGGTGTTGCCGTCGGCTGATGCGTTGAATGGAGTGCGAAACATCATTCCGTCTGCGCCAGGCAGCTCGCCGATTGCGAAGTGGTTCACCTTCGTGGCCATCATTGGCGAGGACCGGGCAGCATCCAAGGCCTTCGCGAAATCAATGTCCTTCGCCTTGAAGTGCGGCGTATCCGCATTGGCAATGTTCTCGGCGATGACCTGCATGCGGCGATTGCGCAGCGGCAACGCGTGCTCATGCAGCCCTAACGCGTTCTTGAGGATTTCCATCGGATGACCTCTGCTCCTAATGAATTACCGCCGCCAGACAGCCGGCCAAGACTGTCGCTAAAGTTTTCGTCAGGGACAGCGAAAGCACAGGCCATGCCAATGAAGCCATCAATCGCGTCACTCGAAGCGAAGTATTTGCAGGCGCTCGAAGCGGCAAATCGTTGCCGCCACTTTGCCGCTCGCCTTGCCAGGTCGGCAGCCGCAGTTCGCTCATCCTTGCCGCCCTGGTCGGACACTTTGCACGGTGCCCTCGTTGCTCCGAGCTTCCAAGGCCGGTCTTGACTTCGTTAACGCCTCGAGGCGCTGCTGGGCATGCCCGATCAGGCCACTGAAAATCGATTGACGCGTGATTGGCTGAGAGCGATCGCCGCTCACATGGAGTGCTTTGGCTTGGCGTCCTGCGATATCGAGCGCTGCGTGCGGTCGTTGCTCGCTCCGCGCCGCAGGCGTAAGGACTGTGAGATAAAGATCAACGAGTGACACAGGGCCCGCAGCGCCCAGGCGTGTGTCTTCAAAGTATTTTTCTACCAGACCGAGTTGGGCCAGGACGGACTTGTCGCGGATCTCCGACGCACGCCCCAACATACCGACCGATTCAGCGCCGCGCCCGGGTCCCTCACAGAACTGAAGAATTCCGTGGCAGCGGCCGTTACTCGCGCGAGGATCGAGCCCATCACTCTCCATCAGAGCAACTGTGGCGAAGTCATCTGGCGAGAATTTGAAGCGCCGACTGATTTCTACGATTTTGTCCTGTACGGTCTGGCGCTCGGTTGGATCGACATATCCCCGTTCAACAGCCCGATCAAGCGTCCGCTGCAACTGTGGAAACGTTGCGGAGGCTGACGGATTGCCGGCAGGTCGCGCGGTCAAAGGTGGCTGCGCCGAAGCCATGACAGCGCCGCCCCCCGCTGCCGTTACGCGAGCCACCGGAGCGGGTGGTAAGGCCACTCGAGGAGGTTGCGGAGCCGGGCTGCGCTCGAGACCCTGCAGGCTGATTCGGTCGCCCGCAAAGATGCGGTTTGGATCGCGAATTGAATTGGAGGCCGCAAGCTGCTCAACGGCGCGACCGATATCTGCCCCGCTCGCCGGCAATCCGAGTTCCTGCAGCCTCCGTTGAGCGATTCCGCTCAGCGTATCGCCGCTCTGAATCTCATAATCGCTCGTCTTGTTGGGAGCGTGCCGCGCCCCCGTGGCAACGCGCAGAGCCTGACCGAACCCACCGCCGGATCGGAAGGGATCCGTGACCTGAGCCGAGCGGCGGCGATCCTCAGACTGCCAGGTTGGCTGGCTGATACTCGATGTGATCGGCCCTTGCATGGAAACGCTTTCTCCTGTCATGACGTCGACGCTGGCCCGATTCATGCAATCGCTGTGCCACGCGGTTCTGCTCTGACGGAAAACCGTCTAGGGTCCGTGTTCGGCGAACGGAGGGTTGACGTGAACAGTGTTTTAAAATTGACGCTCAAGCTCAATGCAACATTCATGCTGCTTGCGGTGACATCGTTAGCGACGGCGCAAAACGCAACCGTTCAAGCGCCGGGCACGCAGCGAATAACCTCGGCCGTGTCGACCCCGACCGGCATGGCGCAGGCGATGCCACTGACCGCTGCTGGACAGGCAAGGGACCATCTTCGGAAGCAGGCCGCCGACTGGATGGCAGCCCAGACGGGCGCGTCAGCGGACTCAATCCGGGTCGGTGCCCTCGATGGAAGAGTGGATCCACCCAATTGTGACAACGGCTATCGCTTCGACTTCCCGTTCGAGTCACGAAACACGATTCGGGCGAACTGCGATAACCCGGTTCGCCAGTACTACCTGCGGGTCGCTGTGGAACGACCGCGCCAGCGAGTCGTCCTGGCGCGACCCATGGCCGCTGGAGAACTGATCAGCCCCAGCGATTTGGTCGTCCGTGAGGGTTCCGCCAACGCTGCGGGCCTCGACAACCCAGCGTTGCTGATCGGAAGATCTCTTCGGCGCGCAATCGCAGCAGGCGAAGCACCCCAGGCGGGGGATGTCGAAGAGGTCGCTTCTGTCCTCAGGGCGACAACTGATCAGCGGGCCGGTGAGGCGATCAGCGCCGCTGGGTTCCGAGCAGAGTTGGTGCCGAGAAGTCGGGTACCCGCCGGCGCGATTACCCGCACCGAAGACCTCAGTCGCGCTCGACTCCGACGCGATGTAGCCGCGGACACGGTCCTGGTCAGCGATGACCTGACCGATACTCGGCCCGTCGTCGTCGCAAGGCGCAATTTGATGCGAGGCGAGACGCTTGACGCTGGCTCGCTCGAGGTCATTGAAATGGATCGACGAGCCCTCCCCGCCGACCACCTGAGCAGTATTCAGGGACTCGAGCAAGGCGAGATGACCGGTACGGTTCGCGCCGGAGAGCCATTGCGGGCATCAATGCTCCGCCCGGCATTATTGGTTCGTAAAGGTCAAACGGTGATGTTGACAGTGGCCCGGGCAGGCATCGAAATCAGCATCCAAGTTGAAGCCCTCGAAGACGCGAAACTGGGCGATCAGGTGAAACTACGGAATCCTGAATCGGGAAAGGCGCTCGCCGGGCTGGTAATTGGACGGGGCGCCGTCCGTGCGCTTTGATGCTAAAGTTTCGCAAAAATCCGTCGACTTCATTCAAGCAGAAAAAGTGTCTCTGACCCGTCGGGAATAAAAATGCCTAGTCCAATCAATAGCTTAGGATCCTCTCTCGCTACCTCTGCCACCACGGGGAGGCCTGCTGGGAAAGCTGCCGAGAAAGAAAAACCTGCCGCTGTCGCGGGAGACACTGTCAGTTCCGACATCGGAGCGCTTCGGCAAACCGCCATGGCGAGCAGCGCTGATTTTGATCGTGAGAAGGTGGAAACGATCAAACAGGCGATTGCCGAGGGTAAGTACATCATTGATCCTCGCAGAATCGCTGAGAGTTTCTACTCTCTCGAGCGCTCCCTATATGGCATTTCCTCTGACGCGGAAACTGGTAAGTGACCTCCCCTGGCCATCAGATCGCGGCTGCCCACGAGCAATGCTCGCGGCTGAAGCAGCTGCTCGGGGAGGAATTTGAGGCGCTTCGGGGACGTAACCTCGACGTTTTCGAAAAGCTGCAGCCTGTTAAGGCAGCACTGCTGTCAGCATTGGCCGAAGCAGCGGAATCGCACCAGACACGGTTATCTGAAACGACCGTTGAGCCCACTGAGCTATTAGCCTGGGATCAATTCAGGCTTGCAATGCTCGATTGTCGGGATCTTCACCGTCGTAACGAAATTCTTATTCTCAGGAAACGCGACGCAATTGAGGGCGCTTTGCAGGCACTTGTCGGCGACCGCGAGCCCACCGCAAGCGTCGACGTCTACGACCGGCTGGGAAGGGTTAGCCGCACAGGGCGTAGAAACTCGTTTCTCCAGGCTTGATCCGCCACGCCTTCGCGCGGTTACCGTCTGTCGGGGCTGATACCGCGAAGGCGGAATGCCCAGGCCAGAACCACTGCCACCGCGGCGTAACACTCCTCCGGAATCTGCTCATCCAGCTCAAGCCTTGACAGAGCAGCCAGGAGCTGAGGATCTTCTGCGACAAAAATGCCGTGTCGCCGCGCCTCTTCGAGAATTTTTTCGGCGATTTCATCGCTACCCTTGGCAACAACTATCGGCGCATCCCGGCGGCCATATTCAAAAGCGATCGCCTGTTTCCTTCGCATGAACAACCCGATCAGGCTTTCAAGTCAAGGCCGCTGGTAAGCGGCGCATCAACAGGCACCAACTGATCGGGCCTGACCCCCTCAACCACATGGAATGCGCGTAGCACAAGGCCCGCCTCACGCAGGTTCCCTTCTAAAAGGCCGGACGCCGCGGTAACCACCTCGGCAACCTCAGCGCGCCGCGCCCAAACTGTGACGTCGACACTGGTTTCAACAACAGTCGTTTTCATCCACAGGTCGCCCAATCGAGGTGGCGCGATATGAAAATCAATGGTGTAGCCACCGTCACCGCGTTGATCGCCCCTTGGATGCCGCTCGAATCGCAGCGATGCCGAAGGCGCGTCTGCGAACGGGAGCATGACAGAGAAGACCAGTCTCCCGTCAACCGACTGCTGTATCGATTCAATCTGTTTACGCTCTATGTCATCGATCGCGTCATCCACTTCTGCACCGGCAGCGGCAGAGCGAGCGCCCAGAACCCGGCTTATCTGTCTCAGCAACGCCTTGAGGTCAACCTGCGCGCCTTGTTGTTTGCCCGAGAACAGTAAAGCCTCGCCCCAAAGTCCGCTGTTGGCAACCGCCTTCTGAATTGATTGGGGCGATATGGCATCGGACCGAAGGCGGGCGGCCACCAATGCGCGCGCCAGATCAGGCGCTCCAGCAATAATCAGTGCCGATTCCAGCTGACCCGGGGCGAGGATCTGCGCTAGCGCCGACAGCCCGGAAGGACGCGAGAGAAGTTCAAGAAGTCGGGGAGAAAGAGGCGGCGCCAACGCGACGCTGGCGTTACCCCCCGCCGCTAGAGCGCCCGCCCCACTTGCACCGGCGGTTCCTGCCACCGAGCCGGCTGCTGAGGACGGCGTTGCCGCAACCGGATTAGCGATCGGTCGGAGCACAAACGCTTCGCCCTGCCTTCCCACTCGAAACCACCGGGGGTCTCCAGGGGCAACGTTTTGCCAGCCTGACGGGAGATCGAAACGTCGCCCTGCGAGATCAAAAAACCGGGAATCTCCCTGCGACTGAACGAGGGCCTGGACGATTTGCCCCTCGCGCAAACCCAGCGCCCGGGCGTCTGGCTCGGCGAGCCTGATGACCGGCACCTCCGCCACCAACGCCGCATAGCGTGCGAGGGGGCCGATCGCGTCAGGCGCGATCATGTCATATCAGGGGTAACGGACCCAGGACCGCCGTTCGATCTCCATTCGCTCCGCGGCACTCGGCGGCGCGCTACGGCCGCCCGCACCTGCTGTATCAGGGATCGCCCCACACGCTGCAGCCTCACCGAATGCAATTTGACGCAGGGCACACCCGTCGGGAATTTGCATGACGACACCCGCCAGCAGCGTTCCGCGAGCCCCCTGAGGCAAAGCCTGCGGATTCATCTGGGCAATCGCATCGCGCAGAAATACGACGGAGAAAGGGCTGGCGCCGATTTGCTGGCTGATGATGCGGTCGAGGGTGTCACCGCTTCGGACCGTATATTGACGGGTGCCGTGGGATGCCTGACCGGCTGTGTGTGTCTGCGCCTCCGCCAGCTGGATAGCCGGAGGAAGAACGAGGAGCGACAGGGACAAAAAACCTGTCCGCAACACGTGACGGACCTTTAAAGCGGCGTGGCGAACCATGGGACTCCCCTTTCTAGTCCGGGACGGACGGGCGACGCTGCTGATTCAGCCGTCAATCGAAGCGTTGAACGAAACTGACCCACCGAGATGACCTCAGCCATTATGATACGGTCGATTGACCCTTGCTCGAGGATGCGGGTAGGAATCTTTGCGCGGTCAGCAATCATCCACCGATCACCGATCCGAATGCCAGCACGACCCCCTACAGGAATTGAGACGACCGATGCGCCGACCGGATTCGCCTGGACCAATATCGGCTCGCAGCGGAGCTGGCTCACGGCTTCAGACCACCAGCCCAAGACCGCCAGGCGTATACCGCTGGCAGTTGAGTCGGGAAGCCTGGGGTAGTTGTGTGTTGGCGAAGACCCGGGGATGAATATCGGTAACCGGTGCCGCAAAAGCGTGCGCTCCCCAGAGACTTCAACCAGGGCCAACTCGACTTCCACCTGCCGGTCGGGCATGGCCGGCGTAGCAGGCTGCTCGAGTTCCGCCAGTGTTCGACGGGCGCCCGCGAGGCTCAGCGCGATGTAAGTCTGACCTGGCTGAACGCCCCGCCCTTGCGGCTCGGTCTCGACAAGCGGCGAATGGATGCTCACCACGATGCGGTAGGGTGAATCATGCTGACCGGTGAAAGTGATGAGGCGCGAGTAAGAGTCGCCCCCCGTCTGGTCGAGGGTTGTGATCGTGAGCCCGCCGCGTCCGGATTCACGAGCAAGCGATTCCTGGATGAGCGATTGAATATCATGAAGCACCGCGTTGCCACGGCGCCCGTCACTCGGTGAAACATCGAATCGCAGACTTGCTGCGCGCAGCAGTCCGGTACGATCCTGACGACAGTCGGGACCTTCAACCTTTTGGACGGGCAGCTCGGCGGGCGAACTTGACGCGGGCGGCGGGCGATCCGACGCGGTAACGACCGCTGTCGCGCGCGCCTCAGCGGCGGACTCCGAGGAAACAATCAGGTCCGCAACAGCGCGGGCGCGCACCTCGGAGAAAAACCGGGACACGTGGCGCAGCCTGCCGGATTCGTCTAACCATGCGTTGGAGCTGATCTGCACTGGGGCATCGAGTGCCTGATCGATCAACGCATTGCGGAGCGTCTCGAGCCGTGACGCACTACCGTCAACGCCCACAGGGTTTGCGGGGCCAGAACCGGGAGCCGATGCTGGCTGGGTCTGCGCGACCGCTGAAATTGCCGAACAGCCAAGAGCGATCGCAACCCCGCATGCGCGGATGGTGAGCGTAAGTGCCCTCATATTCAACGCCCCAGGCGTGCCATTTCATCGAGGTAGATCGCACGCAGCTCGTACATGACATCGCGATCAAGGGAGAGCGTCATCTCATAGGTATCGTTGCCCACCGGGGCAATGTTTACGACTTCGGCCCCGTGGATCAGGCCCTCGACTCTTGAACGGACGCGGTCGCTGCGAAGGGTCGCGTCGGCCACTGTCGTCGCGCCGTCCAGGTATTGCCCGTAAACCTGTTCAGCCAGGCCGCGATATGCATCGAGCTTGGCCGCGCGAATGGCAAGCAGCCGCTGCTGCGCTGGCAGGTGATGAGGCTGGATGCTGATGACTGCGTACCCCGTCGCAAGAAGGGGGCGACGGCGCTCGTTGCTGGACAATTGCGGCGGCGCGCTAACACGGGGAGCTGGTTTACCCTGAACGGCTGCCGGTTCAGGCGCAGGGGTAGGATCAGGGCGCTTGCCACCGAACCCGAGATCCATCGTCGAGCAACCGCTCAGCAACACGGTGCCAACGGCGAAACAAATTAAAGACTTCCTCATCACAAGCTCCCAAGAATGATTAGGGATCTGCAGATCCCTCTCCGGCATTTAATCGACCCTACGCGTTACGTCTTGAGGGGATACAGAAAATTGATCGCGTGCCAAACGAAGAACGTTAACGATTTCAGGAGTTTCGCCTCTATACTTGAGGATTGTTCTATCTCCTGCCAGAACTTGTTCGGCGCTCATTTTCAGGACGGTCATTGAAGGGCCTTAACGCCATCATCGGTCGAAGTGCTGCGATTGACGGGGTTCGGTCGCTGATCCAGGCCATCGCGCGGTCGGGTTCAACGGTCCTGATTCTCGGAGAAAGCGGCACGGGCAAGGAGTTGGTTGCGAGAGCGCTCCATGATCTGTCAGATCGCTCGGGCGCCTCATTCGTTCCTGTCAACTGCGCGGCAATTCCGAAGGAACTGATCGAAAGCGAGCTTTTCGGCCATCGGAAAGGCTCGTTCACAGGTGCACTGTCCGACCGCGTCGGGCGGTTCGAACTGGCGCACGGCGGAACACTGTTTCTCGATGAGATTGGCGACTTGTCACTGGACATGCAGGTCAAACTGTTGAGGGTGCTTCAGGAACGAACGATCGACCCTATAGGGTCCTCCCGAACAGTGCCAATTGACGTGCGAATCATTGCGGCCACCCATCGCGATATTGAGGGCGAGATCGCGTCTGGACACTTCCGGCAGGATCTTTTCTACCGATTGAATGTGCTCCCAATTGAGATGCCTCCCCTTCGAGCGCGACTTGACGATATCCCAGACCTGGTACAGGCCTTCGCTCGAAGGCATGCAGCGCCCGGCAAGGCACCGGTAGTTTTGGCATCCGACCTTCTCAACGTGCTCCAATGCTACGACTGGCCCGGAAACGTCCGCGAGTTATCGAACCTGATCGATCGATTCAGCGTCTTGTATCCAGCCAAAAGATTGGGTCTGATGCATGTTCCATTACCCATGCTTCCTCGCGGACTTCGGCCGTACGCTGAACAGCAACTTCGCTTAGCGGAGACCACACCTGACGCGGCCTCCGGTCAGGAACTACTCTCCGAGCATCCACCTCTTGAATCGGGAGCACCAGTTGCCGAGCCTCGCGGTGATGACGGTACGTTCGGGGGCGCGGATGACGGCTGGGCAGCGCTGCAGGCAGCAGGCCCTGCCCCGATGCCGCTTGGTATGGTGCCAAGACTGGGTCTTGACTCGAATACCCCGTCGAGCGCCGCGTGCTACACGATCCCGCCCGAACCGCAATCGGTCGAAGACATCGTGATGATGCTCCAGGATCCCGACGAACTGCCCGAGGACGGACTGCACTTGAAACAGCACCTGGCTGACATCGAGCGGTCGCTCATTCGTCAGGCCCTTGACCGGTCCGCTGGAAACATTTCTCAGACCGCACGTCTTCTGAGATTGCAACGCACAACGCTGATCGAAAAGATCAACAAGTACGACCTGCGAGCGGCGTCGACGGACAGCTGATCGACTGGCGGTTTCTCCGGCGCACGGATCATCGGCTGGGCGCTTCACTTCCACCACCTGCCGGACGTGCCGGGAACTGGACGAATCGCTCGCGCTCCTGTTTAAGCGCCTCTTCGCGCTTGCGATCGTTCATTGCCTGAGCCACCGTGCCTGCGCGTTGCTTCTCGAGGTCGAGGATATTTCGAACGTCGCGCTTGACCTCGGGAAGGCTTGCCAGCGATTGCTCGATAGCGGCCACGCGCTCTGTAATGATTGCCAATGAGCGCGCTTGTGCCTTTAACGCTGCATCGAGGGATTTGGTCTGGGTATTAAGCGACTGGGCTGCATCGGCCGTCTGTTTCAACATCAAGTCACGCGCTGCACGCTGCTGAGCAGTTTCTGCCGGTTCGGCTGGCTGTTGGGGAGCGGCGGGCGCACTTGCGGGGGGTGGCGCCATCTGTGCCTGGCCCCGGCCCTGTGACTGCTCGAGGCTCTGGACGGTTGACTGAAGCGATGTTCGCAGCCGGTTCTGCGACTGGACAACGTTGTCGATCTGAGAAGAAAACGCATCCAGTCTTTCAGAAATGGCAGCAAGATTATCCAGACCAGCCTTCAACTCATTGGTGCGCTTGGCCATGATCGTCACGACGGAATTGATCTGTACGACACGACCTCTCAGTTGGATGGCTGCCGCTAAAAACAGAATTAACGAGATGACAGCGATCCCGGCGCTTACCCCACTAATGATCATCATCTGTTTGCGGTGGACCTGAAGCGCGGCGTCAAACCGATTCGCCGCCTCAGCCGCGCGATGAGCCGTTTGCGCTGCCGCCTTTGCCGCACGATTGGCCACTTCGGCCGAATCCAGGGTAACTCTTGCCACCTCGCTGATATCCCCGGCCGCAACCGATTCGGCCGACGACGCGGAACCACCGTGTGGGACCTCGGCGGGGGGCTGTTGCTTATCGGTCTCGCTCATGCTGGTTCCTTCGTATCGGCTGCCGTCGTCGCCAGGCCCGTATCGTCGAGTGATTCGACGATCGGATTCGCCTTTTCGATTTCAGTGACATCAGCCGCGATCGCGGCGGTCTCTTCCCTGACTTCGCTGGCACGCTGCATGACGTGTTTGGGCAGTAAATACCCAACGCGCTGCCTTAAGGGAGTCGACCCCACTTCCCCAGACTCAAGTGCGAGTGGGGTCTCATTCGCAAGATCAGATGACACTGCCTCCGCATGCCCCTCGCCACCCTCCGGCTCGCCAATCAGTTCCACCCCCTCGACTCGAGGCGGGTCTCCGAGGGGCCCGAACTCAGGCGGCGGGATCGAGGGTTCGGCCGAAACGTCAATCGCCGCAACGGTGCCCGTCGTTGGAGGCTGAGGTCCCGTGTCGTCTGCCCCGACCGCAAGATGCTGTTCAGCGCTCATCGCGACTCACCCCGAAATGTGACCGATCCCTGCACAGGCTCTGCCTTAGGCTTGGACGGCAAAGGAAATGACGCCGGGCTTCGTGCCGTCCCGCGCTCGAGCCCGGCGGGTGATCGATCGCGTTGCAACAAAACCGAAACAAATGCCCAGATCAGAACGATCGACAAAAGCCCAGCCCCCCAGATCAGATGTTTCGTCAGACGAGAAGTGGGCACTGTATCGACAGAAAGAGGTTGATTAAGGCCAACACGTGTCGGGTGGCGTTGGCCAAGCATGACGGGGGAGCGGATCGGCAATTGCCGATCTTGGCAAGGCGTCGAGTCAACTGCGGGTGAAAGCTCGACCGGTAACGGCTCAGCAAAGGAGATATCGAGCGATAGCTGCTTCAGCCGCCGACCGAGAAGTTCGCGCAAGACATCGTTCGCTGATTCGGCCTCCTGATCGCCGAGTACCAGCAAACGGAGCCCTGCTGCCGGAAAATCATTGACCAACCGCGCCAGCAGCTGCCCCTCCGGCGATATCAGCGCCCGAGAATCGGAAATCACCAATACGCGCAGGCGCATCCGTCCTGAAGTGTCTGCTCGCGCCGACCGCAGCGACATGGCCGCAATCGAGGCGTTAAATCTGGATAGCAGGGCTTCTGCTACGACGGGCAGGTAGATTTCAAGATCACACTCATCCCGAGCTCTTAACGCCGATGCGATCGAACGCCCCCACTTGTCCAACAGCCAGCCATCGGCGCTGGTAACCAGCAGATTCAACCTGTCATTGATCAGCGCATTGCTTGCACGTCGGATCAAATCCGGATCGCCTGTAAGCCTTGGAGAGGCCGTGGCAGCCCCCCCCGGCAGATCGGACATCGCCTCGCGCGACGGGCTCAGGGGTAGCGCCCTCATAAGGCCTCTCGCTGGCCGTCTACATCAAACCGCATGCCACTCGGAACCCTGGGGTTCGGCCGCTGCATCGGTGCGCCACCAGGCCTCACGCTGCTCAAGCTGAAGACATAGGCGATGACCTGAGCAACGGGAACATACAGTTCCTCGGGAACTACCGAATCGAGCTCTGTCGTGTAGTAGAGCGACCTGGCGAGCGGTGCCGCTTCGAAGATTTGAACCCCGTGCTTCTTGGCCTCGTCGCGAATACGGAAAGCAAGATGATCGACACCTTTCGCAATCAGTATGGGCGCCCCGTCGGATGTCGGATCATACGAAAGCGCCACCGAAAAGTGATCCGGGTTCGTGATCACCACATCGGCGTCTTTCACCTTGGATATCATCTTGCGGGTTGCGATCTCACGCTGGCGCTTACGAATTTGCGCACGGACCTCCGGACGGCCCTCCATATCTTTCATCTCGTCCTTGATTTCCTGATGGCTCATGCGCATACGCTTCATGAAATCGAAGTACTGATATGGCACGTCAAACAGCGCGATTAGGACCAGGCCAAATGTGATGATCAAAGCCGAGCGGGTTATCAACTCGCCCGTTTGGGCCAAAGCCGGCTCGATACTCATCGCGCCCAGGGACGACAGCGTCGAAATGTTGTCGATCAAAACCCAGACCAGAAGTACCCCTACCACCAGAAACTTGGCAATGGCCTTGGCCAGCTCGACACCGGCCTTCAGGCCAAACATTCGCTTGAACCCATTGAGCGGATTGAGCTTGTCAAATTTGGGCTCGAGCAGTTTGGACGAGAAGTTCAGTCCGCCAAGCGCACTCGAGGCCAATACCGCTACAGCAATGGTGATCAGAAAAATCGGCGAGACCAGAATAAGCCCGTCGGCGAGACGCGAAAGCAACATGCCAGGCAATAAACTCGGCGATTCAAGCACCTTGCGGTCAAACACAAAAGCACTGGCGAACCCATCGGCCAAGCGTTCGGTCAGGTTACTCCCTGCGAAAAAGAGAAACGCAATGGCACCCAGCGTCACGCCCGCCGCCGGCAGTTCAATTGAGCGCGCGACCTGACCATCCTCGCGCGCTTTTTGAAGTCGTCTCGCGGTAGGTTCTTCGGTGCGATCGTCTGATTCGCTCTGCTCAGCCACCCGGTATCCCCAGCAGGTTGCGCACGCGAAGGAATGCCTGCAACCAGAGCGACTCGATTCGGTGCCCAACATGCGACATGGAAATAATCATGACCAAGAGCCCCGCCGGAATCATCGCGGCGAAACCCACAGCGAAAATATTGAGACTGGGTGCAGCGCGCGTGACGACGCCGAGTCCGACGTTGACGAACAGCAGCGCGGCCATCACCGGCAATGCCAGTAGCAGCGCACCCGCGAACATCACGGAACTCCAGGCGAGAAAATTTGTAAAGGTCGTGTCGCCAACCAGGAACTGGCCGACAGGAAGCGTTCGAAAACTTTCAAGAACGATCGCAACGATAAGCGTATGACCACCCATGCCGACGAAAATCAGCGTGGATAGAATCACGAGGAACTGAGCGATGACCGGCACGTTACCCACGTTCGGATCAATCATGTTGGCCATGCTGAGGCCAAGCGAGGCTGAGATTGATTGCCCACCCAAAACCAGCGCAGCCGTCACAACCTGCAGCATCAAGCCGACTAAAGATCCAATCAAGATCTGATTGAATATTTCAAGCAACCCCCGTGCACTTACCGGATCTATCGCAGTCCAGGTTCCCAGCGGATAAATAACCAGTGTCAGTGCTATCGCAAACAAAATTCGAATACGAATGGTGACCACGTCCAGAGAAAAAATGGGTGCGGTCAGCAGGAGCGCCGAGATGCGGATCATCGGCCACAGGAACGTGTAGAACGCCTCAACGATCTGTGCATAGACCAAATTGAAGGCGGACGACATGACGGCGGTTACCTGTACTCGTTAGATAAGGGCAAATAAGGGGTAAGCGCTCAATTAAAAAGCTGCGGGATACGCTCGAAAATTCGGCGTGTGAAGTCGATTATGATGCCGATCTGCCATCCGCCTGTAAGCACCAGCACGACAGCGAGTGCCGCGAGCTTTGGAATGAAGCTGAGCGTCATCTCGTTGATCGAAGTCGCGGCCTGAATCACGCCAATCAGAAGACCTGCCGCAAGCGCGACGCCCAGAAGCGGCGCCGAAATTAGGACTGTCATCCAGAGCGCCTCGCGTCCCAGATCAATCACGGCAGCGACATCCATGGCTTACGTCCTATGCGTTATTGCAGAGCGTTGAAGCTTGCAGTGAGGGATCCCATCAGAAGGCTCCACCCATCAACTAGAACAAACAACATGAGCTTGAACGGCATCGAAATCATCATCGGAGACAGCATCATCATGCCCATTGACATCAGGACGCTGGCCACGACCAGGTCGATCACCACAAACGGGATGTAAAGCAAGAACCCGATCGTGAATGCGCTTCTGAGCTCTGACGTGATGAACGCGGGCATCAGCGTGAGGAAAGGCACTGAGTCCGGACCGTCTAGGTCAGTTTTCCCAGATATCCGCATGAACATGGCGATGTCGTCTTCACGAGTTTGACGTAGCATGAAGGCGCGAATTGGTTTTTCTGCGACCTGCAATGCCTGCTCGAAACCCAATTTGTTTGCCAGGTAGGGAGCGATTGCCTCGTTATAGACCTGGCCTAAAACCGGGGACATGATGAAGAGCGAGAGAAAAATCGCAAGGCCAACCAGCACCTGATTCGGTGGGGTCTGCCCAGTTCCAAGCGCCTGCCTGAGAAGCGACATCACAATGATGATTCGTACAAACGACGTCATCATCAGGACAATGGACGGCAAAAGCGTAAGCACCGTCATCAGTGCCAGCAGTTGCAGTGTCAGACTGTACTGCTGCTGCGCGCCTGTGCCGGATACCGTCACAGCTGGCAACCCCTGGGCGAGCACGGGGTCGGCGAACCCAAAACCGGCCAGCGCAATCACACTGCTGCAAAAGATATTTAGACGCTTCATCGCCGATCTCCACTTGAGGGACGACCTGCGATGGATCGCATTGCTTCAACAAAGCGTTGTCGGGCATCAGGTGCTGGCGGCTGCACTGAGCCTGCGACGCTCTGCGAGTTTCCAGCGTCAGCCTCTGAGACCAAACTGCTGGCCACGATCGCGGATGAAAGCTTTTCTGTTGTGCCTGAAGCGCCAGCATCGAGCCGGGTGATTCCCTGGGCCGAGATGCCAACCAGAACCTCGGTGTCGTCAACACGGAGCAGGACGATGCGCTGGCGGTTGCCAACCCACAAGGATTCAACAATGGCCAGACGTCGGCCCGACTGAGGGCGCAGCCCCGCCGCGCCGATCCGCCTCAATACCCAGAGCGTGCCTAACAACAAGACAAGCACTAGCGCAAAGCTGGCGATCAGTGACAACCACTGCGACGGTTCGATTACTTTGCCCATGTTGCTTGGACTACAGGTTTCGCAACCGCTCGCTCGCCGGAACAACGCGCGTCAGCCGGATCCCGTAGCGCTCGTTGACCAGCACCACCTCGCCCTGCGCGACCACGGTGTTGTTGACCAGCAGGTCCAACGGCTCGCCCGCCATCCGGTCAAGTTCAACAACGCTGCCCTGAGTCAGCCGGATGAGATCGCGGATCTTCAGAACGGCCCGTCCCACTTCCACCGAAATCGTGACTGGCACGTTCTGAACGACTTCGACGTCGATCTGAACGCCCTTGTCCGCATCGGTTTCAATCATCGGATTGGACATCTCAACTCTCCGTCAGGTCTGTCATTGCTCTGGTTTGATGGTACGGTCGATTCGGATCGCCTTGGACGGTCCGGCGCGCCCAACCTGGGCTTCGTAGGCAGGTATGTCATTGATGAGCACGCGCACATGTTCGGGCTTGCGCAGATAGAGCACATCACCCTGCCGAAGGTCAGTAAATCGCTTCAAGGTGGTTTGAGCTTTGCCGAGCAGCACTGTCATTTCGAGCGTCGAATCGCCCACCGCGGAAAATAACTCCTGGCGCCAGAGCCGCTCAGACTCCTCGTTGCCGTCGCCCGTCTGAACGCGACTTCGCAACAGATCCCTGATGGGTTTTAAAGACCCGTAAGGATGGACGATATCGACCAGGCCTTTCGAATCTGAGCCGCTCTCAACCTCAAAGCGATTGAGGATGACCAGATCGTTTTCATCAGCGATCTGCGCAAACTGTGGATTGATTTCCGAGCTTGCCACCTCGAAGTCAACATCCATCAGCGGTGACCAGGCGTCCTGAAGCGACCGGAAAAGAACATCAAGCATCATCTTGATGATTCGCGACTCGGTTGGCGTGAACAATCGGCCCGGGGGAAGTTGACCGACACCTCTTCCGAACCCACCAAAGAAGTTGTCGAGCGCACTGAACACCACGGTTGGCTCGATAACCGCCATTGAGAAGCCGCGCAGGGGATTCATTCGAACCACATTGACCGAGAGCGGCGCACGCAACAACTTCATGTAGTCGCGGAATTTGATGAGCTGCGAACGAGCCGGGTTGATGCGCGGGCTGGTTCGAAGGACTTCGAGCAAGCCCAGCCTGAACAACCGGACGAAGCGCTCGTTGATCATGTCGATCGCCGACAGATTTATGCCGACCGAACTGTCTTCGCTTGCCAGGTCGTGCTTGGCGACCCGCGCGTTCAGGTTGAAGCCGGTGTCGACCTCGACCGAGCCGTCTGCCACGCCCGCACTTAGTGCCTCAATTTCTTCGGGGGTTAGCAGGTTTCCGGTGTCTGACATGTTAGATCCGAGGTGCGCAGCCAGGCCAGGTTACTGAACGACGAATTCGGTGAAATGGACTTCCTCGACGCCGCCAAAGTCTTCGTACTTTTCAAGGAGAGCATTGACCGTCAGCCGAATCTTTTCCGCGAGCTCGGTCCGGAACACCGGCTTATTGATATCGGCTTCGGTGGACTGTCGCATCACGTCAAGAATTGCAGAGCGCAGCGCAAATTCATGCTTCTTGACGTTGTTGAATACGCGCTCATCGTAATAGGTCATGATGGCGAGCCGGATTTGCATCACTTTGCGAGAGCCCGTCACGTTGGCAAGAAGCGGCCGTTCCAATTCGAGATAGGTCTGCTCGAACCGGACCCGCTCAGGGGTCGCTCGCTGGCGGGGGGCAGGTTTCCCACCTTTGGCGTCGCCTTTTCCATCACCCTTGGCATCGCCCTTCGCATCGCCCTTGGCTTCAGGACCTTTACTACCGCCCTCGGCCCCTTTGGCACCGCCCTTACCCGCCGCGCCGCCTGGCGCAGCCGCGTCATCCTCGACCGCTTCGGCAACCGCCTCCGCCGCCTTTTTATCGAAAAAGCCCGTAAAAAACAGTGTGGCTGCGACTGCAGCGCCGACAAGAACCAGAATCGCCACCACCAAGATGATGATCTTGATCAGCGAGCCCTTCTTGCCGCCTTCTTCTTCCTGCTCGTCAGCCATCTCACTCTCTCCTGCTCATTCAGACCAACACATCAAGACCGTCGCCGGGGGCGGCCTGAGGCCGCTGCGAAAGGGCCACCGAGGCCACTTCATCAATTGCTCCGCCAACGACCTCGGACTGCCCATCTTCACGGCCGCGAGGTGTCGAATTTCCGCCACTGCGTGCACCGGAACCAAAATTTAACCCAAGATGTGCAACGTTCATGCCAGCTCGCTGAAGGTCTTGGCGCAACCGATCGAGCCCCTCAGAAATCAGCGCGCGAGATGAGGCCTGACTGGCGTCGAATACTGCATCAAGCTGCCCCTGATGCATCGTCATCTCGATCGAGACGTGCCCAAGATGAGCGGGCTTGAGGTCGATCTGGAGCTTCCAGTTGTTGCTGGCAACCGCAGCAAGCACCCGTTGAGCAATCCCCTCTGCCAGTTTGCGGGCCAACTCCTCGGAGCCGCTTTCAGAGTCACCACCGTTGATGGCGTTTCGCGCGTCCCCTGTCAGATCAATGGGATCGGCAGCGGCTTGCGACTGCCGAGCGCCGACGTGGGTTCTGGCCCCCGCGTCGGTGACAGGTCCGCTTCCTTCCGACCCAACTCCACCCGGAACATCGACGCCTTCAACGGTTTCGGCATCGCTACCGAAAGGCGTCACCGCAGCCGCGCGGCCGACTCCCGCCGGAGCTAGCCCGCCACCGGTCAGCACCCAGTGTGCTGGCAGCACGGCCGCGGAAGCGGTATTCGCCAAACTGGCAAGCGTTCCGCCGGCGGACCCAGTGCCGGACACGGATTGCACCTGGAGCTGAAGGTCAGCCAGACGTGTCGGTCTCTGCTGAGGCTCGGCACCAGGGTGGCTTGAGGCACCTGCTGCCGAAGTCATGGCGACGGAGAGGGCCGCCGATGCGTTGAAAGCGGCAGAACCCGATCGCTCGGCGCCTTCAGAACCCACGAGGCCGATCGACCGCGAGCCAGCCAGCTGTGCGGCTGCCGCGCCTAGAGAAGAGATCACCCCGGCTACCGACGAACCCGGCTGACTGACCAACCCTGCGGCTGGAGCCGCGCCTAGGGAAGAGGTCACCCCGGCTACCGACGAACCCGGCTGACCGACCAACCCTGCGGCTGGAGCCGCGCCTAGGGAAGAGGTCACCCCGGCTACCGACGAACCCGGCTGACCGACCAGCCCTGCGCCTGAGGCCGCGCCCAGCTCCGCGGCGAAAAGCGCCGACGTGACGGACCCGCTGACAATATCGGCCTCAGTGGTCATGCCATTGCCCAGAGCGGTAGCCGCCGACCCGATAGCGCCCGCAACAGCGGCCTGCATCGTTGCCTCAGCGGCTGGCGTCATCGCAGGATCACCCACCCCTGGCAACCAGCCCGGGATCACCACTCCGGCTGGCGCTGCGTCGGATCTGGCCAATTCTGACTGACCGGGGTTGACGCTTGCCAGGAGCCCGGCGAGAGACTCATCAGGTCCTACCGGCAGTGCAGAGTCTGCCTGCCCACCATCACCTGAGCCGGGAGTCGCACCGGACGTACCCAGAGGATTGATGCCCATCGGCCATAGAACTGATGCCACTACTGAGGGATCGAGCCCCTGCGAGATGGCAAGCGCAAACAATGCCTCCTCGCCTGGCCGCCCCCCGCCTTCAGCAGTGATCAGGCGCACCCCGGCACCGATCTCTTCCTCAATCAGGGCCGGAACCGGCAAGCCGTTGCCGCTGGTACCGGCAACCTTCGGGCGGGTCGCCGTACCGAATGCGGAGGCCAGCATGTCGCCAAAGAGTCGCCGAGCCCCGCCGGAACGACCGGCTGGACCCGATGATCCGGAGGTATCTTCGGAGCGGCCTGCCAGAGGAGATCCCCCGGGTCCGGCTGTTGCTTCGACAACGTTGGAATCTGCATGGCTGGGCGCGGATGAAATGACATTGAACATCGAATTAAGCCTTGGCAAAGGTCGCGGTCGGGGTGGAAAAAGCAAGAACCGTGACAACACGAACGCGATCACCAGCCTGGTGTCGGAAAACCGGTGGCACGGTGCTTGCTGAACACCGTCCCGATCAAGCGAAATCCCGCAAAAAGCTGTAGCAGGCCTTATCAATCGTCCGGTCACACACCATGGCATCCATTTCGCTGTCGGATTTCCGACAAGCACTCACGCGCGTAGGACCCACCGGCCTTGGACTGCCTGCACTGGTGCTATTGATTGTCGCGATGCTGGTGGTTCCGCTGCCGCCGCTTCTGCTGGACCTCTTCTTCACCTTCAACATCATTGTTTCGCTGATCGTCATCATGGTGGCGATCGGGACATCCAAGCCGCTCGAGTTTTCCTCGTTTCCGGGCATCCTGCTCCTGGCCACGATGTTGCGACTGGCGCTCAACGTTGCTTCGACGCGCGTTGTGCTGGTCGAGGGGCACAACGGCCACGATGCGGCAGGTAAGGTAATTCAGGCTTTCGGTGAATTCGTCATCGGAGGTAATTACGTCGTCGGATTCATCATTTTCGTAATCCTGATGATCATCAACTTCGTGGTGGTCACCAAGGGCGCGGGACGGGTTTCGGAGGTCATCGCGCGGTTCACACTCGATGCAATGCCCGGTAAGCAGATGGCGATCGACGCCGATTTGAGCGCGGGCCTCATCGACCAGGCCACCGCCAAGAAACGTCGCGAAGAGGTATCCCAGGAGGCGGATTTCTTCGGGTCGATGGACGGCGCGTCGAAATTCGTTCGGGGCGATGCGATCGCGGGCCTGCTCATTCTGATCATCAACATCGTTGGAGGTCTGGCAATCGGCGTTGCCCAGCATGACCTTCCCTTCGCGGAAGCCGCGCGAATCTACACGCTGCTCACAATTGGCGATGGTCTCGTTGCGCAGATTCCCGCCCTGTTTCTGTCGCTTGCCACAGCGATCGTCGTGACACGGGTGACAACCTCGGAGACGATGGCCGATCAGACGAAGAACCAGCTCGCCAACCCGGGGGCGTTGATGATTTCCGGAGGAATCCTGGGTCTGATCGGCCTGGTACCCGGGATGCCTCACCTGATCTTTCTTTCCCTCGCGGCGGCTACCGCAGGCATCGGCTACTTTATCGCCAGGCGCGGATCGCTTTTGACCGACGGCGCCGCTGGCACCGCGGGCGCAGATGGCATCGGAAGCCCTGGCGCACCCGGCACCCCTGGCGGCGGCGCCACGCCAGCCGCTGATCTCGGCTGGGACGACGTTGAACAAGTCGATTTGATCGGGATCGAGATCGGGTATGGACTGATTCCTCTTGTGAATGCCGATACGGGCGGTCAATTAATGGCCCGCGTGAAGGGCGTTCGCAAAAAACTGTCAGCGGAGCTGGGATTTCTTGTCCAGCCAGTCAGGATTCGCGACTCACTGGGCTTGAACCCTGACGTTTATCACGTTGTTTTGAATGGCGTCGTTCGCGGCAAAGGCGAGATCAAGGTGGGCAAAGAGCTCGCTATCAATCCGGGACAGGTACATGGACGGCTGGAGGGCATCGCGACGCGCGAGCCCGCTTTCGGAATGGAAGCAGTCTGGATTGACCCCTCCCAGCGCGACTATGCCCGAACGCTCGGCTACACCGTGGTTGACCCCAGCACCGCCATCGCCACGCACCTCAACGCGATCCTCCGGCAGAACGCAGCCGAACTGCTGAGCCATGACGAGACCCAGCAACTGCTCGACAAACTTGCGGCCAAGTATCCGAAACTGGTTGAAGACCTGGTTCCGGGCAAGCTGTCCCTGGGCGTCGTGACGCGAATCCTTCAGAACCTGCTTGGCGAATCAGTCCCGATTCGGGATATGCGCACGATTGTCGAAACCCTGACAGAAGCGGCTGCGAGAACTCAGGACCCTGATCAACTGACCGGTCAGGTAAGGCCTCGGCTGGGTCGAATGATCCTGCAGGATCTGCTGGAGACCGAGGAGCTGCTTCAGGTGATGACGCTGGACCCCTCTCTGGAGCAACTGCTGCAGAACGTGGTGCAGCAGAGTGGCGGTGGAAGCGTGATGCTTGATCCCGATCTCGCCGAGCGCCTGTTTGCGGCCCTTCGCGAAAACTCGCGGATGGTGGAAGAACAGGGTCACGCAGCGGTTTTGGTGGTGTCGCCTCCGCTACGTAGTTGGCTGGCACGGGCTGTGCGTCACCGGATTACCGACCTGACGGTTTTGTCGTACAGCGAGATTCCAGAAGACCAGGCTGTTCGCGTCATTGCCACCGTCGAAGTTCAGCCAAAGAAATGAGCCAGGAGATCTAGATGAGACTTGAACGGGTAATCGCCAAAGACGCCAGGCGGGCCACCGAGCAGGTGATCGCCACCTTCGGCCCCGACGCTCTGATCATTTCGAATCAACGGGTCAACGGCATGACCGAGATTGTTGTGGCAGTCGATACAGAGGACGGCACTGAGGCAAGCCCCCCGCGCGAGGCGCCGCAAACCGCCAGAGTCTTTGCGCCACGAGCCGACCAGGGATTCGGCCGGTCCTTGATGGAGTCATTGAAGCCCCCGGTCGCAGTAGACCGCGCATCCTCGCGAGCAATCGCGGGGACCCGAACCGCTGAACCCGAGGTGGCCGATCGCGAGCCCAGCGCGCCCTCCTCCGCTGTTCAGGACGTCCCGCCCTTTTTGCGGAACCTGGCATCCCCCCCCAGACCCCCGGCACACACCGCTCCCAAGCAGGCGCCCTCGCGAGTTCGCGAAGAGCCGTCGCTGGACACCCCACCCGTCAGCCTTGCTCATGCGAAGGATGCGGAGCCACTCCTGGCCGCTGAGCCTGCGCATTCCGAGAATTCCGAAGGTGCAGACCAGGGGCTTGACTCGGCGCGAGCACGCGAGCTCGTCGACATGGTGCGTGCGGAGCTGGCGTCCATGCGCCAGGAGATCGCGCTGTCCCGCCAGGTTGAGAGTTTCCCTCCCGGAGGCTCGCTCAACGCGGCGCTGCAACCCCTGGCGGGAGCGCTGGTCGCCGCAGGCGCACCAAGTGGATTGAGAACGTTGCTGCTTGATCAGGTTCGCGAGTGCGATGACATTTACGAGGCGGTCGAGCAGATGAAGCGCCAGCTTGGCGCGACACTGACCCCCATGGAGAGACCGGACCGCTTCGAGGGTATTCATGTCATTGCTGGCCCGTCTGGCGCTGGCAAGACACAGATGCTGTGTCGAATCGCTGCGCGTCACGTCGCAGTGCATGGTCCAAATTCCGTTGCCATCCTGAGCTTCGCCGACAACCGGATAGGCGCCTGGACCCAACTTCAGATGCTGGCCTCACGACTTGGCGTGGACTGCTTCCGGGTTAACGGGCCTGATCTGTTGGGTCCGATGCTGGGCGAACTGGATACCCGCAAGCTGGTGCTGATTGACACCCCGGGCACCGGGTTCGTCGACAAGCTCGATGGCATCCGGCGTTGCGCGCCCAGAGCCTTGTTCAATCTGGTCATGCCGGCCGATTCTTCGATCTCCGGAATCGCCAGGTTCATCCCCTCCGCACCAGTCACATGGAATAGTGTAATGGTGAGCAAACTCGACGAATCAGCATGCGCCTGGCCCCTTATCCAGGCCCTCTGCAATCATCCGATTCCGTTGTCGGTGGGCAGCAATCATCCGGCCGCTGAAGCTCCCGCGATAGCGCTGTCTCCTGCGGATCTGGTTCGTCATGCGTTTGATCAACTCGAATTACTGGCCAAGCCGGCAGCGCGAACTCGAACCCCGCGCGCCGCAGCGCCCAAGCGCACCACCACGCGGGTGGCTCGTCATGCGGCTTGATCGTCCCCCCGAGGTGATCGGTATCGCCAGCGGCAAAGGTGGCGTCGGCAAAACCACAGTCTCAGTCAATCTGGCTGTGGCCCTTGCCGGATTGGGCCATAAGGTGGCGCTGTTCGATGCCGATCTTGGATTGGCAAACGCGCAACTTGCGCTTGGCGTGCGCCCGCCCTTCAACTTCAGCCATGTTCTGGAGGGCAAGAAGAGCCTGAACGAAATTGTGGTGACGACCCCCCAGGGGGTGCTGCTGGTGCCAGGTGCCTCGGGTATTCAAAAGATGGCATCGCTTAATCGCGCCGAGATCGGTCAGATCGTCAGCGCGTTCAGCGAACTGGATAGCGACATCGATTACCTGCTCGTCGACGCCGCGGCAGGTATCGCCGAATCCGTGATGCTGATGATGGCAGCGGCACAGCGCCGCTACATTGTCGTGCGGGATGAGCCATCCTCCATTGCGGATGCCTATGGCGTCATCAAGGTGTTGATGCGCGACTACAAGCTCGACCAGATCTACCTTATACCGAACATGGTCGAAAATCAGGCTGCCGGCCGGCAGCTTTTTTCTCGCATCAACGATGTATGTAGCCGCTTTCTGGGCCACACCTTGCGATACCTCCACTCAATCGAGGCCGACTCGCAGGTGCTTGCGTCGCAACGCCATCACCGGTCGGTTCTCGAACACGCGCCATCGTCGGCTGCCGCCCGAGACTTCCGACTGCTCGCCGAGGCAACGCGCGCACTTGAGCCGGTCGAATATGCGTCGGGTGCGGTACAGTTCCTTATGGAACGCCTCTGCGGTCCACGATGACGACGGAGCCCGCCTGATGCACCGCACTCGCCTCTACGAACAGGTCCGCAACGACGCCAACGAGTCGTTGGTTCAGCACCTGGCCATGGTGAAACGGGTGGCTGTGCACCTCAAGGTCCGATTACCGCCAATGATGGAGTTGGCTGAATTGGTTCAGATTGGGGTAATCGGCCTCCTGGAAGCCTCCCGTACGTATGACCCTACGAAAGGCGTTGATTTCGAGGATTTCGCCTACAACCGAATCCGCGGCGCGATCATCGACGAAGTGCGGCGCATGTCATCGATGCCAAGGTCGGCGATTCAAAATCTCAAGCAGCATGGCGACGCGACTCAGGCGCTTGCCAACCAGCTTGGCCGCGCGCCGCGCGAGTCTGAACTGGCCGAATTTACGGGCAAGGATCTTCGAGAGTTACAAAGAGAAGGCAGTCATGCGCAATGGTACGAAACCGTCTCAATGGAGGTCGTGCCCGACGAAGCTCTCAGCGTAGCGGCGGAGACCTCCTGGGAGCCTGAAACGCGTGTGTCAGAGTCGCAAACGATGGATGCACTGCAGCAGGCCATCGAGGGGCTTTCCGAGCGCGAAAAGCTGGTGCTGTCGCTATACTATTCAGAGGGATTGAATCTGAAGGAAATTGGCGCTGTAATCGGTGTCAGTGAATCGCGGGTCAGTCAGATCATTTCGTCAAATGTCAAAAAGCTTCGCTCCCGGCTAGGCTTCGATGGCTAACTGTTTGCTATGCGTGCGCAGTTACCGTTATCTAACCGCTAACCGTCAGGCATCGTGATTTCCATCTTTGGTCGCTCCAAGCGCGATGAAGCGCGCAAAAAGGCTCAGGCCGAGTACGACGAAGCGCGGGACGCTGACCCCGCTTCCAGGTCCGGGCACGCCCTGACCATACGGGCGGGCGCGCGGGCCAAGGCGCATGTCGACAAAACCTTCATCACCGGCGCGGAAAAGGCCGTCACTTACGATGAGATGAGGGCCATTGCAATCGTCAAGGGCGAAGAAAAGCCCGAGCCTCCCAAGGCCAGCGAATACCAGGTCATCAAATCGGTCAACGGCGAGTTGCTCACATATTTGCCCCTGCCCTATGCCGAGCGCATCTTCAAGCTCGGCATGCGCTACCAGACCATGGAAATCACGGCAGCGCAGGCGGTTGAACTTGTTCAACAGGTCGCCGATCAGATCAGTCTTGAACTTCAACTCAAGGAGCCCTTCCTGGCCCTCGAGTTTCTGCGCGAGGAGTTGAAGCAGGAAAACGGTGAGACTGATGCCGAACCTGACGATGACAACGCCGCCGGAAACCGGTGATCAGCGGGTAGATCAATGACCACATTTTTACAGGTCATCATCCTTGTCGCGATCGCGTCAATCGCGATTCTGGTTGTTTACCTGATCGATCGGGTCAACACACTTCAGCGCTACACACGGCTCCTGCAAAACGACCTTCCCGAGGCGGATGACCCTACCGCCGGGCCTTTTGGGGGCCTCACCGGCGAGCGACTCTGGGATGCTGTAAGCGGGGTCCCGATCGATGGATGGGACAAGCCTTCCGTCGATCTGGTGCGCAATCGCTACCAGTTGGTCTTGCGAAAGCACGTTGAAGAGCTGTTTCTTGAGGGGTTTCAGAATTCGCAGGCGGGCGTACAGGCGATTCCGTCGTCTTCGCGAATGGTGCAGACGCTACGCGGACCCGTTGAATCCTGGATCCCGATCGAGCACGCCATTGCAATCCATCAGGCGGGATTCGAACGGGCCAAAGCGGCGGACGACGGGCTGCCCGCGATCCGCCAGGCGCTGGACAGCGCTGTTTCAACCTTGTTCGGTGTGGCCGGCGTCAAGTTACCCATACCGATGTCCGAACACCTGATTCCGCTCACCGAAGCCGAGCGGGCTGCCGAAGCCGTCGCAAGCGCACAGGCCGGACTTACAACTCAGCCGGGTCAGCCTAACATGCCGGCCCTTCCGGCAGCCTCGCCGAATAGCGCGGTGCAGACAGCCACTTCTCCAGCGCTGACCGCGCAGGCTGTCTCCGCAGGGGCGGTGCCAGGCGCGGCCGAGCCCAACGTCGGCGCAGCCATCGCCGCTGCCCTCGGTGGAATTGATGCGCCCGGCTCGAAGCGCACCTGACTGTCGTAATCGCTCAGTGAGCAACCCTCTCCGCCGCGGCGCAACCTCGGGTGCGCCACGAAGCGGGTTTATTGGATTGCTGATGCTGGGGATGGCAGCGATTGCGGGCGTTCTAACGGGGTGCGGCGCAGGCACCGGTGCGCCCCCGGCCCAAAGCCGAACGCTCGGCGGATTCGCCATCGACGGTTATCTGGCGGATGCCGAGATCAGATGTCTGGACGCGGACGGCGCCGTTGTAGCCACCTCTCGCACCACCGGCTCCGGTGCATGGATCGTGCGTACGCGCGCTGGTTCCGCACCGTGCAAGACGCTCGAGGTTTTTGACGGGATCGACGTTGGCACGAGTCCGTCCAACTTCGCAGAGCGTACCGCAGTGCCACTGGGAACCCGCTTCACCGCCAGCATCGCCCATCTTGATGCCACCCGAATCGGTAACCTGCAGCTGGTCATTTCGCCGCTGACCTCGCTCATTCATTCACTGCAGGTCCAACGGGCGCTGTCGCCAACTGCTGCGCGAAGCGCGATTCTTATTCCGCTCGGCCTGCCCGACTCCATCGATCCACTGGTTGATAACCCGATCGCCTCCGCCAACGCACGCCACTTCGGCGCAGGTGTTCTGGCAGCGGCCGTCATCCGCGACACCAGCGCCGGAATCGTTGATGCAGTCGCCAGAAACGGCCTGACGGTCTCACTTGATCTGCGACGACAGATTCACCAGCAAGTTACCCACAGTTTTGCTGAACTGGCGCGATCGGGGGTCCTTGGCAAAGCGGCCCTTGCCAACGATCAGCCCGCCCCGGATTCGCCGCTTGCCCTCCTTGCCGAAGACGCCCTCACCCGAATGCGGGCCGGCCCGCCGGCACTCTCAGGCATGGTCTCTGGGCTGCAATTCGACGCGGTAAGAACCATCGTGGCGCAGTATTCGGGCAAAAATGGCGCCGAGGTATCGCTCGCCATCGACTCGGCTAATCTAAGCCAGATCGCGCGCGTGTCTGCAGCGCTTAACGATGCCAGCCAGACAAACCTTCAAAGACCGCGGATTCTCACAGCGCTCGGTACTGAACCCAATTTGGCTTTGGCATCGCTCGCGGCAGCGGTTCGAACCGCGTTGAGCGGCGGAACGAACCGGCTGATTGCAGAGAAGACAGACGGGTCCCGTGCGATCGAGGTCAGTCTTACCAATTCGCTGCAGGACTACCTGAGAGTGGCGGGCGAACAACTGCGTTTCTTCACAACCTCCAACAGCGCAACCGGAGAGCTGGTCTCTGTGGCGGATT
>VGHA01000009.1 GCA_016868375.1 Betaproteobacteria bacterium | reverse complement strand
GCAGCACGCGGCGAATGCCGCGCTCGGCGAGCACGGCAGCAGTGTCGGTGGCGTTTTGGCGCGTATTGCGGCTGCGGGTCTCAAGCACAATGGCCGAATCGGGTACGCCGAATGCTCGCAGCACGGTGCGCATCGCTTCGGCCTCCGACTGCGTATGGGTAAGCGGATCATGCCCGCCGCTGGCAATGATCAGCGGTGCCCGACCCGCCTGCCAGAGCCGGGCAGCCTGCCAGACGCGGTCAGACGCTTCGCCAAGATCCGGCCAGGGCCGCGTTGGCGTGGGGGGCGATACGCCGCCGCCCAGCAGCACGATCGCGCCTGCGGTCGGGGTGGCTGCAATCTGCTGGTCGCTGACTAAAGCGACAGCGTCACGACTGACGTGCACCTGAATCCAGTTTGCAGTCACGGGCAGCGACCACACGGTGAGCCACAGCAGGCCTGCCAGACCGATCAGTGCTGCACTGACTCGCCACTTTGTCAGGCTGAGCAGCAGTGCGAGCAGCCCCAGCGCGAGTGCGCTGCCAAGCGGCGAGATCAGCGCGGTGAGCAGTGCCGAAACCAGCAGCATCGTTAGCGAATGCCGAAGCCCAGCGCGCGCAGCGCCTCTGACAGGCGCTCGCGGCCGCGCAGTTCATGCACGCGCCGGGCCGCCTGCAGACTCCAGTCGACCGCGCGCAGGCCCTGTGACGCCTGAAAGCCTGCCATGGCGCGGTCATAGTCTGCCACCGCATCGGCTTCGGGGGCGGGCGAGTAGCGCTCGCGATGCAGGATGGTCTGCTGGGGTAGCCTGGGCTTGATGTCAGCGGTTTGCGCAGCGGGATCTTCATAGCCCACGCAAAGGCCAAAGGCGATCATCGCGTCAGCGGGCAGTCCCACCTCGGCGGCCACCTTTTCAGGCTCGTTTCGCATTGCACCGATGTAAACGGTACCCAGGCCAATCGACTCGGCCGCCAGCACCGCGTTCTGAGCCGCCAGCGCCGCATCGATGACCGCGACCAGCAGCATTTCAAGATACCGGGTGCCGTCCGGCGCGATCCCGCGCCGGTCCGCAATCCGGTCAAGGCGCGACAGGTCGGCCACCCACATCAGAAACAGCGGGCAGCTCCGAATATGTTCCTGATCGCCCGCCAGCATCGATAGCCGAGCTTTGCGATCCGGGTCCTGCACTGCAATGACGCTCCAGGCCTGAACGTTCGACGAGCTGGCAGCCGACTGGCCAGCTGCCACCAGCATTTCAAGCGTGCCCTCGGGAAGCGACCGGTCGCTGAAGGCGCGCACCGAGCGGTGCCTTAGCAGCGTGTCGAACACCGGGCTCGGCGGCATGTCAGGTAATGCCACCTGCGGGCCATAGCGACGTCTGAGCGCCTCATCACGAGGCAGGTTGCTGACCTCATCGGGATGCGAGGGCGCAGTCGTTGGATACGGGGTAATGGGGAGTGGGGCGTTCATGGTGGCACCCTGACAGGCATCGTGCAGACGGCGAAGGACGCGAGTGTATCGCCCGCGCGCGACAAACCCCTACATTTGCGAACGGAATCGAGCCCCGATAAGGTCGCGTTCATGTTTCGAGGCAACAAACAATACCTGCCAAGCAAGCTGTGCGCCGCCTGTGGCCGGACCATGACATGGCGCAAGGCCTGGGCGCGCAACTGGGAGTCTGTTCTCTATTGCTCGGACCGGTGTCGGCGCGCCCGTCGGTCCCCAGGCTGAACGCCTCTTCAGCCCGCCGTCTCTCCGCATCCGGGAAGCCCCATGCCGCGCCGCGCGCCCTCTCTGCCCTCCGCCCCCACTACGCTTCGTCACCTGGTGCTGGTGCTGGGCGACCAGCTTGATGCTGCGTCAAGCGCCTTGGATGGATTCGATCCCGCCTGCGATCGAGTCGTCATGATCGAAGCGATGGAAGAGTCCACGCACATCCCCAGCAGCAAACAGCGGATTGCAGTGTTTCTGTCAGCCATGCGGCACTTCGCCGCCGAACTGCGCGAGCGCGGCTGGCCGGTTGATTACCATGCGCTCGATCATACCCACGGCCCGCTTGCGTCACTTGCGCAGGGGCTCACCGGGTTGATGGCGCGTCATCGGCCGCGGGCGGTCGTTCTTGCGGAGCCCGGAGACTGGCGAGTGGATCAGTCACTGCGCGAGGCGTGCGCGCGGGAAAACGTGCCCATCGAAGTCCGGGTCGACCGGCATTTTCTATGCACGCGAGAAACGTTTGAGCGCCATGCCGCCGGGCGTAAACAGCTTCGGCTGGAATATTTTTATCGCGAGATGCGCCGGCGGCATGATGTGCTGATGGTTGATGACGCGTCATCAGCCGACGGACGCGGCCCGGCGGGCGGTCAATGGAATTTTGACGCGGACAATCGCGAGTCGTTTGGCGCCGAGGGACCCGGCGCCTTGCCAAGTCCGCGTCGCTTTGCCCCCGATGCAATCACCCGCGAGGTGATCGCGCTGGTTGAATCGCGTTTTGCCTCGCACCCCGGCCACCTGAGCGACTTTGGCTGGCCTGTGTCGCGTGCTCAGGCGCTTGAAGCGCTGGACGATTTTATTGCGCACCGACTGATCGGATTTGGGCGCTGGCAGGATGCAATCTGGGCGGGTGAAGCGTTTTTGTACCACTCGCTGTTATCGGTCGCGCTGAACCTGAAACTGCTCAATCCACGCGAGGTGATTATCGCCGCCGAAAAGGCCTGGCGCGAGGGCCAGGCCGAACTCGCGGCGGTCGAGGGTTTCATTCGCCAGATACTGGGATGGCGCGAATACGTGCGCGGGCTGTATTGGCTGAAGATGCCCGCCTATCTCGAATGGAATGCTTTGGAGGCCCATGAGGCGCTCCCGGAGTTTTATTGGACCGGTAACACGCCGATGGCCTGTCTCGCCGATGCAGTGGGCCAGACCTTGCGTTTTGGCTATGCGCATCACATTCAGCGACTGATGGTCACCGGCCTGTACGCGCTGTTGCTCGGCGTCGAACCGAGACAGGTGCACCAGTGGTATCTGTCGGTGTATGTGGATGCGGTGGAGTGGGTTGAGCTGCCCAATACGCTGGGAATGAGCCAGTTCGCGGACGGCGGCCTGATGGCGAGCAAGCCCTATGTGGCCACGGGCAAGTACATCGAGCGGATGTCGAACCACTGCGGAACATGCCGGTTTCGTCCAGGCGAGCGGATCGGTGAACGAGCCTGTCCGTTTACGACGCTGTACTGGGACTTTCTGTCGCGTCATCAGGCCAAGCTTGCCGGTAACCCGCGAATGGCGCTGCAGGTGAAGAACCTTGCCCGCGTCTCGGTCGATGACATGCGTCTGATTCGCGAGCGCGCGCAGTGGATTCGAGCCGGTGGGCTGTCGGAGACGCAGGATGCCTGACACCGATCAGGCTGCGGTGCTGGCGCTGGCGGCCGCACTGGGCTGGGCCAGCGGCCTCCGGCTCTACGCAACGCTGTTCGCAGCGGGGCTCGCCAGCCGATTGGGCTGGATCGACCTGCCTGCCTCGCTCCAATTGCTGCAGCATCCGGTCCTGCTGGGGCTCTCTGGCCTTCTGCTTGCGACTGAATTTCTGATCGACAAAATTCCCGGACTCGACTCGTTCTGGGATCTGGTCAACAGCGTGATCCGCATTCCAGCAGGAGCGGCCCTTGCCGCAGCCGTGCTTGGCGCCGATAGCGGTGTGATGGCGGTCGCCGGTGCGCTGCTGGGTGGCGGGCTTGCAGCCAGTTCTCAATTGGCCAAGACCAGCGTGCGCGCGGCCATCAACACGCTGCCCGAACCGGTATCGAATGTGTTCGCGAGCTTCACCGAAGACGGTCTGTCGCTGGGCATGCTGTGGTTGGCGGTGAGCAAGCCCATGGTGTTTGCGGTGCTGCTGGGCGTGATGGTGGTGCTTGCGCTGCTGACGATCTGGCTGCTGATGCGGTTTCTGCGCGTGGTGGTTTCGAAGGTTCGAAGCCGATTCGGCCGGAGCGCAGCCGGTGCCTGATGCGCTTCTGTTTGAGCCCGGCCGTGAGGCCGCGCTGGACAGGCTGGCGCGATTTGATCCGATCGCGTATGCACGCAGCCGCAACCATCTTGAGGGTGAGGTCAGCCGGCTGTCTCCCTACATCACACATGGCACCCTGAGCGTGCCGGAGGTGTGGTCGGCCGTGCGCGATCGCCATCGAATCGATCTCTCTCACCGGTTCGCAATCGAACTGGGATGGCGCGAATATTTTCATCATGCGTGGCGCCACGACGGTGACCGCATCTTTGAATCGCTGCACCCAGGCCCGCTTCCAGACGATGCCTATTCGAAGGTTCTTCCCCCTGATCTGGTCGAGGGTCGTACCGGAATACCGGTGATCGACCGTGCGGTGGCCGAACTGATCCACACCGGTTGGCTGCACAACCATGCCCGGTTATGGCTTGCCTCGTATCTGGTGCATGTTCGCAAAGTGCATTGGCGCGTCGGGGCCGACTGGATGGTGGGGCATCTGCTCGATGGCGATCTGGCAAGCAACCATCTGTCCTGGCAGTGGGTGGCGGGCACGGGAAGCGCCAAGCCCTATCTTTTCAATGCCGATAATGTTGCGCGCTTTGCGCCGCGCCACTGGCACAGCGGCCGGACCGTGATCGACACCAGTTACGAGGCGCTTGAGGAGCTTGCGCGCACGCCGCGGCAGCCACAGAGTTCGCACGCGGAGCGCTACGCCGATACGGCCGCTGCGGGGCCGCTGCCAGGCCTGATGTCCGAACCGCCCTTTGCGCTGGAAGCGGCCACGAGGCACGATCTGGAGGATGCCTGGTTGATCCATCCCTGGGCGCTTGCACCGGCGCCGCCCGGCCGTCGTGCGGTCGGGGTGTTCATCGCGGCGTTTCATCGCCGCTGGCCATGGAGCGCACAGCGCTGGCGTTTTGTTGCGCAGGCGATGCGTCAACTGACCGACCGCGTGCTCTGGTGCGAGTTACCGCTGCCGCCCAAGGTCGAGACGGTTGACGATCCTCACGTCGCAGCGTGGTTACCCACTGGTCGGGGTCAGCCGGTGCCACGCCTCTATGCCGAACCCGGCACGCGCTGCCGTTCCTTCTCGGCGTTCTGGCGGCGAGTGGGGCCAGACGCTGCCCGCTGAGGGGGTTGGTGTCCACTCAGGCAAACCCGAGTGCCTGGATACCCCGCGGGGAAAGCTGTCGAAAGCGCGATTCCTCGTGTTAGATTCCGGCCACTTGCGTTGAGAAAGGAGACCTCTGATGCGCTCAAAAATGCTGGTTGCCGCCCTTGCAGCGGCGATGTTGGGTGGGGCGGGTGCTGCTGTCGCGGCAGATAAGGTCAAAGTGGGCCTCGTCAGCACGTTGTCGGGCCCCAATGCCGCAATCGGTAACGACATCCGCGACGCCTTCATGCTGGTGGTGAAGCTCAATGGCGGCAGGCTGGGGGGTCTCCCGGCTGAAGTCATGATCGCTGACGATCAGTTCAAGCCTGACGTGGGCAAGCAGTTGTTTGAACGCATGGTCAAGCGCGACAAGGTCGACTTCCTGACCGGTGTGGTGTTCTCGAACATCATGCTTGCCGGACTGCCGGAAGCCATCGAGGGCAACACCATTTACCTGAGCCCCAATGCCGCGCCGTCGCCCATTGCCGGTAAAGGGTGCAGCCCCTATTTCTTTGCGGTGTCCTGGCCGAACGACGCCTACCACGAGGCTGCGGGTCAGCATGCCACCAATCAGGGCTTGAACAATGCCTACCTGATCGCGCCCAATTACCAGGCCGGCAAAGACTCGCTGGCGGGCTTCAAGCGCTTCTACAAAGGCAAAGTGGTCAACGAGGTCTACACCAAGCTGGGCCAGCTCGACTACTCCGCTGAACTGGCTGAAATCCGCGCAGCCAAGCCCGATGTGCTGTATGCCTTCCTGCCGGGCGGCATGGGCACCAACTTCATCAAGCAGTTCGTGGCCGCGGGCCTCAACAAGCAGACACGTCTGCTGTTGCCAGGGTTTGGCGCCGATCAGGACATCATCCGCGGCGTGGGCGATGCCATGCTTGGACTGCAGGACACTGCACACTGGGCCATGAACCTCGACAACGCCGCCAACAAGCGCTTTGTTGCCGAGTTCGAGAAAGAGTACAAGCGCCTGCCCACCGGCTATGCCGCCCAGGCCTACGACACCGCGCTTCTGATCGATTCAGCCGTGAAAGCGCTCAACGGCAAGCTCGACGACAAAGACGCGATGATGAAGGCGGTCAAGGCTGCGAAGTTCGAGTCGGTACGGGGTGATTTCCGGTTCAACACCAACCAGTATCCGATTCAGAACTACTACCTGCGTGAAGTGCAGAAAGATGCGCAGGGTCGGCTGGTTAACAACGTCGTCAGCAAAACCCCGGTCATGGCCAACCGTGGCGACGCCTACGTTCAAGACTGCCCGATGAAGTGATCGCGGATTCCACCGACTGATCACGGGTCGCCCTGATCGGGGCGACCCCACTTCCAATGAGTGTCATTCTTCTTGTTGAGCAGGCCTTGAACGGCCTGCAATTCGGTCTGATGCTGTTCCTGCTGGCCTCAGGGCTCACGCTGGTGTTCGGCATCATGGACATGATCAATCTCGCCCATGGTGCGCTCTACATGGTCGGGGCGTTTTTTGCCGCGTGGCTTGCGCCGATCGTCAATTCATTCTGGTTAGCGATTGTGCTGGCGGTGCCACTCACGGCCCTGGTGGGCATGGTGCTTGAGTCCACCTTGCTTCGCACGCTCTATCAGCGGGACCACCTTGCGCAGGTGCTTGCCACCTTTGCGCTCATCCTGATTTTGAACGAAGCCGTGCGAATGATCTGGGGGTCGGATATGTCGCTCCCGACGCCCAAGGCTTTGTCCGGCCCCATCGAACTGATGCCGGGGCTTTACTACCCCAGTTATCGCCTGATGATCATCGCCGTGGGTCTGGTAATCGCGGTGCTGCTCTGGTTTCTCGTCACGCGCACACGGGTCGGCGCACTGGTGCGGGCCGGCGCCTCGAACCGTGAAATGGCCATGGCCATGGGCGTCAACATTCGCATGCTGTTTACCGCGGTGTTCGGTGTGGGCGCAGCGCTTTGCGCAGTGGCGGGTGCGCTGCTCGGGCCGCTGCTTGCCATCCAGGTCGGCATGGGCGACAGCATCCTGATCCTTGCGTTTGTCGTCATTGTCATTGGCGGTATCGGGTCGATTCGCGGTGCCTTTGTGGGGTCGGTGCTGGTGGGGGTCGTTGATACCTTCGGACGCACGCTGCTGCCGCACCTGTTTCGCGAACTGCTGCCACCCCAGTGGGCCTCGGCGGCAGGCCCCGCCGTCGCGTCCATCCTCATTTATGTGCTCATGGCGGTGGTGCTGTTCGTGCGGCCGCAGGGCCTCTTTGCGGCGCGCGGTTGATGATGCCGACGCCTCGTTTAACGCCAGCCGCGTCCCGCCAGTCGGGCCACACAGTGCTCTGGTTGCTGGTGCTCGCCGCTGCAATCGCGCTGCCCTTCGTGTTTCGCGCGTATGGGCTCGATTTTTACACCAGCATGGTCAGCCGAATGCTGATTTACGGCCTGGCTGCGGTAAGCCTGAACCTGATCCTGGGCTATGGCGGACAGGTGTCATTCGGGCATGCGGCCTTCGTTGGCGTGGGCGCCTACACGGTCGGCATCCTGATTCACGAAGGGGTCGCCAACGGCTGGCTGGGGTTTGCCGCGGCCATTCTGGTGTCGGGGCTGTTCGCATTGGTGATCGGCGCGATCTCGCTCCGAACGCGAGGCGTTTACTTCATCATGATCACGCTCGCGTTCGCGCAGATGATCTATTACCTGGTGAACTCGGTGAAGGCCTACGGGGGCGATGAAGGGCTGAACATCAAGCGCCGCTCCGACTTTGGCTTTGGCATCAACTTCAAAGATGAAGTGGCGTTTTACCTGCTGGTGCTGGGCATTCTGGTGGTGTGCCTGGTTCTCATCCACAGGCTGATGCATGCCCGGTTCGGTCGCGTCATTCTCGCCATTCGCGATGACGATCTTCGGGCCGAGTCGGTAGGTTTTCCCGTGTATCGATACAAGCTGATCCTGTTCGTCATCGCCGGTGCCATGGGCGGACTGGCTGGCGCGCTGATGGTGAACCAGCAGAACTACGTCAGCCCCAATCTGCTGCACTGGACGCAATCGGGCGTCCTCATGATCATGGTCATTCTGGGTGGCGTGGGCACGCTTACCGGTGGCGTCTGGGGCGCGTTGCTGCTGCTCATCCTTGAAGACCTGATCGCCGAGTTCACGGTTCACTGGCAGTTTTATGTGGGATGGGCGCTGCTTGCGGTGGTGCTGTTTGCGCCGCGCGGATTGGCCGGACTGCGCTGGCCGAAGCGAAGCCAGCGATGAGTACCACGCCGTTGCTGCGCGTCGAAACGCTGGTCAAAAATTTCGGTGCGTTGCGCGCCACCGACCATGTCAGTTTCGATCTCCTGCCTGGTGAAATTCATGCGTTGATCGGGCCCAACGGTGCGGGCAAAACCAGCTTTGTGGCGCAGGTGTCGGGCCATCTGACGCCCGATGCCGGACGAATCGTATTTGATGGCACCGACCTCACACACACCAGCGTCTACCAGCGGGTTGCGAGCGGGCTTGCTCGCTCGTTCCAGATCACGCGGCTGTTCAAGTCGTTCACCGTGCGTGACAACATCGCGTTGTCGGTTCAGGCACGCTCGGGCAGCAGTCTGTCGTTCTGGCGGCCCGTCACATCAGAAACCGCGTTGGCGCGCGAGGCCGAATCCATCCTTGAGCGGCTGGCGCTGCGCGAGCGTGCCGATGCGCTGGCAAGCGAGCTCTCGCACGGCGAGCAGCGTGTGCTCGAGATCGGTCTTGCGCTTGCCACCCGACCACGGGTGCTGCTTCTTGACGAGCCGATGGCCGGCGTGGGCCCTGACGAGTCGAAGCGGCTGGTTGCGCTGATCAGCAGCCTGCGAGCCGAGTGCGCGATTCTGCTGGTGGAACACGATATGGATGTGGTCTTTCAGCTGGCTGATCGAATCACGGTTCTGGTCAATGGTGCCGTGATCGCAAGCGGTCCTCCCGAGGCCATCCGCAACGATCCGCAGGTCGTGGCCGCCTATCTGGGCGACGAACTCGATCCGCACGACGCGGCTGATGCATCTACCGCCGCAACCGAGGCGAGCCGTGGCTGAAGCATTGCTCAAGGTCAGCGGCGTGCGTGCTGCGTACGGGTCGAGCCAGGTGCTGTTTGGCATCGATCTTGAAGTGGGCGCCGGCGAGGTCGTGGGGCTGCTGGGGCGCAACGGTATGGGTAAAACCACTTTGATCCGCAGCATTCTGGGTCTCAAGACCATGGCAGCGGGCCAGGTGAGCTTTGGTGGCCAGACCATCAGCGGCCTGTCCGCCGATCGCGTCGGTCGGCTGGGCATTGGCATCGTGCCCGAGGGCCGGCAGGTGTTTCCGAACCTGAGCGTTGAAGAACACCTGACCGCGTTCAGCGCGGTGCGCAACGGCAGCGCGAACCCCTGGACCCCAGCCAAGGTATTTGAACTGTTTCCGCGGCTTGCCGAGCGACGCAACAACCTGGGCTCGCAGCTGTCGGGCGGCGAGCAGCAGATGCTCGCCATCGGTCGGGCGCTGGTCACCAATCCGCGCCTGCTCATCCTCGATGAGGCCACCGAGGGGCTTGCACCGCTGATCCGCGAGGAAATCTGGCGCTGCCTGCGGCAGCTGCGCGAAGCCGGGCAGACGCTGCTGGTGGTCGATAAATACGTCAGTCGGCTGGTTGAAATCGCCGATCACCACGTCATCCTTGAAAAAGGCCAGGTGGCGTGGCGTGGCAACTCGGCAGCGCTGGCGGCCGACCGTTCGATCTGGCATCGGTACCTGGGAGTCTGAGCGGCGCGAGTCGCTCAGTAACAGCTCACGCGTGCCTGATTCTGATCCCAGCGCTTCAGCGCTGAATACTCCCGAGACGAGAGTGCGGCCGGCGGGACTGCTGCCGTATCTGCTGGCGCAGATCGTGTTCGGTTTACTGGCGATGACGATCTGTCTGCCCTCCATGCAAGAGTGGGGGGAGATCTTTTCCACCGATGTCACGCGGGTCCAGCTAACCTTCAGCGCGTTTGTGATCGCGTATGGCGTGTCGCAGGTGATTTACGGCCCGCTGTCCGATCGCTATGGGCGCCGGCCTGTGGTGCTCGCAGGTCTTGCGATTGCGCTGGCGGGGTCCCTGGCCGCATTATTCGCCCCCGATGTCGAGGCGCTGATTGTTGGCCGGGCGGTACAAGGTCTCGGTTGCGGCGCCACGATGGTTGTGGGTCGCTCGCTGGTTCAGGATTTTTTTTCCGGGCCTGAGCGTACGCGGGTCATGGCGTTCATCGGTATGACCATGGGCGTATGCCCGCCGGTAGCTACGCTCATTGGTGGACAGTTGCACGTCCATCTCGGCTGGCAGGCGAATCCTGCGTTGATCCTGGTGTTGGGCGTACTGCTTTTTTTGCTTGCGATGCGGATGCTCCCGTCGGGGAGCCACAGGGGGGTAGGCGACACGCACTGGGTGGTGGGAATGATCCGCGCGTATCGGGCGCTTGCCCGGTTGCGGGTTTACCTTCTCCACGTTGCCATCCTGGGATCCTCGACTGGCGCCTTCTACACCTATCTCGCTGCGGCGCCTCTGGTGCTGAGAGGTTACGGAGTGGGTCCCGATGGCGTGGGGTTTCACGTGATGACTGCCACGCTGTCCTATGTCGTGGGTAATTTCATTACGAGCCGGATGATCCGCAGACTCGGCGATCGACGACTGATGACGATTGGGCAAGTCATCACGCTGGCGGGCGTGCTGCTGATGGTCGCGCTCGCCGGGTGGCCGTCCGCACTTGCGTTTTCCATTCCTGCGCTGGTGCTGGGTGTGGGGCACGGACTGCTGATGCCGCCCACCTTGTCGGGCACAGTCGGTGCAGCGCCTGCGCTCGCTGGCGCAGCCGCCGCGGCTGCCGGCCTGGTGCAGCAACTGAGCGGTGCGTTTGGCGGATACTCAGTAGGGTGGGTTTCAACCGAGGGGAGCCTTCACGTGGCACTGCTCCTGACCGGATTCACGTTGGTCGGTATTGCCGGGCAGTGGGGAATCATGAGGGCTGATCGACGAAGGGGCCACAACGTCCACGATGCTTGAGGCAAAAGCTGTCGCCGCCTCACCCCACCACCCCTTCAAACTGCCGGCTCGCGACCGCCCGCAGCGCATCAATGAGTTTCGCTGCCGCGGGGCTTACCGACCCCCTGCGCCGGCGCGTAACGCCCACGATGCGCGTCCAGTCGGTGCCCTGAACATTGAGGGGCTGCAGCTGTTGGGCCTGCACCTCCCACCAGATCAGCTCGCGCGGAATGAAGGTCAGGGCATCGCTTTGCATGACCATCGCTTTCATCAGCACCGTAGAGGTGGTTTCGGTGAGCGCCTCCGGAGGTTCCAGCCCATGCCGGGTGAAGAAGTCATCAAACGCAAGCCGCTCAAGCTCACGCCGTCGCGGCAGGATCCAGGTGTGTTGCGTCAGTTGCGCCGGCGCGATGGCGCGTTGCCTGGATAAGGGATGGCCTGCCCGCGCCACGACCACACCGGTTTCCGTAAAGAGCGATTCATGAGAAAGCGCAGCATCGGTGGCGCGCGTCGGTACCGATGACAGCGCGAAGTCGACTTCGCCCTGCTTGACCCAGGGCATCAGCGATTCATTGAGTCCGTACAGCGCCGTGACCCGAAGCTCGGGGTGCGTGCGGGCAAGCTGCAGCAGCGCCTGGGGTAACAGCCGATTGGCTTCGGTAGGCCCGCAACCCACCAGCACATGGCCACTGCGTGCGCCCTTCAGCGCTTCAATGGCGCCAGCCGCATGACGCAGTTCGGCTTCGACCACCTGGCCATGCTGCAGGAGCGCCTCGCCGGCGGGCGTGGGTGCCACCCCGAATCTGCCGCGGTCAAGCAGCCGGACGCCCAGCGTGCGCTCGAGCGCCTTGATGCTCTTGGAGAGCGCAGGCTGTGAAACCCCCAGCTCGGCCGCGGCCTCGGTGAGATTGCCGTGACGCACCGCAGCCAGGAACATTTGTACTTTCCGATAATCCATAACTAATGGTAATGGAAAAAGCATGGATGGTTGTTGGTTGTACCAGCACGCTTTGCTAAGGTGGCGCGTCACCCAATTTGTCCGGAGTGCCGAATGAGCGCGATTGACCTCGACTATCTGGTGCAACCCGACCGCGTGCACCGCAGCGTCTATACTGACCAGGGCCTGTTTGATCTCGAGATGGAGAACATCTTCGAGAAAATCTGGGTGTATTGCGGGCACGAATCGCAGGTGAAAAAGCCGGGCGATTACTGGACGCTTCAGATCGGACGCCAGCCCATGGTGATGGTGCGCGGCGAGGACATGCGTATCCATGTGCTCTATAACCGTTGCCCGCACCGCGGCGTGATGCTGTGCGGTAACCAAAGTGGCAATACTGGCAAGCACTTTGTCTGCTCGTACCATGCCTGGAGCTTCAAGCTTGATGGACGCGTCAGCGCGATTCCGCTCGCCAAAGGCTATGACAACACGCGGCTGTCGTTCGACGATCCTCAGGCCAGTATGGTGCCGGCCGCGCGCGTCGACAGTTATCGCGGCTTCGTGTTTGCCAGCCTGTCGCCCACCGGCCCGTCTTTAACCGAGTTTCTAGGCGACTCCAAGGTTGCGTTTGACGATGTCTGCGACCGCTCGCCCGAGGGCGAAGTCGAGGCGGTGTTGGTCTGCCATCGCGTGATGCAGCGCTCAAACTGGAAATTCTTCATGGAGAACCAGCTTGATTGCCTTCACCCGTCCGTTACCCATCAATCAAGCGGCGTACCCGCACGCCGGGTTGAAAACCGGCTGAAAGCAGAGAAGGGCGAAGCGCCGCTGTTTTTCCACTATCTGTCCACGTTTGCATCGAGCTTTGATCAGTGGGACAGCGTACAAACCGTCAACTTTCCCAATGGGCATGGCGTTCTCAAGGCCTATATGGGTCTGCGGCCCACCGATCCCGATACGCTCGAGTACGAAGCGCTCATGAAGAAAGCCTATGGCGAGGAGAAGGCCGAGGAACACCTGTCGCGCAGCATCCATCATGTGCTGGTCTATCCCTATCTGTCGGTGCAGTCCCCGCTGCAGCAGCTGCGCTGCCTGCGTCCCATCGGGCCCGATCGCACCTTGTCTGAGATCTGGCACTTCCGCCTGAAGGGCGTTCCCGAGCCGATTTACCGGCGCTCGCTGTGGTACTTCAATCTGGTGAATTCTCCCGCCACCATGATCAACGCCGATGATCTGGAAAACTGGACCAAGGGTCAGTGGGGGCTGCAGTCAAAAGGCGGCGATTGGGTCAGTTTCCATCGCGAACATGGACGCGATACCGAAACCGATGGCGCGTCCTATTCCAACCGCGGTACTTCGGAGGTTGTCATGCGCAACCAGTTCAAGGCCTGGAAGGCCTATATGAAGCCGGTAATCGCCAGCTCGGTGGCCTGATAGGAGATCCGCGATGGAACGCAATGACCTGAGTCAGGCCCTCGGCACCGGTGTGGTGATCGAGGCGATTGAATCGATGACCGGTGCTGAATCGATCGCACCGGAACATGTCGGCCGCGGGCGGCTTCCTGCAACCGGCTACGTACCCAAGGCCGTCACGGTCGATCCCGCTCTGCAGCGGGAAGTGGAAACGCTGCTGTACCGTCAGGCCGCAATGCTCGACGCGAAGGCCTGGGCTGACTGGTGCGGTACCTTCAGCCAGGACGGCATTTACTGGATGCCGGCCACGCCCGACCAGACCGATTGGGAAGGGCAACCCTCGATCTTTGCCGAAGACGGCCTGCTGCGCGAAGTCCGGATGGGGCGTCTTCAGCATCCAAATGCATGGTCACAGGCCGCCGCCTGGGGCACCAATCATCTGGTCGGTAACGTGATCATCGAGTCGGCTGGCGCCGACCGGGTCGAGGTCTATTCCCGCTTCCATATGATGGAAATTCGGCGCGACGACGTTCGGCATTTTGCCGGCAGCTATCGCCACTCGCTGGTGCGTGAGCAGGGCCAACTTAAGATCGCTCTGCAACGGGTTGATCTGACCAACGGGCAGGGCCTTTACGAGTACGTGCTGCAGGCCTGGGTGTAATCAAGGGGCAATCCGCCCTCGGCGCGCAGCTTTGCCGTGTCAGGTCAAGGTTATTGAGGGCTTGTAATACGAAGGATTCGCTACGATATTGCGTCATTATCCGCCGATGTCGGAGGGCATTGTCATGAAGCGCGTCATTCTGTTCGTTCTCACCAACCTTGCGGTGATGCTGGTACTCAGCATCGTTGTCAACCTGCTCGGCCTCAACCGTTTCCTGTCCAGCGCCGGGCTCAACCTGGGCACCCTGCTGGTGTTCGCTGCCGTGATGGGCTTTGGCGGCGCTTTCATTTCCTTGCTGATGAGCAAGCCGATGGCAAAGTGGTCCACCGGCGCGCAGGTCATCAACGACTCGCCTGATCCCGGTCATCAGTGGATCGTGCGCACCGTGGCCAGGTTCTCGCAGAAAGCGGGTATCAACATGCCCGAGGTCGCCATCTATGAGGGCGAACCCAACGCGTTTGCCACGGGTGCCTTCAAGAATTCGGCGCTGGTCGCCGTGTCCACGGGGCTGCTGCAGTCGATGAGCCGCGACGAAGTCGAAGCCGTCATCGGCCACGAGGTGGCGCATGTGGCCAACGGCGACATGGTCACGCTCACGCTCATCCAGGGCGTCATGAACACGTTTGTGGTATTCATCTCACGAATCGTGGGCTATGTGGTTGACCGCATGATCCTTCAGAACAAAGACGATGCGCCGGGGATCGGCTACTACGTGTCCACCATCGTGATGGACATCCTGCTTGGCGTGCTGGCTGCCATGGTGGTGGCCTGGTTCTCGCGGCAGCGTGAGTTTCGCGCTGACTCGGGTGCCGCGCAGTACATGGGGCAGCGTCAGTCCATGATCAACGCGCTTGCTCGGCTTGGCAATCTCGATCCGGGCGAGCTGCCCAAGACCGTTCAGAACATGGGAATCAGCTCACGCCCCAGCGGTCTGATGGCGTTGTTTTCCAGCCATCCGCCGCTGGAAGATCGAATCCGCGCGTTGCAGGCGCAGTAAGGTCGGCGGGGGGCTTCGAGCCCCCCGATTCTTTTGTGGGCCCTCGCGCGCTACGCGATCCGTGTCGGCCGCGGGCTGCGATCGGTGAGCGCCATCATTTTCTGCACCAGCTGTTCAAGCAGTGTGCCGCGCAGTGCCAGCTCGCTTTCCCACAGGTTGTGTCGCTCCTGCGGATCGGCGCTCAGATCGTAAAGCTCGCCCCAATTCGCGCCCAGATACATCGTGATTCGGTGCTTGTCGGTAACCAGGGTGCGGGCACGAACCGGCTCGGAAAAACCAAGATACGCGCGCTGATTGTCGTCTTCGATCAGGATTGAATCGGCCTCGGCGGACGCCGGGGCCGCAGCCTGCGCAATCAGGTTGCGACCCTGCATGCCGTTCACCGGTGCAATACCAGCCCTTGCCAGAACCGTGCGCGCGATATCAATGCTGCTGGAGAGCGCCTGGCTGCTTGCACCCGCCTGTGGCGCTTGCGGGTCTGCCCAGATGAACGGAATGCGCACCAGCCCCTGATAGTGAATAGGCCCTTTGAGCATCAGACCGTGGTCGCCCATGAAGTCGCCGTGGTCGCTGGTGAACACGATGACGGTGTTATCGGCCAACCCTGATTCGTGCAAGGCGGCCAGGATGCGTCCCACTGCGTCATCAATCATCGTGATCATGCCGTAGGTGAGGGCAATGATTTCACGGGTTTCGGCGGCGCTGACCGCGAACATGCGTTGCGAGGTGAGCAGCGACTTGCCTTGTTGGCGTTCCTAGTGAATCCAGCGCACGTGGGCAGGTGCGCCGGGCCCCGGCGCATGGCAGGTGTCGGGCACCTGTACCGACTCGGGCGAATACATGTCCCAGTAGTGACCCGGTGGGGTAAACGGGTGGTGCGGATCAGGAAACGAACACTTCAGAAAGAACGGACGCTGGGCGCCTGACGCTGCATGTTTGCGCAGGTAGTCAACCGAGCGCTCAGCGATGTAGGCGCTTGAGTACAGATGCTCTGGAAGGCTGGTGCGTCGCGCCTGTGGCGCGGTAAAGCGCGGGTCGGGGATGCCGCGACCTGGACCGCAACGCGCCTGAAAATCGGGCATCTGCGCGGCGACCCAGCGACCCCAGTCGCCGAAGGTTTCATCGCCGTGGTGATTGCAGAGTTCGACGTGCGAGAAGCCGTAATAGGGCAGCGTGAGATGGTGCTCGGGGTTGTTCCAGGACGATCGCAACTCCTGGCGGTAGGCAGCCTGCTCAAGATTGACGTGGGTGGCTTCGGCGTAGCCGGGCGTTGGCTTCAGGTCGCCGGTGTCCTCGGCGTCGACCAGAGGGGGACGGTCTTCGATGTTCTGCAGGTGACACTTGCCGATCAGCGCGGTGTCGTAGCCATGCTCAAGCAGCAACTGGGAAAAAGTGGTTGAGTCCAGGGACAGCGGAATGCCGTTGCTGCGCGAGCGATGTACCGACGGCATCCGGCCGGTCATGATGCTGGCCCGGTTGGGCATGCACACCGGTGTAGCCACATGAAAACGGTCGAATCGCACGCCGCGGGCGGCAATCGCGTCGATGTGCGGCGTGCGTACGGTTGGGTTGCCGTAGCAGCCAAGATGGTCCGCGCGGTGCTGGTCCGTGATGATAAACAGGAAATTCGGTTGCTTCATGAGCGTGGTTCCGTGGTGATGTGGGGCCGGGTTCAGTCAGCGCGTAGACCGCCTGCAACGATCACCTTGCGCCAGCTGTCGCTTTCACGGCGCAGGTACTGCGAGAACTCGGTGGCGCCAAGCGGCACCACGATGGCGCCCGCTTCGCGCACGCGGCCCGCAAATTCGGCGTCGCGTGCGGCGGCCTGCAGCGCCTGTTGCAGCTTGTCCAGGACCGCTGCGGGTAAGCCTTTGGGGGCGAGCACACCCCACGAGGCGGTGCCATCGACCTGTGCGAGCCCCACCTCGGCGGTGGTGGGCACCTCGGGCAGTGAATCGAGCCGCTTGGTATCGGTGGTGACAAGTGGCTTCACCGCGCCACTTCGGATGTGCGGCAGAATCGACGAGGTGACGACCACCATCAGGTCAATGTTGCCGGCAATGAGATCGGTGATGGCGGGGCCGCCGCCCCGATACGGGACGTGCGTCAGCTCGGTTCGGGTTGCCTGACGGAATGTTTCTCCGATCAGATGCAGCTCGGTGCCCGTGCCGGGTGTGCCGTAGGTGAGCCGGCGCTGCGCGGCAAGCGCAAGCATTGTCTTCATGTCAGCCACGCCCAGCTTTGCGCTGGCCACCAGCAGAACCGGTTGGCGGGCAACCAGCCCCACGGGCGTCAGGTCGTTCAGCGGATCGAAGCTTGCCTTGGTGCCGGGCAGGTTGGGCGTGATGGTGAGCGACCCAACTGGCGCGAACAGCAGCGTGTAGCCATCGGGCGCTGCCTGAACGACCAGCTGCGAACCAACCGCGCCGGCCGCACCTGGCTTGTTCTCGACCACGATGGGCTGCCCCAATGGGCCGCGCAGCGCATGCGCCAACATACGGCCGATGACGTCGGTGCCGCCTCCGGGGGTAAATGGGATCACGAGGCGCACCGGCCGGTCGGGATAAGCCGATGACGACTGGGCCTGGGCTCGGGGCAAACCGATCAGCGCGGTGCCCGCGGCAACGACTGCGATCAGCGCTGCACGCCGCATGACCTTGGCTTGACTGCGCAAGCGCCGGATGGGTGCGGCGCTGGGCGAATACGCATCAGGCATGGCGATACTCCGGTCAATGGACCGCGTTAATGTTATCGGATGGAGTGCGCTGCGATGACGCCTTGCGGTAGCCGTCGTAAACTCCGCGCTGACGCGGCGTTTCGAATCCGCGATTTGGAACATTCAGGATATTTCGATGAGTCCGGCCTTTCAGCATCACTCGCTCCGCGTGCATCAGTTCCATGGTCTGCAGCCAGGGCCCCGGCTGATCGTGCTGGGCGCCGTTCACGGCAATGAAGTTGCGGGTGTGCGCGCAATCGAGCGCGTGCTGGGCGAGATCGAGTCCGGTGCATTGCTGATTCTGCGAGGGTCTCTGACGCTCATTCCGATTACCAATCCGCTCGCGCATCAGCTTGGCACGCGGTCAGGCGATCGTAATCTGAACCGCAATCTGCGGCCAACAGCAGTCCCGCAGGATTTCGAAGACCGGATCGCCAATGTGCTGTGTCCGCTGCTCGCCGCGCACGACGCATTGCTTGATCTGCACTCCTTCAACAGCCAGGGTGAACCGTTCGCGCTGATCGGCCCGGAAAATAATGCCGGTGCGCTTGAGCCGTTTTCGCATGCGGCGCATGAAGCGCGGCTCGCGAGGCATCTGGGACCCAACCGTATTGTTGAAGGCTGGATGAGCGCTTACGAACAGGGCGTCAGCCGGCGCCGAGAGAGAAGCTGGCAAACAGGTACAACGCTCGATACCGACGCAAGCTATGGCGTGGGTACCACCGAGTACATGCGCTCGCAGGGGGGATGGGCCGTCACGCTGGAGTGCGGCCAGCACGCCGATCCCAATGCGCCGGCGGTAGGGCATCGTGCCATTCGGCAGGCGATCGCAATGCTGGGGCTTGCCGATATCGCACTGGAACCGCCCCCTGCCTCGCATGAACTGCTGCGTCTGGTGGAGGTCACCGATCGCCTTCATGCTGAAGATCGATTCGTGCGCGAGTGGGTCAGCTTTGATCCTGTCTGGAAAGACGAACCCATTGGCGTCCGACATGATGGAACTTTGGTGCGCTCGCCGGGCGATGGCCGCATCGTCTTTCCCAACGTGAAGGCTGAACCGGGTTTTGAATGGTTCTACTTCGCGCAGCGTAGCCCTCGAAGCCTCGCTTGAGGCGATGGATTTTCCTATGCAAACTTTTGTCAATCGCGATGGGTTGTCGCTTGCCTGGCAACTCGACAGCTTCGCGGCGCCATGGACCCAGCCCGACACGGTTCTTCTGCTTCACGCAGCGATGGGCTCATCGCTGCGGTGGTTCCGGTGGATGCCGCGCCTTGCGGCGCGCTATCGCGTGCTGCGCCTCGATTTGCGCGGGCATGGCCTGTCGCAGATCCCACCAGCCGATCAGCCCTTTTCGCTGCCGCACCTTGTCGGCGATGTGCTCGAATTGCTGGATCGTCACGCGCCGGGGCCGGTTCATGTGGTCGGCAATTCGGCGGGCGGTTATGTTGCGCAGCGGCTTGCCATTGAACACCCGGAGTGGGTCAAGACGCTCGCGCTCTATGGCTCTACCCCGGGCCTGAAGCAGAGCCACGCGCCGACCTGGATTCCAAAAATCGCCGAACGCGGGCTGCGCACCTTTCTTGCCGAAACCATCGATGAACGGTTCGATGAACACGCCGATCCGGCGCTAGTTCAGTGGTTTATCAACCAGGCGGGCTCAAACGATCCGGTATTCATTGCCCGGTTTGTCACGCACATGTGCACCCATGATTTTCTCGATGATCTGGTGGCGGTGCGAGCGCCCACGCTGATCGTTGCTGCGGGCCGTGAAAAGATCGGTCACGCAAGCTCGTATGTCGACATGCAGAAGCGCATTGCGGGCAGCGAACTTCGCACCATCGACACCGCCGCGCACAATATTTGCGATGGTTACGCTGAACAATGCCTTGATCTGCTGCTCGATTTTCTGGACCGCAAGCAGGCGGTGTCTGGCGTGCGCTGATCGTTTTGATGCAGCCCGCAGGCTGCTCACTCCCTACGTGTCGTCAGTCCCTCAGGAGGCCAAACACCATGAAACCAGAACACTCACACACTGTGATCTCGCGCCGCCAGCTGCTGGGCGCGCTTGGCGCTAGTGCACTGGCGGCCGGGGAGCCGGTGCGTGCGCAGGGCGCATATCCGTCACGACAAATCCGTGTCATCGTGCCCTATGGGCCAGGCGGCGGCACCGACATTCTGATCCGGATGATCGCACCCGCGGTCGGCGCCACCCTTGGTCAGCCACTGGTCATTGAAAACCGACCTGGCGCTGGCTCGGTGCTGGGTACCGAGATGGTGATTCGCTCGCCTGCAGACGGCTACACGCTGCTTGCCATCGACAGCGCGCTGTTGACCAATCCGGGGCTTCGTAAACTGCCGTTTGATACCAAGCGTGAATTCACTGGCGTCACCATGATGGCCACTGCGCCGGTGATTCTGGTGGTTCATCCCTCGGTGCCCGCGCGAAACCTGTCCGAGCTGATCGACCTCGCGCGTTCCAAGCCCGGTGTGCTCAATTACGCCTCCGGCGGTAACGGCGCCTCGACCCACCTCGCGGGTGAGTTGATGAAGATCGCCTGTGGCGTCGACATTGCGCACATCGCCTACAAGGGCACCGGTCCAGCCATGACCGATCTGCTGGCAGGTCATGTGCAGATGCAGTTCGCGGGCATCAGCTCGGTACGTTCGCATGTTGAGGCCGGGCGTCTGCGCGCCATCGCGGTCACGGGCCCCAAGCGCAATCCCGCGATGTCTGCGGTCCCCACGTTCATTGAACAGGGCGTCAAAGGGGTTGACGCCGACACCTGGTGGGGGCTGTACGCGCCCTCGGCCACCCCGGGTGACCTTGTCAATGTGATCAACGATCATGTTGTTCGAGCGTTGCGAAACACCGACCTGGCACCTAAGCTCGGCGCAGCCGGATTTATTCCGGTGGCGGGTACCTCAGCCGAACACACCGCCATGATGGTCTCGATGATCGACCGCTGGGCGGAAGTGATCGCCGCGGCAAAGATTTCCGCAGACTGATTGCGTGGCATCCGCCATGAACCAACCCTCTTCCGATGCTGCCGCGACCGCGGGGCTTCAGCCGCTCGATGATCTGCGGGTCATCGATCTTTCAAGCTTCATTTCCGGGCCTTTCGCGAGCGTGCAGCTGGCTGAGTTCGGTGCCGAGGTCATCAAGGTTGAGCTCCCGGGTGTTGGTGATGCGCTGCGTCGCTTTGGAACGCCGACGGACAGCGGTGATTCGCTGCCCTGGCTTTCCGAATGCCGCAATAAAAAATCGGTCACGATCGACCTGCGCAAGCCCGATGGCGCGCGGCTGTTGAAGGCGCTGGTTGCCAAAGCCGACATCCTCATCGAAAACTTTCAGCCCGGTACGCTTGAAAAATGGGGCATGGGCTGGGAGGTGCTGCAGCCGATCAATCCTCGATTGATCATGGTGCGCATCTCGGGCTACGGACAAACCGGTCCCTATCGCGATCGGCCCGGTTTCGGGCGAATCGCCAATGCGTTTGGCGGGCTCTCTTTTCTGGCGGGTTATCCAGATCGGCCGCCGGTCACCCCCGGGTCGGCAACCATCCCCGATTACCTGTCGGGTGCCTATGGGGCGATGGGCGTCCTGCTGGCGCTTCAGGCCAGACATCGCACTGGCCGCGGCCAGATGATCGATATCGGTTTATACGAGCCGGTGTTTCGCATTCTTGATGAGCTTGCGCCCGCGTATCACCAGAAGAGCTACGTGCGTCAGCGCATGGGCCCTGGCACGGTCAATGTGGTGCCGCACAGTCACTATCCCACCGCCGACAACCGCTGGATTGCCATTGCCTGCACCAGCGACAAAATCTTCGAGCGTCTGGCCCAGGCAATGGGTGAACCGCATCTTGCCGAGCCGCAGGCCTGGGGCGTGCTTGCCCATCGCGAACGCGATCGCGAACAGGTTGATCGTCATGTGGGCGAGTTCACATCGCGCCACACGCGTGATCATCTGCTTCAGTTGTGCGAGCAATTTCAGGTGCCGTGCGGGCCGGTGTATGCGATCGATGAGATCTTCGAAGATCCTCAGTACGCCGCGCGTGGCAACATCCTGAAGGTAAGCGATCCGCGCGTGGGCGAGGTGGCCATCCCCAATCTGGTGCCGCGTTTGTCGGACACGCCGGGTTCGGTGAAGTGGCTAGGCCCCAGCCTGGGTGAACACAACGAAGAGATACTGGGCGGCCTGCTGGGGCTGGATGAGGCCGAGCTTGAACGCCTGAAAAACGACGGCGTCGTTTGAACGCCGTCGTGGTCGCCCAGGGCAATCAGGCGGCGCGGCGTGTGCTCTGCCGGCTTTCGAAATGCGCCACTGCATCGCGCATCGTGACCAGGTCGGCGTATTTCTGACCCATGTCAAACAGGCTTGCCTCGTGCGGGCCTTGAGCGCGGTCGCCCACGCAATCGGTGACCACCATCGGGCGCAGCGAATAGGCTGACGCATCAACCGTGCTCGCGCGCACGCAGCCGCTGGTGGTGCAGCCGGTGATAAACAGCGTATCGACGCCGCGGCTGATGAGCCAAGACGCCAGGTTGGTGCCGAAAAATGCCGAGCTGTGCCGTTTGATTGACACATACTCGCCTTCAATGGGCGCGACTGAATCCACGAACTGCGCATCGGTGCTGTCAGGGGCGAGATCTTTCAGCGCGGGCACCTTCATGGCAAAGGTGCCGATATCTTCGCCGTGCGCCTCGGACGCGAACCGCACATGGCAGACCGGGACGCCGGTTGCGCGTGCGCTTCGCAGCAGCTCTGTCGTGCGGGCGATGGATTCGTTGATGTTGAAGCCGCCCAGCACATCGGGCTTGGCAAAGCCCACCTGAAAATCAATGATCAGCAGTGCGGGCTGACGACCGAAGCCCAGTGGCTTTCCAAAATGCTGCTTTTCATAAACGCTGAGGTCTGTCATGTCAGAGGTTCCTTTCGATCAATGCGTGACAACTGCGAACAGCGTGATGCTGGGAAACGCGATCAGCAGTCCGACAATAAAGAGTTCCATGAGGAAGAACGGCATCACGCCGCGGAAGCATTCGCGAATCGTGATTTCCGGGTTGGCAGCCGAGACCACAAACACATTCAGGCCCACTGGCGGCGTGATGTTGCCGATCTCGGTCATCTTGGTGACCAGAATGCCGAACAGCACGGGGTCAATACCGGCCTGCTTGATGATGGGAAACACCACCGGCATCGTCAGCAGAATCATGGAGGCCGCGTCGATGAAGCAGCCCAGGATCAGAAACGGGATCAGCACCAGGATCAGCAGCAGCGTGGGGTGCAGATTGAGACCCAGCGTCCAGGTGGCAAGGTTCTGCGGCAGCTGTGTGGTGCCCAGCGCAGCACCAAATACGCCCGCGCCGATGACCAGAAAAAAGATCGACGCGGTGCTTGACCCCGAGGTTTGCAGCCCTTCCTTGATCTCGGCCATCTTGGCACCGCGAATGATCGCGATCACCAGCGCGGCTGCAGCGCCGAACCCAGCCGCCTCACTTGCCGTGGCAATGCCGGTGTAGAGCGTGCCCATGACCACAGCAAACACCACCAGAATTTCCCACGATGAAAAGGTGAGCTTCATTCGCTCACCCCAGGGCACCCTGCGTTGACGTGTCATGGTGCGCATCTGCGGATCGCGCTTGACCATCCAGCTGATGCCGAATCCATAAACAAGAATTGTGAGGATGCCCGGAACGATGCCCGCCATGAATAACGAGGGAATGGGCGTTTCCGTGGCAATGGAGTAAAGCACCATGACCGTTGATGGCGGAATCAGTACCCCCAGGGTGCCGCCCGTGGCCACCGCTGCGCCTGCCAATCGCTTGGTGTAGCCAGCCTTGAGCAGCTGAGGCACTGCGATCTTGGAGATGGTGGCTGCCGTGGCAATGGATGAGCCCGACACCGTTGCAAACGCGCCGCACGCCACCACAGACGAAATCGCCAGCCCGCCTGGAACGTGTCCAAACCAGGCCGATGCCGCACGAAAGCCCTTCTCAGAAATGCCGGCTGAATATGCCATGTGTCCCATGAACAGAAACAGCGGCACCACGATGAAGGCAAACTCTGCCGTGACCGAGTAGGGCAGACTGCCCAACAGATAGTCAGCGGCAGACCAGCCGCGCATCGCGATCAATCCGATGACGCCGGCTGACAGCAGCGCCAGTGCAATCGGAAAGCCGAGCGCCAGCAGCACAAACATGCCGCCAATCAACAGAAAACCCTGCTCAAGCGGACTCATTTTCGATCTCCGACCAGGTCGCTGTCGGACTTGCCGATTTCGCCTTTCAACTCGGTTTCAATGTCGACCTTGTAGGGATGGCGGCCGGTCAATGCATATTCCAGCGCTGCGGTGATCGACTGAATGATCAGCAGGGACAGACCCACCGAGACCATGCCCCGGCTGGGCCAGAGCGGAATCTGCACCATTCCAAACGACACCTCGTCGCGGTTGAACGAGTAGATGGCGCTACGCCACGAGGTCCAGCACAAAATGGCCAGCACCGCGAGCTGTACCGCAAGAAGCAGCCAGGTGTTGACGCGATCAAACCAGGTCGGAAAGTGATCAGCAAAAATGGATACCCGAAAATTTTCGCGGTTGGCCTGCGTGGCTGGCAGGCCAAGATAGATCAGGGCAAGCAGCAACAGCACGCCCACCTCAAGCACGCCCCAGATCGCAATGCCAAGGATGCCGCGCAGCACGGCATCGATGACCACCGCGACCATGATGAGAATGATGAGAATGCCGGTGACGCGGGCCATGGCCCGGGAGGCCGAAGCCACCCGGGCCGCAAGGGCCAGCATGCCGGAGCGTGGCTCCGTCGTCATCCCTTCGACTTGCGGGCAAGGTAACGATCGATGCCCGTCACATACTTACGCTGCGCCTCGTACTTGGCCACCAGGGCATTGAAGCTCTTGGTGAGTGCTTCGGGGTTGCCGCCTACCCGCTTCACCGCTTCAGCATACTTGTTGAAGATGACCTGAGACGTTGCTTCGCGCCAGCGTTTTTCTTCAGCCGGGTCGAGCGGTGCAACCTGAATACGCTTCGATTTCAGCAGAATCTCCACGCACTCGTCGGTTTCTTTGTTCTGCGCGTCGATGTACCAGTTGAGCGCGTTGTCGGCGGCGGTTGTGAAGACGTCCTGCAGCGGCTTCGAGAAGCTCTTCCAACGGTCCAGGTTGATGGAGGTCATGACAGTGGCGAAGATGCCCATCCGGCCGCCCGTTGACAGGAAGTTGGTCATTTCGGCCAGGCCGTCTTTCACGCCCTGCTCGAATGGCGTGGTGGAGATGGCATCAACCCCCCCGCGCTGCAACAGGTCGATGGCATCGGTGTAGGGAACGGTTACCGCCGTGGCGCCAAGCGCCTGCAGCGCGTCACCCGGCCCCAGCAGCGTACGAATGCGCATGCCCTTCAGGTCGGCCGCGGTGTTCACGCGCTTCATGCTCCACAGCACGTTCTCGGAGGTTGAGAGCGTGAGCAGAAGGTGCGCGTTGTTGCGCTGGAACTCGCGCTGAACCTCCGGCGTGTTCTGATACCACTCGCGAAATGCCATGCAGCCAGCGTAGGGGCTCTCGGTCACGAACGGCAGTGTGACTCCCGAGACAGGGAACTCGCGCGGGTTGAAGGCAGCGGGCACGGTGAAGCCCAGGTCGGTTGCGCCGCGCGCCATGCCGGGATAAACATCGCCGGCCTTCAGCGGGTTGCCGCCCAGCATCCACTCAAATGTCACCTTGCCGTTGGTCTTGGCGGTGATTTCCTGCGCGAATTGCTGCTGCACGCGCGTAAAGAGCGATGGCGCCGGATAGTTCGACGCAATGCGCAGTTTCAGATCCGGAAAGCTAGCCTGGGCGCGCACGATCGCAGGCGCGCCTGCAACCGTTGCACCGGCTGCCGCAGCGGTTAGAAATTCTCGCTTTTTCATGGTGAAACTCCTTCAGTGAAAAACCTGATTACTGCGTCAACGCGGGTTGCCGCAGATGATGATCGGTGACTTGCTGGTAGGCGTGCCCCAATTGCAGCACGGCCGCCTCATTGAAGCGTGCGGCGCTCAATTCAAAGGATAGGGGCAGACCTACCGCGTTGAATCCACACGGTACCGCAAGCGACGGTACGCCGGCCGATGCGAATACGGAGGTGAATCGCGGAATGGCGCGAATCGCGCTTGCGTAGGCGAGCCCCGCGCGCAGCGGCGCAGGCCCGGGGGTGGTGGGGGACAGAACCGCATCCAACCCGTGATGGGCGATGATTCGATGTAGGCGATGTCGCCAGGCCTCGATCCAGCGCAGTGCCTCTGCGTACTGTGCGCCGGTCACGCGTTCACCGATGTCATAGCGCACCATCAGGTCCTGCCCGTAATCCGCAGGGCGGTTTGCAAGCTGGTCGCGATGAAGCGCAAACGCATCGGCCAGCACGATACGAAATGCGAGCATTTCCTGGGCGCGTTCAACATCACCCAGATTAACCTCGACGATATCGGCGCCAAGATTGCGATACACGCCAATCGCGGCGTCCAAAGCGGTACGCAATTCATGGTCGATATCGTCGAAGAACCAGCGACGCATGACCCCGATACGCTGGCCGGCAACGGGGGAATTGAGGGTCGGCAGTGGGTCGATGATAGGCGTGTCGACCGAGAAAGGGTCGTCGGGGTCGTGGCCTGCAATGACTGCGAATACCCGGGCGACGTCTTCAACGCGGCGGGCAAGCGGGCCAAAGGTATCGAACGGCGCACTGACCGCGACGCTGCCAGTGCGCGAGATTCGGCCGATGCTTGGCCGAAGGCCTGCAAGTCCGCAATAGGAGGCTGGCAGACGGATCGAGCCGGCGGTGTCGCTACCGATTGAAACACGCGCCATGCCACACGGCACTGAGGCGCCCGATCCACCGCTTGAGCCCCCGGGAATATGCGCCGGATTCCACGGATTGGCGACCGGACCGAAATGCAGGCTCTGACTGGTGGGGCCAAACACCCATTCATGCAGGTTGGCCTTGCCGATCAGAATGGCTCCGGCACCGATCAGGCGTTCGGTGATGAACGCGTTCCGCTGGGCAATGTTGTCCCGCAGGATCACCGATGCGGCGGTGGTGGGGTGGCCTGCCCAGTCAAGGCAATCTTTTATGTTGATGACCCAGCCGTGAAGCGGCCCGGCAGACCCGCCCGCGGCGGCGATGCGATCGAGTTCAGCCGCACGCTCGCGCGCGGAGTCGCCGGTGACCCGAATCATCGCGTTGATGACCGGGTTCCTGTGTTCGATCGCGGTCAGTGCCTGGCTGACTGCCAGACTGGCGGGCCCCACTGCGGGGGCGCTCATTGCGCGGCCGGCGTCTCGTCGTCCCACACCTTCTCGGGCATCGGCAGCCCTGCGAAGGTTTCAGGCGGTAGCGGGCGGTCAACCTGGACGCCCAGCCCCTCCAGCACCCACATCAGCTGACGGGTGTGCTGGCCACTGTGCCAGACGGTGCGCTCAAGAAACTGATGGTGCGTCTGCTCGCCGTAGTACAAGTCGGCTTTCGCCGACCAGTCCAGGGTTTTCCCGGGGCCCGAAAACCACTCGCGCAGCTGCTGCTGCACCTGCGCAGCGTAGCGCAGGATGTGCTCGCGGCTGTTGGCCTCTGGGGCAGGGAAGCGGTTGTAGGACTCAAAGGTGAGGGGAATGCCGGCTTTTTCTTCCAGGAACGCATCAGCGTTGTTGAAGATATGGAAGGTGAGATCGGTGTAACTGCGCGGCCGATTGGGCAGCAGGCTATGCAGATTCTGATCGGGCAGCTGACGGAAGAACCGCTCTGCGCCGCCGAGAACGGTGATCAGTCTGCGCTGCAGTTCATCCACGGGCAGCAGCGTGATCTTGAGCCCCGTGACACCCGCCAGCTTTGCCACGTCCGCCAGCACCTGGCCGTTGGCCCAGTGGTCACCCTTGGTCACGATGGGTACCTGCCGCAGGCCGAATCGCTTGAGTTCTTCAAACGCTGAATCGTCGGCCAGCACATTGCGTGACAGAAAAGGCACGCCGTTTTTAGACAGAAATTCTTTGGTGCGAAGGCAACTGGTGCAGCCCGGTTGCCAGTAGACCCGGATGGCGTCGTCTCGGATCGGGGTGGCGGTTGTCATGGGCGGCGTCTCCGTAGGCAAATTGCAAAACGCCGATGATCATGCAAAGTTGGCGAGACGGCAACCCGTCTCGCCTCCTTGGTGCACCGCGATGACTACGGTCGATTGATCACGGTGCCGCGCGCAAAAAATTCCTGGACCGCGCCAATCGCGTGATCCACATCCGAGTCGTCCACATCCAGATGTGTCACCCAGCGCTGCACCATGGCCGAACCATCGCTGGTTGCGCGGCCGGTGACGCGGATGTCGTGCTGGGCCAGATGGGCGGCAAAGGCCTCGGCGATCGTGCCGTCGATGCGGATGAACAGAATGTTGGTCTGCGCTGGTTCCACTATCGCGAGCCGGCCAGGCTGGTTGGCTGCAGCCCGCACCAGCCCATCGGCCAGACGCTTTGCGCGCTGATGGTCGAGCGCCATCCGATCAATATGGTGCTCGAGCGCATGATGCGCGGCGGCGGCCAGCAGGCCCGCCTGGCGCATGCCACCACCCAGCATTTTTCGCCAGCGCCGGGCACGCGCGATCAGTGGTTTTGATCCAAGCAGCAGCGAACCGATGGGCGCGCCCAGGCCCTTTGACAGGCACACGGACACTGAGTCGAACTGTGCACAAATGTCGCGCGCCACCTGGCGAGGGTCGGTGCTTGCAGCATCAGTGGGATCACCGCTACGCTCGTCATCGGCGCGTCGTCGCGCCATCTCGACGGCTGCATTGAAGAGCCGGGCACCGTCCAGGTGGGTGGCGAGACCGCGTGTGGTGGCAAGCCGCCGGACCGATCTCAGGTAATCGAGCGGAAGCACCTTTCCGCCGGTGGTGTTTTCCATGCAGACCAACCGCGTGCGCGCGAAGTGCGGGTCATCGGGCTTGATCGCGCTGTCGATCAAGGCCAGGGGAATGGTGCCGTCCGGGGCATTTTCAAGCGGTTGCGGCTGGATGGAGCCCAGCACGGCCATCCCGCCCGCCTCCCAGCGGTAGGTATGCCATTGCTGCCCGACGATGGCCTCCTCGCCGCGCTCGCAGTGCGACATCAGGCCCATCAGATTGGTTTGGGTGCCCGATGGAGCGAACACCGCCGCGTCAAATCCCAGCATGTGCGCGGCATAGGCTTCGAGCCGATTGACCGACGGGTCGTCGCCAAACACATCGTCCCCCAACTCGGCGGCGGCCATCGCCTCGCGCATCGCCGCGGTGGGTCGGGTCACGGTGTCGCTGCGAAAGTCGGGCATGATGTGCGCCTTGATGAGTTGAGAGCCTTCGTCGGGCGATTATAGAAACCCTGACCAGAGGCCGTCGACGCCCGTGTCTGAGCCCGTTCCCTTGCAAGCCGCCCCTGCCACCAATCCGCTGATTACCGGGCCCATCCTTCCCACGCTGCTCAGGATGGCGCTGCCCAGTGTGGCGACGCTTGCGCTGGGCGTGCTGGTGAGCATCGCTGAAACGGGCTATATCGGGCAGCTCGGCACGGTGTCGCTGGCGGCCATGGCACTGGTGTTTCCGTTCGGCATGCTGGTGCAGATGCTGTCGTCTGGGGCGATGGGAGGCGGCGTGTCGTCAGCGATTTCACGCGCGCTGGGCGCCAACGACCTTGAGCGCGCCGAGGCGCTCGCGCTGCATGCGTGCGTCATCGGGCTCATCGGTGGCCTTGTGCACATGCTCTTCATGCTCGGTGCGGGCCCGGCGCTCTACGGGCTCCTGGGTGGACGCGACGATGTGCTCGCCGAGGCGATTCGCTACGGATGGGTGTTGTTCGCAGGCGCGCCCCTGGTCTGGCTGATGAATGCGCAGCTGTCCATTGTTCGAGGCACCGGCAACATGGTGCTGCCCGCGCGCCTCGTCGTCGTGACATCGCTGGTTCAGATCGCGGTCGGCGCGGTGCTGGGGCTCGGGCTGGGCCCCTTTCCACTTCTGGGCCTGGGCGGCGTGGCGTGCGGTACGCTGGCCGGCTACGGCCTGGGCGCGCTCTGGCTGGTTCGACGTTTAACTTCGGGGGAAGAGCGCTTGCGCCTGCGGTTCTCAGGATCACCGCTCCAATGGCCGCTGTTTGCCGACATCCTGAAGGTGGGCGCGGTGGCGTGCCTGTCGCCCACCACGGCGATCGTCACCATGCTGATCTGCACCGCGCTGATCGCGCCCTTCGGCACGCAGGTGCTCGCAGGCTACGGAATCGGACAGCGGCTCGAGTTTCTGCTCATCCCGATTTCATTCGGAATTGGCGTGGCCGCGGTACCGATGGTGGGCATGGCAATTGGCGCCGGGCTCATTGAACGCGCGCGTCGCGTGGCCTGGACCGCTGCAGGCGTGTCGATGGTGAACCTCAGCGTGATTGGGTTGTTGGTGGCTGCGTTCCCCTGGGTCTGGACCGACCTGTTCAGCGATGACCCCGTGGTGCTCAACGCCGCAGCCACGCATCTGCGCTGGGTCGGGCCTGCATTCGGGCTGTTTGGTTTTGGTCTGACGCTGTACTTTGCGGCGCAGGGCTCGGGGCGTATCGCGGGACCGGTGATTGCGGCAAGCGTGCGCCTTGCACTGGTGCTGGGCGTTGGCCTCCTGCTGCATCGCGCGCAGGCGCCCCTCTGGACGTATTTCGCGCTGATCGCCTGCGGCATGTGCGTGTATGCGACGGCTTGTGCGATTGCAGTGCGCTTGACGCGCTGGCGTTAGCCGCATTGGTTCAGCGCGCGCAAGGCGCGCCAGTGATTTTCGCGCGGCCGCTTGACGCATGTCCGCCGCCCCCCTAAGGTGCCGGTCGTTTCCGATGGATGCAGGCAAGGAGAGCCCATGAGTGATCGTTTCACGCTGCCGCGCGATGAGCGTCTGGCGATGTCGTTTGTCGTCAACGTCGAGGAGGGCTCCGAGCAGAGCATCGCCTCGGGAGACAAGGCGCCCGAACCGGTGGATGAGTTGGGCGTTGCGCTCAAGATCCCCATCCGCAATTTCGGCAACGAAAGCAATTATCTCTACGGTATTCGAGCGGGCGCGCCGCGCGTGATGCGGCTGCTGGATCAGTTTGGCTTTGAATGCACGTTCACCGCCGCTGCGGTCGCGCTTGAAAAGGCACCCGAGCTCGCCCGCGCGGTGGCGGCCGCAGGACACGAGGTCTGCAGCCACGGCCATCGCTGGATTCACCAGTTTTCCTACAAGGAAGATCGCGAGCGTGAGTTCATTCGCGCTGCCACCGACAGCATTGAGCGCACGACCGGACGCCGCCCCTATGGCTGGCTGTCTCGCTATCTGCTTACCGACAACACGCGGCGTCTGCTGGTCGAGGCGGGCTACGAGTACCACATGGACGACTACTCCGATGACCGCCCGCGCTGGGAGTTTGTTGAAACCTCAGATGGCAAGCGGCGTGGCATCGTAATCGTGCCTTACGCGCTTGATACCAACGACATGAAGTTCTGGCTTGCGCCAGGCTATACGCCCAAGCTTTGGCTCGAGTATGCGGTGGATACGTTTGAGCAGCTCTACAGCGAGGGGCGTGATCGCCCGGGCATCATGAACCTGGGTCTGCACCTGCGGATCATCGGGCGGCCAGGACGCATCGGCGCACTGGAGCGCTTCATGCAGCACGTGAAGAGCCGGGGCGATGTCTGGGTGACAAGCCGGCTCGCCATTGCACGGCACTTTGCGAAGCTGAATCCGATCGAATAAGGCTCGATCAGGCGCCAGCAGTTGAGAAGATGCGCGCTGACTCAGCGCGCATCCACCCCCGCCTGGGTGACCTTGAACGCGTCAGCGGGTGGGTATTCGCGCGCAAGCCAGGCAGGCCCATCCATTGCCATCCAGAGCGATGTGGCCTGGGTGGCGAGCACGCGCAGCATGTCGAGGTCTTGCCGTGCGAAGGTATTGCGCGCCTGCGAGGCCATGATCAGCTGACCAACGAAGCGCCCCTTCCAGAGCATGGGTGCATAAATGGATGAGCCCATGCGCGAGGTCTTCAGATACTGTTTGAAGTCGCCGTGCTCGTCGGTATTGGCCAGCAGCAGTGGCGCGCGGGTATCGCGGACGTGAGCAGGATGACCACCATCGATCGGAATCATCAGCCGCCGCTGTTCAGCGGGAAACCCCACATTGCCGACCAGCATGTGCCAGGCTTCGTCGGGTGTGACGACAAAACAGCCGCCCACATAAAACTGGCGCTCACCGGCTTTCAAGCTTCCCGGGCGCGTCCACGCATCGCGATCGCCGGCGATCGCGAGCAGCGGCGCGATCAGCGCTCGGACCATGGCTTCAGGGTCGGCAGCGGCCGCCGCAGCCTCTGTGGCCTGGGCGAGGGTACTGAACCAGTGTTCGGGGGCGACCATGGCCCGGGCCGATGCAGCCTGCAGTGCGGTGGGGTTGCTGGAACTCATCGTGGGCGTCTCCGTGGGTCAATCAAGGGCAAGCGCATGAGCGAACAAGGGTGATCGCGGTGCGAGCGAATCGAGCGCGGGTGCAAGTGACAGCAGCCAGCGGTCGCGGCCGGGTGAGGCCATGAGCTGCGCTGACACGACGTGGTCCTGTGCGGCGATCGGAATAGCCCAGGCGCCACAGGCGTAAAAATTGGCGAGCGCAGTGAGATCAGCCTGATTGATGGGCGCGGGGGTGCCGTGCGCAAAAGAGGTCTGCGGCGCGGTAGGCAGGGCGATCAGATCGACCGACTGAAATGCGCTTGCCGCGTGGCCCTGCAGGTCGCGAAGCGCCTGCCGCGCGGCTTCAACCTTGTCGCTGCCTGCGCGTTCCGCATAGCGCAGCATCGCACCGAAGGTGTCAGACACGCCAGGAAGCTCGTGCCCGATCTCGCCGCGCCACCAGGCGAGCGCATCGGCCTCACTGGCGAGCAGACCTGCGCGTCGCGCCCGTGTGGGATCCCAGTGATCAAGATCGATGGGCATGATGCGTGCACCGCGCTGCTCGAGCGCCGACAGGAACCGGCGAAAGCCCTGGGTCACTGCAGGCTCGAGCGTGACCAGGTCAAGCTGCTTAGGTACACCCACCCTGAGATCGGACCAATCGGGTGATGGATGGGACGCGGTGGGGCCTGCGAGATCAGTGAGCCCCATCATTGCGCGCGCCATCACGGCGCAGTCGGCGGCGGTGGTTGCGAGCGGTCCGGCCACATCGAGCTGATGGCAGAGCGGCACCACGCCCGTCGGCGGCACTGTTTCGTTACCGGGCTTGTAGCCGAAGACCCCGCAGTAGGCTGCCGGGATGCGGATGGACCCCATGGTGTCGGTGCCGACAGCCGCGCTGCACAGGCCTGCCGCGACCGCCGCTCCTGACCCGCCGCTTGAACCGCCTGGCGTATAGCCGGCGTGCAGCGGATTGATGCAGCGGCCAAAGGCCTCGTTATCGGTGGTGGCACCGAGCGCGCCCTCGTGCATGTTGAGCTTGCCGAGCAGGACCGAGCCTGCCGCGCGAAGGCGCGCCGCTGCGGGTGCATCGTGCGCCGGCATGCGGTTGCGAAGCGCGGCACTGCCCGCGGTGCAGGCAAGGCCCGCGACATCGACGTTGTCTTTGATGGCGATGGGAATGCCATCGAGCGGACCTAAAGGACGTCCGGCCTGGAGACGCTCGCTGCTTGCCTGCGCATCGGCAAGCGCCCGCGCGTTTGCAACGGTAATAAACGCCCGCAGATCGGGATTGCGGCGATCAATCTGGGCGAGCAATGCGTGTGTGACGTCGACCGGGTTGAGTGTGCCCGCGCGATAGGCCTGGCCGAGTGCTTCGATGGTCAGTGAGCCGATGGGCTTCATGTGCTGACCTGTCAGCCTTTACGCAGATCAAACAGACGCACAGGTTTTTGCCGGGACTCAACGCCGGTGCGCTCTGCGAGCGATCCGGGCGCGCAGAGCTGAACCCGCATGTCCACGCCCAGGCGCGCGCGCAGCAGCGCCTCGTAGTCGGCACGCAGCGCGTCGGTGAGAGCGCTCTTGACCTCAGCGAAAACGATCATTTCATCGCGGTTGCCCTCGCGGGTGACCTCGCAGAGAAACTCGCCTGCGTAGTCGGTGCGCTCGGCGGTCAGCAGCGCGCCAATGGCAGTGGGGTACACATTGATGCCGCGCAGCTTCACCATGTTGTCGCTGCGGCCGCGGAACCCGAGGATTCGGCGAAATGGCAGGCCGATTGACGAGGTACCGCTCAGCGCTTCGGTGACGTCGTGTGTGTTGAAGCGGATGATGGGGAAGATGTCGTCTTTGTACAGGCAGGTGCAGACCATGTCGCCGCGCTCGCCCGCGGCCACCGGCGCGCCACTGTCGCTGTCGATCAGCTCAAGATACTGTGCGTCCTCCATGACGTACATGCCGTCCATATCGGGGCCCTCACCCGCGATCAGACCCGTGTCGCCGACGCCGTACCAGTCGTAGACCGGGCAGCCACCCCAGACCGAACTGATCGGGTCGCGCCCCTCGGGCCCGAGATGGCCGGTGATCATTCGCAAGCGGATGTCGCGCCCGGGCTCGATGCCGTTTTCGCGCGCCACCTCGGCAAGCCTGCGCAGAAAGTCGCCGAATCCGACCAGGACGGTGGCGCCGAAGTCGCGCATCAAGGCGGCCTGCTGGGCTGACCGGGTTTCGACGCCGGTACCTGCGCTGAGCAGCCGCGCACCGACCCAGTGGGACACTGTTTCGCGAATGTAGTGGCCGCCGTTGACCATGCCGAAGCCGTACACCGAATGCACGACGTCCTCGCTGGTCATGCCCTGCAGAAGATAGATGCGCGCGAGCAGCGCATTCTGCAGCTCGCGGCTGCGCGGGCCATAGAGCAGCGGTTGCGGGCGACCGGTTGTGCCACTGGTGGTTTGAATGATGATCTGGGGTCGGGCCCAGGCGGGATGCGCAGACTGCCCATCAAAATCGCCAAGCGGTGGGCAGCGCTCAACCGACTCCATCAAGTCAGACTTGGAGTAGGTGGGCAGCTTTGGCAGATCGTCGAGCCCGCGAATATCACCGGGTTCGATACCCTGCGCGCCCCACAGCCTCTGGTAGAAGGGCACCTTCCAGGCGAACTCGAGCACGCGTCGGAAACGTGCATCCTGCAGCGCACGAAGCTCATCGCGGCTCATGCCGCGAAAGCGCTCGAGAAAACCGGGGCCGATTGGATAATCACGGCGAATGCCGGGAATGTCGGCGGCGTCAAAGTAGTTGAACATGGTGGGTGAAGGCTGGTTGGCTACTGCAATTCGGAGGTGACAGCGGATAGCGGGCCGCCGTGGGGGAGCGCAAGGCATGCATCGATCATGCGGGCGACTTTGGCGTCGGAATAGCCCGATGCCTCCATCAGCATGCGCGCCTTGCCGAGCAGGGCATCGGTGGCAAGCGGGCATTCGGTATCGCCCAGTGCGTCGGCCCGATGCTCGATGAGGTGGCTGCCGTCGTCCAGTTCAATGTCAAGGGCTGCGCCGAAGTGCTGGGGGTAGCGTTCGGTAAGCGATGGGTCTTCCGATAACGCGACCCGTGCGCGCAGCGCGGTAACGTCGGGGTCGCGCACCGCGCCCATATCGAAGTCTTCCAGCGAGGGGCGGCCGCGCAGCAGCACGACCGCCGCGGCGTGCTGCAGGCTGAACTTGGCCTCGACCGGTGTGGTCGGGGTGGCGTGATTGCAGAAAAGCATCGCATCGCGATAGGCGAGCACCTGCAGGCTGCGGATTCGGGCCACGTTGACGCGCTCGCGCAGCGCGAGGGCTGCGTCGATCAGCGGATGGGTATGGCGGCACGCGGGCCAGGGCTTGAAGCTGCAGTCGTGGATCTGCCAGGGGCTGTCAGGGTGTGCCGAGAGTTCATCGCGGCGGGCATCCGGGCAAAGTCCCGCCCAGAAACCAAGCGGTCCCTCGAAGATGCGGTGCGCACCGGTGAATCCGTGTGCGGCAAGCTGGGCTGCGAGCAGCCCCGATTGGGCCGCGCGGCCGTTGTGCAGCTGCTTGCTCATCGTGTCTTCAAGGCGGCACTGCCAGAGCCCGGCGGCCTGGGTGCCTGCATTACCCAGCGCATCAAGCATTTGCGATGAGTTGAGGTGCAGTAGTGACCCTGCGGCCGCGGCGGCGCCGAAGACGCCGCAGGTGGATGTGCTGTGAAAATGCCGGTAGTGGCCGGGGCCGACGCTGCGGCCCGTCCGAATCATGGCTTCCATGCCTCGAACCACTGCATCGAGCAGCGCTTCGGAGCGCGCCCCCAGGGCCTGTGCCTGAGCGATTGCAGCGGGGACGACCACGGGTCCGGGATGAACGATTGCCGCGCGGTGGAAGTCATCCATTTCGAGAATATTGCCCACCGCGCCATTGACCAGCGCAGCATCACGGGCGTCAAGCGAGAGCGCGCCGATGGTGCGACATGGGCCAGGGCCCAGCGTGCGTGCCCAACTGCGCAGTGCAACGCCTGGCGGCGTGAGTGCGCCCGCAGCTGCACATCCGACCCAATCTAGTACATGCAATGCAGCCCGCTCGCGATCGGCGGCCGAGACCGACCGGGCCAGAATGTTGACCAGCGATTCGGTGTGGGCCTGATCGTTCGAGGGGTTCATCATTGTTTATCTCGCTAGTCGCGCGCGCGGTGCCCTGGGGCCAGGCGCGCGAGCACTGCCTCGGTATGCTCGCCCACCGCAGGCAGACGGGTATCGAGCCGAGCCGGTTCATGGCGGAATTTGATCGGGTTGCCGATATGCAGATTGCCCTCGGCGTCGCGGAGCAACATTTCGCGGGCGGCGGCCTGGGGATGGTGAAAGGCTTCATGCAGGTCAAGTACCGGTGCCAGACAGACATCATGACTCTGCATCCACTGTTCCCACTCGTCACGCGTGCGCGTGCGGAAAATATCGGCCAGCGCGGCCTTTACAGGCGCATGCGCGGGGCCCGGTGGCTGGTTGGCGATCGGGATCAGGTCGGCACGCCCCACTGCTGTGAGAAGGTTGTTGACGAACTTGTGTTCGACCGCGCACAACACAATTTGCCGGCCATCGGCCGTGTCGTAGATGTTGTAGAACGAATGCCCGCCCCACGAACGCTCTTCGGGCACCACGGGGGGGCGGTTCTCTGCAAACACGCTACCCGTGGCATTGGGCAGCCACGACAGCGTGGCATCGTGCATCGAAATGTCGACGTAGTCGCCGCGACCGGTTTTCTCGCGGCGCAGCAGCGCCATCAGGATGCCGGTAAGCGCCATCATTGAGCCGGTGATGTCGGCAATGGGCATGTGGGGATGAACGGGCCGGCCGCTGCGGTCGAGATTGAGACTGAGCACGCCCGCGAGCGCCTCCATGCCGATATCGTGTGCGGGGCGCATTTTGAGCGGGCCGCTTTGGCCGAAGGCTGCGATCGAGGCGTACACAATGCGCGGGTTGCGCGCAGACACCGCGTCGTAGTCGACACCCAGTCGGGTGACCACGCCCGGCCGGAAAGCCTCCACCACCACATCAGCCTGTTCAGCGAGCGCCAGAAATGCCTCGCGGCCCGCCGCCGACTTGAGGTCAAGCACGATGCTTTGTTTGCCGCGAGCGATGTTGCGGAACCAGACGCTATGTCCGCCCGCGCGGTAGCCCACGTGGCGAACCGGCTCGCCTTCACCCGGCGGCTCGATCTTGATGATTTCCGCGCCGTGGTCGCCCATCATGGTGGTCAGGTGCGGTCCCGGCAGGAACAGCGAGAGATCCAATACGCGGATGCCTTCAAGCTTCATGGCGTGCCTTTCAGCAGACGCCGCTTTGGCGCAGTGCCGCGATGTCGCCCGCGCTGACGCCCAACTCGCCAAGCACGGCTTCGGTATCGGCACCACAGGCCGGGCCGGGGGTTGCACCGAGCCGCTCGCCGTCGACGCGAATGGGGCTTGCGATCATGCGAAGACCGTCGGGCCGTGCCGGATGCGCCAGCTTCAGAATGCCGCCGGTCTCGGCGAGATAAGGGTTGTCGAGTGCCTGCGGCAGCGTGAGTACCGGCGCGGCCGGCACGGTGCCCGCGAGTACGCTCATCCACTGCGAGGTGGTCTGGGTTCTGAAGATGGGGTCAAGAATATCGATGAGCGCCTGCCGATTGGCGCGGCGCTCGGCGAAGCCATTGAAGCGCGGATCAGTGGTCAGCGCCGGTTGACCGATTTTCTCGCAGAGCATCGTCCAGAAACGCGCGGTGATGCACATCACGAAAATCCAGCCATCGGCCGTTGGCATCATCTCGCAGGGCACCACGGAGGGATGGCCTGAGCGAGGCCTGCGCTCGGTGGCATGGCCTTCGTTGAGATACCAGGTGGCGGGGTAGGTGAGCTGGTGCATGGCGACGTCGTACAGCGTGACGTCGATGTCGCAGCCCTTGCCGCTGCGGTAGGCACCCAGCAGCGCGGACGAGACTGCAAAGGCGGCGGTGACCCCGCCCATGAAATCAATCATGGATAAACCCATGCGGGCGGGCGGCGTACCGGGTTCGCCGGTGATGTCGAGGTAACCGGCTTCCGACTGGGCGAGGTAATCGTAGGCGGGCCAGGTGGTACGCGGGCCGGTTCGGCCATAGCCCGACAGATGCGCACACACGATGCGTGGGTTGACCGACTTCAGGTCGTCATAGGTAAGGCCTAACCGCGCGGGCTGATCGCCGCGCAGATTGTTGGCCACTGCATCGGCCTTTTCCACCAGTTTCAGCAGCAGCTCGCGACCACGCGGCGTTCGAATTTCGAGCGATACGCTGCGCTTGCCGCGGTTGAACGTCTGAAAAAACTGGCTGTCGTTATCGCCCAGAAAAAATGGCCCCGACTGCCGGGACATGTCGCCAGCCGGTGCACCTTCGCGCGCCGGCGATTCAATCTTGATGACTTCCGCGCCGAGATCGGCGAGGTGCATGGTGGCGTAGGGACCGGCACCGTATTGCTCGATGGCGAGCACACGGATGCCGGCAAGCGGCAGATGGGGCGCAGTCATGGCAGAGGACCCTGGTCAGACAGGATTACGGGCAATCAGCTGCCGCGCGATGATCATGCGCTGCAGTTCGTTGGTGCCTTCGCCAATGCACATCAGCGGGGCGTCGCGGTAGTAGCGCTCAACGTGGAACTCTTTCGAGTAACCATAGCCGCCGTGGATACGCATGGATTCGAGCGAGTTTTCAACGGCCGCTTCCGAGGCAAAATATTTCGCCATGCCCGCTTCCATATCGCATCGCTCGCCACGATCGTAGGCGCGTGCTGCCTCATAAGTGAGCAGACGCGCAGCCTGCAGTCGCGTGGCCATCTCGCCAAGCTTCAACTGAATGGCCTGATGTTCGCAGATGGGCTTGCCAAAGGTTTTGCGGATCTGCGAATAACGCACAGCATCGCGAAGCGCTGCGCTCGCCAAGCCGCAGCCACGCGCCGCGATATTGATTCGACCCAGCTCGAGACCGCCAAGGGCAGTTTGCAGCCCTTTGCCCTCGACGCCGCCAATCAGGCGATCGGCCGGCACACGGAAATCTTCGAACACCAGTTCGGCGCTGTCGATGCCCTTGTAGCCCAGCTTCTCGATTTTCCGCGATACCCGAAAGCCAGGACCTTTCTCAGCCAGGAAGCACGACATGCCTTTGTGCGCGGGATTGGCCGAGGTGTCGGTTTTGACCAGCAACGCAAAGCAGGTGCCATGGATGCCGTTGGAGATCCAGGTTTTCGTACCATTGATGACGTAGTGATCGCCATCGCGTTTGGCGCGGATCTTGATGCCCTGCAGGTCGGTGCCGGCGTCGGGTTCGGTGAGCGCGAGGCCACCACGGATTTCGCCGGTGGCAAACTTTGGCAGCCAGGTTTGCTTCTGCTCGGGCGTTCCCATGCGTTCTACACAGGCCGCCATGATCAGATGGCTGTTGAAGATGCCGCTGAGCGACATCCAGGTTTCGGCGATTTTTTCGACGATTCGCGCATAGGTGCCCGCCGGCAGCCCCAGCCCGCCGTATTCGGCCGAGATCGTGGCGCCGAACAGGCCAAGCTCTTTCATTTGCTCGACCCATTCGAACGGATATTCATCGGCGTGTTCCAGACGCAGAACATGCGGGCGAACGTCGCGTTCCAGCCATTTTTCGATGGCATCGAGAATCTCGGCTTCCTGCTCGTGCGAGGTGCTGTCGTGGGGCGCGTTGGACATCGGGTGCTCCTGGGGCAATCGGTGAATCAGTAGTTGGCTTTTTCTTCGTTTTCGAAGCCGCGCTTGGCGACCAGAATCGTGCGGTCAAATTCGCAGACAAGCTTGCCATCCTGGTTGAAGCCGCGGCTTTTGACGGTGACCAGGCCTGCGCTGGGCCGCGACTTGCTCTCGCGCTTGTCGAGCACTTCGGATTCTGCGGTGAGGGTGTCGCCGGCGAACAGCGGATGAGGCAGCCGGATTTCCTTCCAACCCAGGTTGGCGATGGCCTTCTGGCTGACATCGGTGACGCTCATGCCGACGATCAGCGCCACGGTGAGTGGCGAGCACACGATGCAGCGACCGAATTCACTGTGCTTCGCATACTCTGCATCGAAGTGCATGGGATGCGTGTTCATAGTGAGCAGCGTGAACCAGGTGTTGTCGGTTTCAGTAATCGTTCGACCCGGGCGATGCTCGTAGATGTCGCCGATATTGAAGTCTTCAAAATAACGTCCGAAGGACTCGCGGTAGCGGTTCTCTCCGACTTTCTTGACGGTTCCGGCCATGGGGACTCCGAGGTGAGGTGAATTAGAAAACTGCGATGGAAGGATGTCAGCGCGCGGTGTTCGTTCCGTCAACCAGCGCCAGAATGCGCTGCATGCGTTTGACCACAGGCAGCTCAACCAGCTTGCCCTGCCAGGTGGCCACGGCACCACCCGAGGCTTCGAACGCGGCGATGATGCCGCGCGCCTGCTCGATTTCGGCTGCGCTGGGCGCAAACGAATCGTGAATGACGCTGATGTTGGATGGATGAATGGAGGTTTTTCCGGTGAAGCCGAGCGCGCGCGCCAGACGGCTTTGACGGGCCACTTCGTCCAGATCGCGAAATTCGACGCAGGGCGCATCGAGCAGGCCGATGCCCGCACGGTGAGCAGCCGACGCGAGCCGCCCGCGTGCCCATCCCAGGGCCTCGTCGGACAGCGACACCTCCAGTTCGGCGCAGAAGTCGACTGCGCCAAACACCAGGAAGGCGAGCCGGCGGCTGGCTGCGGCAATGTCGGCCGCCACTTCCAGGCCACGCGGGGTTTCAATGAACGCGCAGAGCGACAGACCCGGGTGCGCGGCGAGCAACTCGTCGGCCCAGCGCACTTCATCGGCGCTTTCCACCTTGGGCAGGCAGATGATGCCGCTGAGCGATGTGGCTGCCTGAAGCGCCAGCACGTCCTTTAAACCGGTGCCGGTGCGGATCGAGTTGATGCGAAGCGCACGTTCGCCCGCGGCAGACCTGGCACCCAGGAAAGCCACCCCCGTGGTGCGGGCGGCGTCTTTGTCGGCAGGGCCGACGGCGTCTTCGAGGTCGGCGCAGACAATATCTGCACCGGCGCGCGATGCTTTTTCAAGTACGTCGGCGCGCGAGGCGGGAGCAAACAGCAGGCTTCTTCGAGCGGTCACGGCAGTCTCATGGATGGGAATATGTCCGGACAAATCTAGATCGATTCATGCATACTGTCAACGCGATCAGCCCGGATTCGAGAGACGGTCCGTGGTTGGGGTTGTCCTGATCGCGGCAGTCCAAAATCGGCATTCTTCGTCCCATGAAATCTGGTTCGCCCCGCTCGCGAAAGCATCCAACCCCCGCTGTGGCCCGCGCAGACGAGCCCCGCTATGCGCGCATCGCCAACGATTTGATCGCGGCCATTGCGGCGGGCCGCTACAAGGTGGGCTCCCTGCTGCCCACTGAGCTGGAACTGTGCGAGCAGTATCAGAGCAGCCGGTTCACCATTCGCGAGGCGCTGCGCCTGCTGGCCGAAGCGGGCATGGTCAACCGTCGGCCCCGCGCGGGCACGGTGGTCGTGTCGTCGATCCAGCGCGAGCCCTACCTGCAGGCGCTCGATTCCATCGATGACCTGCTGCAGTATTCAACCGGCACCCGTCTGCGCCTGCTTGAGCGGGGCTGGGCGGCGCATGACCCTGGGCAGGCTGATCCACCGCCGATTCCCGCGGGCGAGGCATGGGTTTTTGCACGCCTGATCCGCCATCTCCCAGGCAACCCCAGGCCGGTATGCGTCACCCGGGTTTACGTGAGCCCCTCGTTTGCAGCGCTCGGTCGGCGAATCGCCTCGCAGGCCGTGCCGCTGTATCGGCAAATCGAATCGCAGTTTGGTGTTCGCGTGGCGCGCGTCGATCAGAGAATCAGCGCCTGCGCGCTGTCCCGCGCCGATGCCGAGGTGCTGCTGGCGCGCGCTGGAAGCCCCGCGCTTCGGATCGTCCGGGCTTATCATGGCGACGATGGGAAATTGCTTGAAGTGTCCGACAGTCTCCATCCGGCCGATCGTTTTGGTTACGCCATGACGATTCGCCGCGCCGGGCCGGGCGAGCTAAGCCCGCGCCGAAGCTGATCACCAGCACTCAAACACACTGCAGTCTTGTCCGGACAATTGACCACCTACGACAGGCTCTGCTATGGTCCGTTTCATCACTACACCGGAGACCCTTGTCATGCGTATCGCATCCCTGATTATTGCCGCGGCGGCGGCCTGGTCCGCAGCGGGCTTAGCCACTGCCCAGACCAAACTTGACGTTTCGATGCCGTGGGGCCCCACCGAGTTCCATACCGTCAACGCACAGAACTTCGCCAAGCGGGTTGGTGAAATCACCAACGGTCGCGTTCAGATGACAGTCCACGCAGGCGGCTCGCTGGGCGTCAAGGCCAACGAAACCGTTCGTGCAATTGAAGACGGCACGGTGGCGATGGCCGAGTTTGCGGGTTTCCAGAACGTCGGCGATGTGCCGATGCTGGGCATCGAAAGCCTGCCGTTCCTGGTCGACAACTACGAGCAGCTGCGCACCATGCATGGCTTTGTACGTCCGCAGTGGGTGGCGGAACTCGCCAAGCGCGGCAACAAGGTGCTGTATGTGGTGCCCTGGCCCAGCCAGAACTTTTTCCTGAAGAAGCAAGTTCGCGCGATCGATGACCTCAAGGGCGTCCGCATGCGCACCTACGACCGCGTGACCGCTGAAATGGTGACCAAGCTTGGCATGGTGCCGCAGCAGATGAACAACCCCGACATCGTGCCGGCGCTGGCATCGGGTCGACTTGATGCGGTGATGACCTCAGGCACCACCGCTGTGTCGCAGAAATACTGGGAGTTCCTCAAGCACACGTACACCACCAACCATCTTTGGGCCTCGAACCTGATGGTGGTCGGCACGCGCACCTGGGACAAGCTCTCAGCGGCGGATCGCGCTGCCATCGAGAAGCTTGCTGCCGAGATGGAGCCCGAGTTCTGGAAGGTCAGCATGGCTGAGCACACCACGCGCATGAAGCAGCTAACCGACAACGGCATGACCGTCGAGGCGCCACCGGCGCAGATGGTCGACCGCATGCGCGCGGTGACGCGCCCGATGTGGGACGACTTTGCCAAGCGAAACGGTGCCGAGGCGGCCAAGGTGTTCGATGCGTATCTGAGCGCAACCGGCCGCAAGTAATCTGTATTGCAACGTGCATCAGCAGGCAGGATGGGTCCCGTGACTGACGCGTCCTCGCCGCTGATCCGGTCGGTCCGGGGGCTCTGTCGGCTGATCGATGCACTCACCTTTGCGGGCGGCGTCTTCGCAGCCGCCTGCTGCGCAGTGCTTGCGCTCATGTTGATCACTGAGATAGTGGCCACTTCGGCTTTTTCCTGGTCGCAGCCGTGGGCGGTTGAGTACGGTGCCTACCTGTGCGGATTCACCATGTTGGCGGGTTCGGGCTATGCGTTGCGCTCCGGCAGCCATATCCGTGTGATGCTGGCGCTTGAATGGTCGCCTGGTCGCGTAAAGCTGGCGATCGAGCTCTTCTGCACTGTCGCGGCGTTGGTTGTCGCCAGCATGCTCGCCTGGGGGTTGGCCGAGCTCGCCTGGCGAAGCCACGTTCGTAACAGCGTCTCGTACTTTGCGATGCAGACGCCGTTGGCATGGCCGCAGGCACTCATGGCTACCGGTGCGGTATTGCTGGCCTGCGCCCTGTTGGCACGGCTGTTGCGCCTCCTGATTGGCGATCCGCCAGATCTTTCTACCGACGCCGGGTCGGCCACTGCGCGAGCCGAGTAAATGACCCTCGAAGCCCTCTGCGCCGTTCAATCGTGCGCGTCCGGCTAAGCGACCATCATGACACCCAGCCTGTTCATTCTGTTCGTGATGCTCGCCGCCCTGGGCTCGGGTGTCTGGATCGGCTTTGCCTTGCTCGGCACAGGTGTTATCGCACTTGAGTGGTATCGCGACATGCCAATTGCCCGGGTGCTGGCGCAGGACATCTGGGCGAGGCTGAACGCCGACGAACTCGTCACCTTGCCCATGTTCATTCTCATGGGCGACATCCTGTTCCATACCCGGTTGTCCGAGTCGTTGTTTCGTGGGCTCGCACCCTGGGTGCAGCGGCTGCCGGGCGGGCTGCTTCATGTCAATGTGCTGGGCTGCACGCTGTTTGCTGCTGTGTCGGGGTCCTCTGCGGCCACTACGGCTACGGTTGGCAAGATGACGCTCGCCGAGCTGTTAAAGCGCGGCTATAACCGCGATATCGCGATCGGTTCGCTGGCGGGCGCCGGCACCATCGGACTGATGATTCCGCCATCGATCCCTATGATCGTCTATGGCGTGTTGGCCGAGGTGTCCATCCTCGACCTGTTTATCTGCGGCGTGGTGCCGGGGCTTCTCATCGCTGCCTCGTATGTGCTCTGGATCATGTTCCGCGCGCTTACCGACCCCAGCGTGCAGCCGGCGGTACGCGAGCGTTCAAGCTGGGCCGAAAAATTCACGGCCTTGCGCGATCTGCTTCCCGTGGTGTTTCTGATCATGCTCGTCATCGGGTCCATGTACAGCGGCGTCGCCAGCGTGACCGAGGCCGCCGCCATCGGCGTTGCAGGCGCGCTCATCATCGCGGCCGCTCAGGGCACGCTCAGCTGGCGCCTGCTGGGTCATGCGCTGCTTTCAACGGTGCGCACCTGCTCAATGATTGGTCTGATTCTGGCGGGCGCGTTATTCCTGTCTCGGGCGCTGGTCACGCTCGGCGTTCCCGCGGCGGCTGCGCAGTGGGTCGGATCGCTGGGGCTGTCGCCTTACATGCTGATCTTCGCGCTGTTGATCGTGTATCTGATTCTCGGTACCGCGCTCGACGGTTTGTCCGCGATGGTCATGACGCTGCCAGTGGTGTTGCCGATGGTGGTTGCCGCTGGATTCAATCCGGTCTGGTTTGGCATTTTCATCATCATCACGATCGAGTTGTCCAACGTATCGCCGCCGGTAGGGTTCAATCTGTTCGTCATCCAGGAAATGACCGGCGATACCCAGACCCGGGTGGCGTTGGCGGCGCTGCCGTTCTGCCTGCTGCTGCTTGGATTGATTGCAGTGGTCACCGTCTGGCCGCAGATCGTATTGGGCCCGCTGGCGCTGATCCGCGGATGACCGCGCTGCGCGCCTTCACGCGCTGGGTCGCGGGTCACGCGACCTTGTTCATGTCGGTGAGTGTCCTGGTGGGGCTGCTTGCGCAGGAGCTTGCCAGGCTGCTGTCGCCGCTGGTCATCGTCGCCTCGATGGCCGCGATGTTTCTGACCGCGCTTCGGCTCGATAAACGGCTTTTGCTGGGTTGGGTCAGGCGGCCGGCAGTCCCTATCGCGATCGTTGTGTTCACAACGCTGCTGGTGCCGGCCGTGGTCATTGCCTTGTTGCGAATCGGGCTGGTGTCGCCATCGGTCGCACTTGCCTGCGCGCTGATTTGTGCCACGCCGCCAATCATTTCGGTGGGGCCTTATTGTCTGTTTCTGGGCACCGACAATGAACTGCTGTCGTTGGCGGTGCTCCCTGCCACCGCCGCCGGCATCATCAGCCTGCCTTTCTTCGCAGCCCTTGCCGGTTTGCCTGGACTCGAACCTGGCAGGCTCGCGCTTGAATTGCTGGCCGTGGTGGGGAGCGCGATGGGCGGCGCGCTGCTGATTCGGGTCTGGGTGCCGCTTGAGCGGGTCGAGCGTCACGCGGTGGCACTCGACTTTGCCGCGGTGCTCATGATGGTGACGGTTGCGATTGGTGTTACCGACGGGCTCGCCTCACTGATCGTGTCGCAGCCTGGCGCGGTGGTGGAGGCCTTCGCGGTGACCGCGCTGCTCAGCCTGGCGTTGCAGGCGATCGGCTGGTTGGCGTTTGCACGCCTCGGTGTTCGCATCGCCGGTAGCGCGGCGCTGGTCAACGGCTTACGCAACATGGCGCTGCTTCTTGGACTGCTCCTGGGGCATGTTGATGCGTCGCTGCAATTGTTGCTGGTATTGGGGCAGCTTCAGCTCTTTCTGCTGCCGTCGCTGATGCGCCTGGCCTACCGAAAGTTGGGGCTGTCACCGGCGGAGGCCGTGGCCCGATGAACTCAGCGCAGCGACTCAACGAAATCGTCAAGCAGTCTGGCAAAGCCTTCCGGGTTGTCCTGGCTCAGCCGGTGATTGGCCTCGGGCAGGCTTTGCAGCCGTGCACCAGGCAGCCTGCTCGCGACACGCTGAGCCATCTCGGGCGGAAGCACGGTGGAGCACGCCCCGCCGAACACCAGCGTGGGTCCCTGCCAGGCGATTTCAGGGCCCAGGTCACGCATCAGCTCAGCCTCGGTTTCACACACGCCCGGCCCATGGTAGCGCCAGGTGAAGCCGCCCTCCGGATGCTCGGCCAGCATGTGATCGAGCGTGTGCGCAACCACCTCGGGTCGCCAGCGCTCCGCGAACGGCAGTGCCTGTCGGGCTGCCTCGCGATCGGCGAGCCGCTGCTGAGCGAGCACCTGGTCGCGAACCAGCGTATTCACGGCGCCAGCGATGCCGACCGCAGGCTGCGCCGCCACCACTGCCCGAACCAGATCGGGGCGGCTCGTCGCAATCATCAGGGCAAGCGTCGCGCCGGTGGCCTGTCCCACCAGAATTACCGGCCGATCCGACAAGGTTTCAACCATGGCGATCAGATCGTCACGATGGTCCTCGAGCCGGTAACCTTCGGCAGGCCAGTCGCTGTCGCCGTGGCCGCGCAGGGCAGGCAGCAGCATCCGGTTTGGCAGGCGGCTGGCCCGCACGACAAAATCCCAGACTCGGTTCGAGGTGCGGTTGGGATGAATGAATATCAAAGCCGGCGCAGTGCCTGGGCGCTCAGCCACTGCCATCCGGATGCGCGCCAGTGCGACCACGGAGCAGATCAGGGGCTGGGGCGCAGCCCCTGGGGCGGTCGGGGTGGATGCGATAGACATGGCAGGGCTCGAGTCAAAATTTAACGTGATCTTTCAAGGAGTGTCCGATGAGCGACCGATATTCGTCGCCTGATTTCAATCCGACCCGCGACCTCGCTGAACTGGTCGAACGCGCACGCTACACCGATTTGAGCGCTGCTGCGGTCGATACGGCCAAAACCTTTCTGCTCGACACGCTGGGATGCGGGGTGGCCGGTGGCACGGGGCCCCGGGTTGATGCACTGATCGGTGCGGCTGGGGGCTGGGGCGAGGGCGGGCAGGCTACCGTCTGGGGCGACAGCCGGCGTCTGCCCGCACCGCAGGCTGCGCTTGCCAATGGCTATCAGATTCATGCGCTTGAATGGGACTGCGTGCACGAGCCCGCGGTGGTGCATCCGATGGCCACGCTCATTCCCGCGCTCATGGCGCATGCCGAGCGGCGCTCGGCAGCCGGCCGGCCGGTGTCGGGCCGTGACCTGCTGCTGGCGCTTGCGCTTGGCGTGGAAATCGCGGCCATGATTGGCGCGGCATCAAAGTCGGTCATGAAGTTTTTCCGGCCTGCCACATGCGGCGGCTTTGGTGTTGTGGCGGGCCTGGGTTCGATGGAGCGGCTTGACGCGGCCACGATGATGCATGCGTTTGGCATTCAATACGGACAAACCTCGGGCACCATGCAGGCGCATGTCGAGGGCTCGTTGCTATTGGGGCTACAGGTGGGTTTCAACGGGCGTGCGGGCTTGTCGTCCATCGATCTGGCGATGGCCGGGCTGACCGGACCGCAGCAGATACTCACCGGCATGTACGGCTACTACAAGCTGTTTGAGACCGAGCACGACATTGCCGGCTGGTGGCCGAAACTTGGCCAGCAATGGCAGATTACGCGGGTGTCGCACAAGCCGTTTCCAAGCGGTCGGCTCACGCATGCCGCAGTCGATGCAATCCAGCAGGCGCGCGCTGAGCTGGGCTTTGTTGTTGGCGACGTGCAGTCCATGTCGGCCAGTGTGCCGCCGCTTACCCACCGGCTGGTCGGTCGCCCCGACATTGCCGATCCGGCGCCCAATTACGCCCGGCTGTGCATCCCGTATGTCAGCGCGATCACCCTGATCGACGGAAGCTGCGGCCCCGAAGCGTTTGCCGGGTCCCGCTTGCGCGACCCCGCGGTGCATGCGCTGGCAGCACGGGTATCGGTCAGTCTGGATGACAATCCGGACGTGAATGCCCTCTGGCCGCAACGCTTCGTGATTACCCTGCGTGACGGACGTCGTTGGGAGCGCCAGATCACGACCCCGATCGGCCATCCCGACAATCCGCTGGGCCGTGAGCGGCATTTGAACAAGTTCCGAAAGTGCTGGGCGATCGGCGGCATGCCCGCCGATCAGGGGGAAGCGCTCATTGCGAAGGTGGATGCGCTTGAAGGCTGCGCCGACGCGGCCGAACTCGCCCGGCTGCTGGCCCGCCAATGAGCCTGCGCGGCCCGGCACCCGCGCCCGGGCCGCGCCAGTTCGTGACGCAAACCGGAGTCATCCGGGGCTGGGCCTAGCGCGGATCCAGCCCCAAGGGGGATTGTCCCGGGTGAGAACCGGGGTCTCCCCCTTGAAATCCCGGTTTGTGCCTCAATATCGCGCCTCGTCCGGCGGTAAAGACGCCGGCGTACGACCGGGGGATCCATGATCGAGGTTGAAAACCTGTCGCGTCGCTTTGGTACCAAACGCGCCGTCGACGATGTGTCATTCAGTGTAGGCAAGGGCGAAGTGCTCGGTTTCCTTGGCCCCAATGGGGCGGGTAAATCGACCACCATGCGCATGATCACCGGCTACCTTGCGCCCACATCGGGGCGGGTGCGGGTTTGCGGATTCAGCATCGCTGACCAGCCGCTCGAGGTGAAGCGCCGAATCGGGTACCTGCCCGAGTCCGCGCCGTCATGGCCTGACATGACCGTGCTCGGATTTCTTCAATTCGCCGCACGTGTGCGTGGTCTGCAGGGAACTGCCGAGCGCGAGGCACTCAAGCGGGTGGTTGCGCAGTGCCACCTTGAAAATGTTCTGGGTCAGTCGATCGACACGCTGTCCAAGGGATTTCGCCAGCGCACCTGCCTTGCGCAGGCGCTCATTCACGATCCCGAGGTGCTCATTCTCGATGAGCCGACCGACGGCCTCGATCCGAACCAGAAGCACGAGATGCGTGCGCTGATCCGTGACATGGCCCGCTCGCGCGTCGTGCTGTTCTCAACGCATATTCTCGAAGAGGTCGACGAGGTCTGCACCCGCGCGATCGTGATCGATCGGGGCCGCATCGTGGCCGATGGCACGCCTGCCGAGCTTCGGTCGCGCGTGCCCAGCGGGCGCCTTGACGACTTCTTCCGTTCGGTTACCCGGTCCGATCTGGAACCCGAAGCGGGTTCTGCTGCGTCGGCTTCGCCTGACGCCTCCAGCCAACGTGACGCGAGGGTTGCATCGTGAGTTCGCCGTTTTCCGCAATTGTCCGGCGCGAGTTCTCGGCCTATTGGGCCACGCCGGTTGCTTATGTTTTTCTGGTGGTGTTTCTGCTGCTGACGAGCTTCTTTACGTTCTCGTTTGGCGGATTCTTCGAGCGAGGTGAGGCGTCGCTGACCGCGTTCTTTGCCTGGCTGCCGTGGTTGTTCCTGTTCATCGTGCCGGCCATTGGCATGCGCCTGTGGTCAGACGAGCAGCGTCTGGGCACCCTGGAACTGCTGATGACATTGCCGATCGCGCCATGGCAGGCGATCGTGGGCAAGTTCCTTGCAGCGTGGATGTTCATCGGCATCGCGATCGCGGGAACCTTTCCGCTGATCATCACGGTCAACTGGTTGGGCGAGCCCGACAACGGCGTCATTGCGTCGGGCTATGTGGGCGCGCTGCTGGTGGCGGGTGTTTACCTGGCCATTGCGTCGTTCTGCTCGGCGCTCACCCGCAATCAGGCGGTCGCCTTCGTGCTGTCGCTCATCTTCTGTCTGCTGCTCGCGCTCGCCGGCTCGCAGCCGGTGGTTGATCTGCTTGCCCGGTGGGGCGGCGTGCGGCTGATGGAGGCGGTTGCGTCGATGTCGGTCATCACGCGCTTCGACGGCTTCCAGAAGGGCCTGATCGATCTGCGCGATGTCGTTTACTTTGGCTCGATGGCGGCGCTGGCTTTGTTTGCCACTGCGGCGGCGATCAGCCGCCGGCGCGCTGCGGTCAGTTCGCCGGCCGCGGTGCTTATCGTTGCCGTCGCGCTGGTGGGCCTCAACCTGCTCATCGTTCCGGTCAGCATCCGGATGGACCTGACCGAAGGCCGCATCAACACGCTTTCTGACGGCAGTAAAGCAGTGTTGAACCGCATTGAGACGCCGGTCAAGATCAAGCTGTATGTATCGGCTGACGAGGCGGCAGTGCCCATGCCACTGCGCGCGTTCTCGCGTCGTGTGGAAGATCTGCTGCGCCGGATGCGCGCCGAGTCCGATGGCAAGTTGATCGTTGAGAAACTTGATCCCGCACCCGATTCCGACGCTGAAGACGCAGCATTGCTCGATGGCATCGAACCGCAGACACTGCCGTCGGGCGAGCGCTTCTTCCTGGGAATCGCAATTGGCGAGGGCGAAAAACGGGTCACGCTGTCTGAGCTCAACCTCGACCGCGAGCGCCTGCTGGAGTACGACATTGTTCGTGCGGTGGCCCGCGCGGGCGCCAAGTCCAAGCCGGTCATCGGTCTGATGACGCCGCTGCCTGCATTCGGTTCCCGCGGCATGCCTCAGATGGGCATGCCGCCCTCCGAGAAGTGGGCATTCATCAACGAACTTGAGCGCGATTTCGACATCAAGCAGATCGGTTTTGATGCCAAAGCGATCGATGCCGAGATCAAGACGCTGCTGGTGGTGCATCCGCGTGGCATTTCCGAGTCGGCGTTGTTTGCGCTCGACCAGTTCGTGCTTCGTGGTGGACGCCTGATCGCGTTCCTCGACCCGAAAGCCTACTTTGATCCGCTTGGGCCGATGATGGGCCAGCCTGGTGGCACGTCGTCTTCGCTGGGTCCGCTGCTCAAGGCATGGGGCATCGAGTATCAGGAAGACAAAGTGCTGGCCGATCTGCGCTACCTGTCGGGTGCGGGTCCGCGGGCCATGGCAGCCGTGCTCACGCTGCAGGATGAGGCCATGAATGCCGATGAAGTTGCCACGCAGGGCGTTGGGCGGCTTCTGTTCGCATTCACGGGTGCTTTCGGCGGCAAGCCCGCTGCGGGCCTCACCCAAAGCGTGCTGCTCAGGTCGTCGCAGGTGGCCATGATGATCGATTCGGCGGTTGCGGCTGAGCCTGGTGAAAAATCAGTGCGCGGCTTCAAGCCAATCGGATCTGAGCAGCCCATCGCCATCAAGCTGCTCGGCAAGTTCCCGACGGCCTTCCCGGACGGCATCAAAGATGGCCCTGAGCAGCGTCTGAAAGAGGCGAGTGCCGAGGGTGCAGTAGTGTTGGTGGGCGACAGCGATTTCGTTCAGGATGGCGCGGCGGTGCAGATCGGCGAGGTGTTCGGTCGCCGCATCGTGGTGCCGGCGAACGGCAACCTGGCATTCGCCCAGGCGGTGATCGATCAGATGGCGGGCGCCACCGACCTGATCCGTGCCCGTGCGCGGGCGGTTGTATCGCGGCCGTTCACGCTCATCAATGACATGGAGGCGCGCGCGGCGCAGGACTACATCGGACGGATCGCCGAGCTCGAAGAAAATCTCCAGAAAACGCAGCAGAAGCTCCAGGAACTGCAGAAGGCGCGCGGCCCGAACGCCAGCACCAACACGCTGACCGCTGAGCAGCAGGCTGAACTCGATGAGTTCCGTAAGAAAAGCGCTGAGACGCGGCGTGAGCTGAAAGATGTCAGGCGCGAACTTCGAGCCGATAGCGAGGCGTTGCAGCGCAATACCCGGCTGCTGAACCTGCTGCTGGTGCCGTCGCTGATCGTGGTCGTGGCGCTGGTTGCCTGGAATATCCGGCGCAGGCGGGTGGTGACGGTTTAATCACGCACCAGCACGGCGCGCGCGCACGGCCGGCACGCCATGGGGTTGGCTGCCGGCCTTGTGCTTTTGGGCGATTACTTCAGCACCCGAAACAGTGCCGAGTAGTTGTCGGTCCAGGGGCGCAGGCCTGGAATCGTTTCAAAGGCGCTGGTGGCGCCCGCAATGGCGGGCTCGGTATCAAGTTTGGCGTTTCTCGACACCAGAACCCAATCGGTGCTGTTGAAGGGTTCGTCACCGTGCGGGCGATCCTGCACGCGCACCGCTTTAAGCCCAGCCTCGCGCGCCAAATCGGCGACCACCGGTGCAAGCTTCAAAAACCGATTGGTGACGTGAAAGGCGATGATGCCCTGCGGCCCGAGCTGCCGCTGGTAGGCTGCCAGCGCTTCGCGGGTCATCAGGTGCACCGGAATCGAGTCGCTTGAAAACGCATCGATAACCAGCACATCAAAAGACTGGGCAGGCTCGCGCTCCAATTGCAGCCGGGCATCGCCCGCCACGGTTTCAATCTTCGCCTTGGAGTCGCGCAGAAAGGTGTAATGGGTGTTGGCAACGTCGATCACATCCGGATCAAGCTCATAGAACCTGAACGTGTCGCCCGGCCGGCCCCAGGCCGCCAGCGTGCCCGTGCCCAGCCCGATGACCGCGACCTTGACCGGCCCCTGCTGCTGGCGTGCGGCAATCGCCCGGCCCACGCCTGACGTGGGCCCGTAGTAGGTGGTCAGCTCGTCACGTCGTCCAGGCGACAGGAACTGCTTGCCGTGCAGGATCACGCCGTGCAGCAGGTTGCGCGTGGCTTCTTTATCGGTGGCGGACCCTTCGTCCTTGACGCGCAGCGAGCCATAGAAGTTTCGCGACATCAGCCGCGCATCGGCGACCATTGAATCGACATACAGCCACACATAGACGACACAGACCCCGACCACAGCAACCGCGGCAAAGCGCATTCCCATTGACGCCTGGCGCACCAGCCACAGCGCGGCCAGCGAAGTGGCGATCAGACCGATGCCCACTTCCCAATAGCCACTGAAGAGCTTGGGCGCGGCGATGCCGACCAGCATGCCGCCGATCGCGCCGCCCAGCGACAACATCAGATAAAAACGCGTGAGCCAGCGCGGCGAAGGCCGCATGGCCGCCAGTTCGCCATGCGCGAACATGCAGCACACAAACAGCCCGGCCGAGTAGAGCGGAATCTCGATCAGGATCGGCAGCACATCGCCCTCGGCATGCAGGCCCCAGGCCATCGCCGCCAGCAATGCGAACAGCGGCAACGCGAAGATGCGTCGGCTGTACCAGCCGCGTCCCTCAAAGCAGAGAATGAAGGTGATCAGGTACAGCGTGAGCGGCAGCAGCCAAAGAAACGGTATCGACGCGACATTGATCGTGATGTGATTGGAGATGCCCAGCAGCAGATACGAGCCCAGCGCAGATAGCCCGAGCCAGGAAAGCTGCTCGGTGGCCGAAGGTGGCTCGGCGGTGTCGGATCGGGCTGGCTGTGATGCTTTGGAATGGGGTGTAGCCGCGGGATCAGCGGGCGTATTCAGCGAACGTAACGACGCAAACACAACCAGCGCAGCGAACAGCGCGTAGGCCCCGCTCCAGATCCAGGTCTGGGTTCGGGTGGGAACCCAGGGCTCAAACAGGAACGGATAGCCGATCAGAGCGAGCAGCGAAGCGAAGTTCGACAGCGCAAACAACCGATACACCGTACCGCTCGGAAAGCTTCGTGCGAACCAGGCCTGAATCAGCGGGCCGGTTGTTGACAGGAGCAGGTACGGCATGCCGATGGTGGCAATGAGCAGCCCCAGGATTTGCCACGTGGGGTCCTCGTCGCCGAGCGGTTTCCACGCTGCATCGGGAATGATCGGCAGTGCCGCCAGGCTGATGACCACCAGTGTGATGTGAAGCGCGACCTGTGCGCGGGGCTTCAGCCAGCGGATGCTGGCGTCAGCGTACGCATAGCCCACCAGCAGCGCGACCTGAAAGAACACCATGCAGGTGGTCCAGACCGCCGCCGACCCGCCGAACCAGGGCAGGATCTGCTTGGCCATGAGCGGCTGGACCAGAAACAGGATGAAAGCGCTGACAAAGATCGTTGCTGCGTAGAGTGCCATGGTGGTCCTGGGCGCGCGTGCGTCAGTCGAGCGCGATCGTGTTGCGCAGAATGCCAACCCGATCGATTTCAATTTCGATGACGTCGCCGTCCTTCATCCAGACCGGCGGATTGCGTCGGGCACCGACCCCGCCGGGGGTTCCCGTGACGATCACATCGCCGGCTTCCAGGGGCGCCACCGTGGACACATAGGCGATCTGGCGCGCGATGTCGTGCAGCATCATGTCGGTGGTGGCGCGCTGCATTTCCTGGCCATTCAGACGCGCGCTCAGCGTCATGAGCGTGCCAAAGGGAATCTCGTCCGCAGTGACCATCCAGGGCCCGAAGCCGCCCGTGCGATAAAAGTTTTTGCCCGGCGCGAACTGCGTGGTGTGCCGCTGCCAGTCGCGCACGCTGCCATCGTTGTAGCAGGCATAGCCCGCCACATGCGCGCCAGCCTGATCGCGGCTGATGCGCCGGCCCGGTTTGCCGATGATCACCGCGATCTCGGCTTCGTAGTCAAGCTGGGTCGACTCACGCGGGCGCAGCAGCGGCTGGTTGTGGCCGACCTGCGAGTCAGCATAACGCTGGAAAAAGGTGGGTTGCTCGGTGAAGTCGCGCTGGGTTTCGCGCACATGATCGGCGTAGTTCAGACCACAGCACCAGATCTTGCCGGGGTTGGGAATGACGGGCAGCATTTGCACAGCTTCGAGCGCGCAGTCGGCCGTCCGGCCCGCCACGGCAGCTGCGGCCTCGGCAAGCGCATCGGCGGCGAGCAGGGCCTTCAGATCGGGATAGCGCTTGCCGATCAGGGCACCCAGATCGACAATGCCGCCTGCGACGACGGCGCCGTAACTGTTCTGTCCATTGCGGGCGAAGCTGGCAAGTTTCAAATCAGTCTCCCTGGTAAAGTTGGCCGCGCTTCGTTTCACGCTGCCGAGGGTGGCGCTGCCATCGCACCAAGCCGCGGAGTAAAGTGCATCCCGGCTTCGCTGTCAAACCCGTGGCAGCGGCAGCCGAGTGATCCGTCTGGA